>NZ_SOBS01000010.1:0-162331 GCF_004365035.1 Arthrobacter sp. JUb115 | reverse complement strand
ACCGGTAACGGTACCGGCTAGCAGCACCGTCAGCACGATGCCCAACCCGAGATAGTGCCCGCGGCGGCGGCCGACCAGTCCAGCTTCGGTGACCAGCTTCTTGACGTGGAAGAAGCTCTTGGGATCTCCCGGCTTGACCGTTGGCCCTTGGGGATGGAGTGTTGCAGTGCTGCTCAAGAAAATATCCTTGGGTACTAGGCGTCGACTTCGCAGTCGAAAGAACTGAAAAACTCGGCTCCCATAGTGCCAATCCTACGTTGGATAGCTGTGAACTTGCCAGTGCAATAAGTGCCCAAGTGAGGCCCTAGAAATGGGCCGTTAGTTGACCCTGTGCAACTTCCCATCGGGCATCCAGTCGCACATTCTCCAGCAACCGGCGATCATGGGTGACCAGCAGCAGTGCTCCGGTGTAAGCTTCCAGGGCTTCCTCGAGCTGTTCAATGGCCGGTACGTCCAGGTGGTTGGTCGGCTCATCGAGCACCAGCAGGTTCACCCCGCGGGCCTGGAGCAGCGCCATGGATGCGCGGGTTCGCTCGCCGGGGGAGAGCGAATCCACCAGGGCCGAGGACTGGTCGGCCTTCAAGCCGAACTTGGCAAGCAGGGTGCGCACCTCCGCGGCGGAGTACTCGGGCACTTCCAGTTCGAAGGCTTCGCCCAATGGCAGGTCGCCGGGCAGCTGGGTGCGCGCCTGGTCGATTTCTCCGATATTCACCGAACTGCCCAGGGATGCCGAGCCGCTGTGCGGGGCCAGCTTGCCCAGCAGCAGGTTCAGCAAGGTCGACTTGCCTGCTCCGTTCGGGCCGGTGATGCCAATCCGGTCCCCGGCGTTGACCTGCACCGAAACTGGCCCGAAAGCGTAGTTCCCGTGGGATACCGAGGCCTCGTTGAGCGTGCACATCACCGAGGACCCGCGCTCAGCCGCGGCGATGGAGAACTGCAGGACCCATTCCTTGCGCGGTTCGGCCACTTCGTCGAGCCGGGCGATGCGCGATTCCATCTGGCGCACCTTGGCGGCCTGCTTTTCCGAGGACTCGGAGTTGGCCCGGCGGCGGATCTTGTCGTTGTCCGGCGCCTTGCGCATGGCGTTGCGCACGCCTTGCGAGGACCATTCGCGCTGGGTGCGGGCGCGGGAGACCAGATCGGCTTTCTGGTTCTCGAACTGCTCGTAGGCCTCACGGGCATGGGTGCGGTTGATGGCCCGTTCGGCAAGGTACGAGTCGTAGCCGCCTTCATAGGTGGCTACCTGGTTCTGGGCCAGGTCCAATTCGATGATGCCGGTGGTGCAGCGGGAGAGGAACTCGCGGTCATGCGATACCAGGATCACCGGCGCGCGCAGGGAATTGATGAAATGCTCCAAATGCTCCAGGCCCTCGAGATCGAGATCATTGGTCGGTTCATCGAGCAGCACCGCATCGAAGCGGGAGAGCAGCAGGGCTGCTAGAGCCACGCGGGCTACCTGGCCGCCGGACAGGGCAGTCATCTCGGTTTCTACCGGGAGGGTGAAACCGAGCTTGGCCAGCACCTCGGGGATGCGGTCTTCCAGATCCATGGCGCCACAGGCCATCCAGTGGTCGAATGCAACGGTGTAGGCGTTATCCGCACCGGGCTTGCCGCTGCCAAGTTCTTCGGCGGTGGATTCCATGGCGGTGGTGGCCGCGGCGCAACCGGTGCGGCGGGCCAAATACGCGGTGATGGTTTCACCTGGAATGCGCTCGTGTTCCTGGGGCATCCAGCCGATGAACGCAGAATCCGGGGCAGTGCTCACCGTTCCGGCCTGCGGGGCCGCGGCCCCGGCAAGCAGCGAGAGCAGTGTGGACTTGCCAGCGCCGTTGGCACCCACTACGCCGTAGACATCACCGGGTGCGGCGGTGAAGTTCAGATTTGAGAAGAGGGTCCGGTGGGCGTGGCCGCCAGTCAGGTCCTTGGCCACGAGCGTTGCAGTCATGGCTCCAATTCTAGTTCCAGTCGGACGCGGAAAATTTCCGATGTGCCCTAGGCAATACCGGGCGAGAGCATTAGTCTATTAGCATGCATGCAGATAATAAGATTTATGCTCCGGATCCTTCCTCGGATTTCGTGGAGCTGGCCGCGGAAGTCTTCGGCTTGCTGTCCGATGCCACACGGATCCGGATTGTGCTGCATCTGCGCCGTGCCGGTGAGCTCTCGGTCAACGCGCTCGCAGAGCTGGTTGAGAAGAGCCCTTCGGGGGTATCCCAGCACCTGGCCCGTTTGCGCATGGCGCGCATGGTGACCACGCGCCAGGACGGAACCAAGGTCCTGTACAGCCTCACCGATGAGCACCCGGCGCGCCTGGTCAGCGAAGCGATCAAGCAGGCGGAGCATTCGGTATCCAACGGCCAGCTGCCGCTGCATCACGAAGCCCCGCAGGGCTAGCGGCAAAAGATACGGGAGTCGGCAAAGATGCTCGCAGTACTCAAGAACCAGGGGTACGCCAAGCTCTTCAGCGCCCAGATGATTGCGCTGCTGGGTACGGGCCTGCTCACCATAGCCCTGGGCCTGCTGGCTTTCGATATTGCCGGCAGCAACGCGGGACTAGTGCTTGGGCTGGCTTTGACTGTGAAGATGGTCGCCTATGTGGCCGTTGCTCCTGTGGCCAATGCCCTGGTTTCCCATATTCCGCGCAAACCCGTGCTCATCGGGTCCAACATCATTCGTGGACTAGTGGCGCTCTGCCTCCCATTCGCCAGCGAAGCGTGGCAGATCTATGTGCTGATTTTCGTACTGCAATCAGCATCGGCGACCTTCACCCCCGCGTTCCAAGCGGTCATTCCCTCGATCCTGCCCGATGAGCGGGATTACACCCGGGCCTTGTCGCTGTCGCGGCTGGCCTATGACATGGAGTCGTTGGCCAGCCCGATGCTGGCGGCCGCGCTGCTGACCGTCACCAGCTACCACAACCTCTTCGCCGGGACCGTGCTCGGCTTTGCCGCGTCTGCTCTGCTTGTTGCCGCGACGCGCTTCCCGGCGATCCCGCCGCCCCAGAAGTCGCTCTTCTTCCATCGCCTCACCGGGGGAACCCGGGCATTCTGGGCGGCACGGGAACTGCGCAGCCTGATGGCGCTGAATCTGGTGGTCGCCGCGATCTCCGCCATGGTCATCGTCAACACAGTGGTGCTGGTGAAGGGGGATCTGGGCCGTTCGCAGGTGGATGTGGCGCTGCTGCTCGGAGCATACGGTGCAGGTTCGATGGCGGTGGCACTGGGCATGCCGGGGTTGCTGGAGCGATTCGAAGACCGCAGCGTGATGCTCGCCGGCGCCGTGATGATGCCGCTGCTGCTGTTCGTCGGTGCCGCTGTGATCGGCTGGGGCGAGGGTTCTGGCCAATGGGCCGGGCTCCTTGGCCTGTGGCTGGCCCTGGGTGCGGCGACCGCAACTATCCTCACGCCCTCGTCGAGGCTGCTGCGCCGCAACAGCACCGAGCAAAACCGCCCCGGTGTTTTTGCCGCGCAATTTTCCTTGTCCCATGCATGCTTCTTGCTGACCTATCCGGTGGCCGGCGCCCTGGGCGCTTCGATCGGCCTGTGGGCTGCGGCTCTGGTCCTGGTCGGCATCGGAGTGGTCGGTACGGTGCTGGCATTTGCCTCGTGGCGCCCGGAAACGGTTTCGGCGCACCAGGGATGAGATCACCGGGGCAGCAGGACCGGCAGACGCAATTGGAGCCGGGAGCAGGGAATGACGCTGGATTCCTCCTTGCCGGCCCTTGCCCGTGCGGGGCTGGATGTGTTCGGTCGTGAAGCTGACCGGTGCCACCGGCTAACCCGGAACTTGGACGCAATGTCCCGGGCTGCGGTCCTGGGACCTCACCGCGCGGAGCGCAGCATTTCCAGGACCTGGTCCTGGCCCACCTGCCCGAAGTCCTCATAGAAGGCTCCGACGGCGGTGAAGTTATCCGGGGTGAGCAGTTGGCAGATGCCATTGACCCGGGGTGCCAATTCGGCAGCCGTTTCAGGCGAAGCCACCGGAACCGCCAGCCGGATGGAGGCAGGAGCCAACCCCTGGACTAGGTCCAGCGCGGCCTTCATCGTGGCGCCCGTGGCCATTCCGTCATCGCAAAGCAGCAGGTCGCGCCCGGCCACATCGGGGCAGTAGTCCTTGAAGGTGCCGGCCAGGGCCAGCAGGTCGGCGGCGGTGCCGCGTTCCAGGGATTCGAGTTCGTCCTTGCCGAAATACTGCAGCGCCCGGCGGTAGATCGCCTCGTTGATGTGGCGAGCGCTGCCAGTCCCGTACCGGGCAATGGCGCTGAACGCCAGTTCAGGATTGCTGGGCACCCCGAGCTTGCGCACCGCCACCGCGCCCAGGGTGGCCCCGAGGGCCTTGGCCACTTCATGGGCGATGGGCACTCCGCCGCGCAGCAAACCCAGCACGGTGTATTCGCCGGCGGGCAGCAGGGTGGACAGCTTCATGCCCAGCGCGGCGCCGGCATGGCTGCGGTTTTCGAACACTGTTCTTCTGCCTGTTGCCATAGTCCCAGTCTTGCCCAATGGCGCCCGATTGCAAGGGGGCTGCGGGAAATATCCAGCATTCCGAGTTCTGCGCGGTGATCAGGTGCCGCCACCGGATGCCGGCGAAGAAGTGCTGGCCGTGCGTGGCGGGGATCTTGGCAAGGAGCTATTTCCGGGCAGACCCGGGGTGACCCCAGGACTCGGTGCCTTGCTAGAGACCCAGGAGGGACCGGGTGCGCTGGTATTTCTCGGCCAGCCGTTGCCGGGTAGCCTGATCCAGCTGGATTGTGCGTTCCGGGTCGGTGTTATCGGCCAGGTCCGCTTCCTTGACCAGCAAGGCCAGCGCATTGCCGCGCACCCCGGCGCAATATTCTTCCAGGCTCTGCCCGGGCCGCTTGCTCAGCAGTTCCACCGCCACGATGACCGTGTCGGGAAGGCCAGCGGCACGCAGGTCCGCCGCGCTCACGTCGCAATCCTCGATCACATCATGCAACCAGGCGGCCGCGATGGCTTCTGGCGAACCGCCGAGGTCGCGCGCGTGCCCGGCCACTCGTGCCGGATGCCCGATATACGCGGCGCCGAGCTTGTCGACCTGTCCTTCGTGGGCGCCGGACGCGATGTCCTTGGCCGTATCGATCATCGATTTGCGCTCGCGCATAGTCCGCCTCGCTGGGTAGTTCCTGTCGAGTCCCACTCTACGCAGGGCGGCCGGCATTTGGGGAGGAAGCCTGATCCTTGAACTTCCTCGTGCCTGCAGGGTGCAGCCGGCCGGCCCGGCGAGACGGCAGTGGCGGTGGCAGGCATGCCAATGGCGGGTCCAGCAGCCGTTGCCGGACCGGCCCGGTGTCCCAGTGCGGAACTAGCTGGAGGCTCGTCCCAAGTTCTGGAACTTTTTCTGCCGGCGCTCCAACCGATCTGCTTCGGGAATGGCAAGGGCCAGGGAGATTTCCGCAGCAATAGCCGTTCCGAGTTCCTGGCAGAACTCGCGCGGCCGGGTGGCAGCGTCATCGAACTCGTCCACCACGTGGTCCACCAGGCCAAAGTCGCACAGCGAAGCAACGCCGATCTTCTGCTGGCGGGCCATATCCGGGGCATGGCTGGTACTGCGGTGCATGATGGCGCTGGCGCCCTCGGGCGGCAACGGCGAGAGCCAGGAATTGCGGGCTGCGATGGTCCGGTCCGCCGGCAGCAGCGCCAGTGCGGCGCCGCCGGTACCTTGGCCGAGGAGCACCGACACCGAGGGGGACCGCAAGCCGATCAATTCGCTGAGCGAACGGGCAATCTCTCCGGCCAACCCGCCTTCCTCTGCCTGCACCGAGAGCTCGGCGCCGGTGGTGTCGATGATGGTGACCAGCGGCAGGCCGAGTTCCTGGGCCAGTTGCATCCCGCGGCGGGCCTCGCGCAGCGAGGCGGGCCCGAGGCTGGCCGTGTCCGGGTGCCGCGGCCGCTGCTGGCCGAGCACCACGCAGCGCTGTCCTGCGAACCGCGCCAACGCCAGCATCAGCCCGGGGTCTTTCTCTCCCTGTCCGGTTCCGTTCAAGGGCAGCGCGTCGTCAGCTGAGGCCAGCAGCATCCGGGTGTCCGGTCGGCGCGGGTTCCGGCTGGCTTGCACAGAGCGCCAGGCGTCCTCGTCCGCACTGCACGAGATGCTGCCCACCGGTGCCGGGAAAGCGCCGGAATCTCGTACCGGCTGCAGGATCTGCAGTGCCCGGTCCACTAGCTGCGGAAGGTCCTGCGGCGGGACAACCGCGTCGATCAAGCCCTTGCGGAACAGGTTCTCCGAGACCTGGACGCCCTCCGGGAAGTCCTGTCCGTAGAGTGCCTGGTAGACCCGTGGACCCAGGAAACCCAGCAGCGCCCCTGGCTCGGCAACGGTGATGTGCCCCAAAGAGCCCCAGGAGGCCATGACACCGCCGGTGGTGGGATGGCGCAGGTAGACCAGATAGGGAAGTCCTGCCGCCTTGTGCCGGCGGACCGCATCGGTGATGGCGACCATCCCCAGGAAGGCCAAGGTGCCTTCCTGCATGCGGGTGCCCCCGGAAGCGGGCCCCGCCAGCAGCGGCAGTCCGGCCGCCGTTGCGCGCTCGATGGCCGCGACAATGCGCTTCACGGCAGCCTGCCCGATGGAACCGGCCAGGAAGTTGAATTCCGAGACGATCACCGCCACTTCGCGGCCCTGGATCAGCCCCTTGCCCGTGAGCACCGATTCATCGGTGCCGCTTTTTGCGCGGGCGGCATCGAGGTCGGCCGCATAGGATTCGCTGAGCTCGGGCTGCTGCGGCTGGCTGTCCCAGGACTCGAAGGAGTCTTCATCCAAGACGATGGACAGTAGCGCCGACGCGTCAATCCGTTGGGTTCTGGTGCTCATGACTGGTCTTCCTTCCTCTCTTCGAGCCAGCGGTCCACGTCCGCTGCATCTGCATTGAGCAGGGGCGGAGCGGTATGCGCCTTGCGGGTGGTCTCCTTGCTGGTGGCGGCATCGAAGAAGCGCAGGGGAGGGCCGGGCAGGCTGACCCTGCCCAGCACTTCGTGCTCCACCTCCACGATGAGCCCTTGGGAGTGGACCTGGTCCCAGTCATAGACCTCCTCGATGGAGCGCACCTTTCCCGCTGGAATGCCGGCTGCGTCAAGGGAGTTGAGCAGCTGCGCCGCATCGTATGCGCTAAAAGCCCGTTCGATCAGCTCATTGAGCGCCGCGCGGTTCTCCACACGCTGGGAGTTGCTGGCAAAGCGGGGATCCCCGGCGGGCAAGCCGAACCGGGAGGCGAAGGCCTGCCAGAGCTTTTCGCTGCCGATGCTGATCTGCACTTTCCCATCGGCACAGGAATACAGGCCGTAGGGTGCAATGGAGGGATGGTGGTTGCCGATGGCTTGGGGATTCTCCCCGGCCACGGTCTGCCGGGTGCCCTGGAAGGCATGGACCCCGATGATCGAGGCCAGCAGGGAGGTGCGGACCACTTGGCCGCGACCGGTCCTTTCGCGTTCCAGCAGCGCTGCCAGCGCCCCGTACGCTCCATACATCCCCGAGAGCAGATCCGCGATGGGCACCCCGACCTTCTGCGGATCCTCCGGGCCGGAGCCGGTGATGGACATCAGCCCGGCCTCGCCCTGCAGGATCTGGTCGTAGCCGCTGCGGTGGGATTCGGGGCCGTCGTGCCCGAAGCCGGTAATGGACAGGATCACCAGCCGCGGATTCAATTCATGGAGCACCTCGACGCTGAAGCCGAGCCGGTCCAGCACACCGGTGCGGAAGTTCTCCATGAGCACATCCGAGTTCCTGACCAGCTCGGCCAGCTTGGCTTGGTGCGCGGAATCCTTCAAATTCAGCGCAACAGACTGCTTATTGCGATTGCATGACAGGAAGTAGGTGGCCTGCCGGTTGTCTTCCGGCCCGACGAAGGGTGGGCCCCAGCCGCGGGTGTCGTCCCCGGTGCCCATCGCTTCGATCTTGATGACCTTGGCACCCAGGTCGCCCATCATCATTCCGGCATGCGGCCCGGCCAGTGCACGGGTCAGGTCAAGGACCACGTAGCCGCTCAGGGGGCCGGTGCCGGTGGCCAGGGTTTCTTCGGGTTGGACTGTAATCGAGCTCAAGAGATTCCTCCTAGGGATGTGAAGATTGGCCGGTTCCGCTGGTGCCTACAGCCAGCCGGGCAAGACCAGCAGCGCCCAGGCCAGAACGGGGCCGGCCAGGACGATGATGCCGCCGTAGCCCAGGACCTGCTTGTAGAAGCGGTCCTTGTCGGTGCCTTCCGGGGCGTTGGCAAGGACCAGGGCGCCGTTGGTGGAGAAGGGCGAGACATCCACGATGGTCGAGGCGATGGCCAGCGCGCAGATCAATCCGGTAGCGCTGATCGAGCCCGAGCCCAGGAACGGGATCGCCAGCGGGATGAGCGCGGCCAGGATGGCAGTGGATGATGCGAAAGCCGAGACAACGGCGCCGATGTAGCAGATGAGCAAGCCGGCAAGCAACGGTGCTCCCAGGGTCGCCACGGCGTTCGAAGCGTATTCGATGGTGCCGGCTTCCTCCAGGACTCCGACGAAAGTGAGCATGCCGCAGATGAGCAGGACGGTGGACCAGCTGATCTTGTTGACCGCCCCCTTCTGGGCAGCGGGGTTGACCAAGGCCAGGACGACCGCGATGGTGATCGAAACGAAGCCGACGTCTACCTTGAAGCCCAGGGCGATCACGGCCAAGGCGACCAGGCCGAGGATGGTCATTGCCTGGCCGAAGCGCTGGCCCGGGGCATGCGGCGCGGCGCCGTCGCCGGCAGGATCGCGGGGACCGTAGGTTCCCGAGCCGCTGCCCTTGAAATCGACATCGGCTGCCTGCGAGCCCACGGAGACCGACAGGCGGGCCTCGGCAACGCGTTCGGCGATGGCGCTGGCCCGCTGGCCTGCCAGTTTGCGCCCGCCCAGGACCAGGAACAGCACGATGGCGATCACCAGGTTGAAGGCGAAGCTGGTGAGGAACAGGGCGGTGGGGCTGAAGGCGAATCCGGCTTCCTGGACCAGCCCATTGACGATCACGCCGTAGACGGCGATCGGGGAGAAGCCGCCGGCTTGCGCGCCGTGCACGATCAGCATGCCCATCATGAGCGGGTTGATCTCGTATTTCTGCGCGAAGCGCAGGCCGATCGGGGCGATGATCGCCACCGCTGCCGGGCCCAGGGCGCCGATGGCGGTAATGGCTGCGGTGATGGCGAACATGACCCAGGGGATCAGCGAGATCCGGTTGTCGACAAGTTTCACCGCCCGGTCAACCAGGATGTCGATGGTGCCATTGTTCTGGGCTATGGCGAAGAGGTAGGTGACCCCGACCAGGGTCAAGAACAGTCCTCCGGGGAAGCTGGCGAGAATGTCCTTGGCATCCATGCCGAGGAATATCGTGCCGAGCAGGAAGGCTCCAACGAAGGCCAGGGCTCCCATGTTGATCGGGAACATCGTGGCAATTATGAACATCACCGCCAAGACGATGATGGAGACGAGTGCGACAGACATGGGTAATCCTTTTCGGGAGGCTTTGCACTGAATGGTTTTGCTGTGACGGGTGTCACTGGCTCACTGGCCTAGCCTCCTAGACTCTCGGTGTCTTGTCAAGGTAATTTTCGGTGTAAGTTTGAGGAAGAACACATTTTCAGGTGGGGAGTGGTTGTGGCTGAAGCCAAGAAGGCCAGGGCGTTCGCGAAGGTGCAGCGTCCTCGGCTCTATGAGCAGTTGATGCAGCAGATCCTGGCTTTCGTCGAAGCAGAGCAGTTGGGGCCCGGCGACCATCTGCCGGCCGAGCGCGAGCTGGCAGAACAGCTCGGCGTCTCGCGAGCGACCCTGGCCCAGGCCCTGGTGGCGCTGGAAGTACTCGGGGTCATCGACGTGCAGCATGGAACCGGCGCGGTGCTCGTGCACCGTCCGAGCGTCGCCACGGTGCTGCGCGAACTGCGCGAGCACAAGAACCGGTTGCCGGATATCGTCGAGGCGCGCAGTACCTTGGAGGTCAAGCTGGCCGCGCTGGCTGCCGCACGCCGCACCGAGGCGGACCTGCGCAAAATCGATCACGCGCTGGAGGTGATGGCCGCGGAAATTGGCGAGGGCGGCCGCGGCGAGCGCGGTGATGAGCTTTTCCACGAGGCAATCACCGCTGCAGCCAAATCAGCGGTTTTGCAAAAACTCATGACGTTTATCGCCGAGATGGTGCTCGAAACCCGCATCGAATCGTTGGGGCAGCCAGGACGCCCGGAGCGTTCGCTGGAGTCGCACCTGAAAATCGCCGATGCGATTCGCCGCGGCGATGCCACGGGTGCCGCCGCCGCGATGGGCGAGCATATAGAAATGGTCTCCGACGTGGCCCTGCTCAGGGACGGCAGGTAGCCGCAAAGCCGTTCAGCCAATTGCTGCCGGGCGAGGCTGGCCCTTTTCCGCCGGAGCCGTTTTCTTCAATGTCCGGGCGGCTCGAGGTGCTGCCGGCCGCTGGCTTTTGCTATTCTCCCGCGCGCAGTGCGCGGAAGGCCTCCGTGGCCGGAGGTTGGCCCGTTGCGGAAAGTTCACAGTTAGCAAAAGGCGATGGGCGGTGCGCGGGAAAAGCGAGGCCACTGCCGACTATGGACCATGCTGCCGGGCTCGGGGAAGCCGAGGCTGTTGATCTCGTCGCCGCATAAGGCCTTGAGCGCGCAGCGGGGAGCAGGCTGCGCTGGAATTCAACGGATCTTGGCACTCCAGTCCAGCCGCCAGTCCTGCCGCTACGCGATGCGTTACTTGCTGGTTTGCTTGTCCCGCCTCAGCGCCACCGCTCACTTCCGGCTGCAGCCCCCAGTTCTGCAACGAATAGCATTGAACACCTGTTCTCATCTTGTGACAGTAATGTGTGATTGACGATAGTGTGTGGCGCACGGTAATGTGAGCGGCATGGAAGAGTTCGACACCCAACTGCAAGAGCTGCGACGCGGCACCGTTGTGCTCGCTTGCCTGCAGCTGCTGCGCAGTGCAGGATACGGCTACAGCCTGCTGGAGCAGCTCGACGACCACGGTTTCTCCACCGATGCCAACACCTTGTATCCGCTGCTGCGGCGTCTGGAGAAGCAGGGTTACCTCACCAGCGAGTGGAACACCGAGGAGGCCAGGCCACGCAAGTTCTACCGAACCTCGCCTGACGGTATCCGTCTTGCCGACACGTTGACCACGGAATGGCGATCACTGGCAACGGCGATCGCCTCGCTCACCGAAGAGGAGCACTGACATGACTGCCACATTGACCGAACGCTACATCTCGGCCACGATCCGCAGCCTCGAGCCCGGCACGCGGAACGACATCCGCGCCGAGCTCGAAGCCTCCATTGCCGACGCCATCGAGGCGCGCGTAGCCCAAGGCGAAGCCGCGCAGGAGGCAGAACGCCGCGTCCTGGCCGAACTCGGCGACCCCGGCATCCTCGCCGCCGGCTACGCAGACCGGCCGCTGCACCTGATCGGGCCGAAGTACTACCTGGCTTGGTGGCGCCTGCTGAAACTGCTGCTGTGGATCGTGCCGCTCTGCGTGGCAGGGGCAATGGCGCTGGGTTTGCTGGTCTCTGGACAGGACGTGGGCGAAAGCATCGTCCAGTCGCTTTCCGTCGGGCTGCAGGTCATCGTGCACGTGGGCTTCTGGACCACGCTCGTGTTCGTCGTGCTCGAGCGCACTGGCGCGGACACTGGCGTGAAGTGGGATGTCGACCAG
Organism: Arthrobacter sp. JUb115; assembly: GCF_004365035.1. NCBI lineage: Bacteria > Bacillati > Actinomycetota > Actinomycetes > Micrococcales > Micrococcaceae > Arthrobacter > Arthrobacter sp. JUb115. Next base: position 150,664 of record NZ_SOBS01000010.1, on the reverse strand, counting down.
CTGCCGGAAATTCCCGAGGATGGCGCGGGCCGCAGCGAGTTGACCGCGTCACTGGTATTCCTGGGCATCGCCGCCGGCGCGGTGGTGTGGGACCTGGTCCGAGGATTCTTCCCCACAGGCGGTGAACCGATCCCGATCCTCAGCCCGGGGCTGTGGCCGTGGTGGATCGGCGTCCTGTTCGCACTGATCATCCTCGAGGCCGTCTTCGCCGTCGCGCTGTTCCGCCTGCGTCGTTGGACAACTGCCATGGCGGTGCTGAACACCGTGCTCGCCTTGGCCTTCGCGGCCTGGGCGCTGATCCTGCTGCTGCGCGGCGAGCTCGTCAACCCGGAGTTCCTCTCGTTCGTTGCGGTTGCCGGAGGCGACGGGTTCGCCGCCGGCAACGCGCAGGCCGCTGGCAATGGCGGCATCTTCCGCATTCTCGCCGTGCTGCTCGGGTGCGGAATCGCGGCCGGCATTGGCTGGGATATCGTTGACGGCTGGCGCAAGGCTGTGCGGGAACGGGGCACAGCCCGGGGGTGAACGCGCTGAATGGCAGGTGGGAGTCCGTGCCACCGTGTCCAGCGCTGAGCTGCCTGCCGGCAATGATACGAGCTCGCGGGTCACTGCCCCCGGCTTGTGTTCCGGCACGGAAGCCCCTCCATCAATTGGGCCGACAGTTGCTCGAAAGGCACCTAGGAAAGCACGTCATCACGATCAGGAAGAGCGCCGTCAACCACGACTGCTCCGAACGCTTCCGGCGCTCGCTCGGCTCCGCCTGCGCAAATACTCGCCGTTCGAATCCCGGGTGCACCCGACGAGCGAAGCCTCCGGCAATCAGCGATCCCTCGGAGGGGCCATCACGGTACATGCGACTGCCTCCGTGCCGCACCGCCACCCATTAGCTGAGGCCGCTGTTCGGCCAGTAGAATCCCATGCCGGCCCCTGCGGCGAGGCCGTCTTCTTCCCGGATCAGTATTCCTGCATCAGGGCCGTGATCTGCTGGATCAGCGCACTGACCAAGGCTGGTTGCCGGCGTCGCGGCATGGTGAGGATCTGTGCGCTGCGTTCGGCCAGAGCCGGATGGTCAATCGGGATGAACCTCAGCCCTTGGCTCAGCCCATCGCGACGAGCGAAGCGGCTGAGCAAGGTCACCCCCGCGCCGGAACGCGCAAACTCCATGGCCGGATTGATGTGATCGGTAGTTAGCGCGATCTTCGGCGTGAGTCCGGCCATGGAGGTGGCGATGTCAAAAAGCTCGCGCTGGGTGATGCCCTTGGCCGGCATGGACATCGGGTACTCGCAGAGCTCGGCCAGCGACAGCTGCGTCCGCTCAGCCAGGGGGTGGTCGGCGCAAACCACGGCATAAGCCGGAGCTGGGCAGGAATGCTCGACGGTTACATGGCGCTGCGGGCCCAGGGCAAAGATCGTCGCGAGATCCGCAGTGCCTTCGATAACCTGCCTGGTGGCCTCGGCCGAGGGCAAGACGCTCAGGTGAACCGTCACCTCGGGATGTTCCTTGCAGAACGCGGAGACGGCGCGAGGAGTCACCGAGGCAGCAAGTCCTTCCGAGCTGGCCACCTCGATGACTCGTGAAGCCCCCGAGGAGAGCTCGCTCAGATCCTGAGCCAGTTGCTCGCCTTCGGAGAGCATGCGGCGGGTATGGGCCAGCAGCAGCACCCCGGCATCGGTCAATTCCATGCCGCGGGCATGGCGGCGGAAAATTGCCGCGCCGACGTGGCGTTCGAGCTGGCTGATCTGCCGGCTGATCGCCGACGCGGAAACATGTTGCGATTCGGCGGCATCGGAAATAGATCCCGTGCTAGCCACCTCATGGAAGTAGCGCAGCGCCGTTGGCAATGTTTGCATTCTCTTGTTCCCGTTCGATCAGCATTTTGCATTGAACTCAAACCTGATGCACGAAACGGCACTGGTTCCCGTCGCGCCCATCTCCTAATGTGATCTACAGTACAACACGCGGAGCGGGGAGAAATCATGCCGAATAGAGAAGATTTGCTAGTAGCTGCGGACAAGTATGTCGACTCGGGGGAGCTGTTCGAGGACTTGTCCGAGCTGGTTGCCTGCCCGACGGTCAGCACCGACCCCAGCCAGAGGGTTGCAACGAACTCATATCTGGATAAGAACTTACGATCGAGGCTCGAAGGCATGGGCTTTACTGTGCGGCTTGATCTGGACTGGCGGGGATCGGGCAATTCTTTCCTGCGCGCGGTTCGCACAGAACATCGGGATTACACTACGGTGCTGTGCTACGGGCATGCCGATGTGGTTGACGGCCAAGCGGGGCAATGGGAGCAGGGGCGCGATCCTTTCGTGCTGGATGCCCAAGGCGAGCGCTGGTACGGACGCGGCGCGGCGGATAACAAGGGCCAGCACCTGGTGAACCTCAAGGCCTTCGAGATGCTGCTGGCCCAGCGCGGCGAATTGGGATTCAACGCGGTCTTCCTGTTCGAAGCCGGCGAGGAAATCGGGTCCCCGCAGCTGGATGAATACGCCGCGGCGCACCGCGAAGAACTCGCCGCAGATCTCTTCATCGCCTCGGACGGCCCCAGATTGTCAGCCCAGGAACCCACGATATTCCTTGGCGCACGGGGTGGGGCGACCTTCGAACTCAGCATTCCGCTGCGCGCGGGCGGCTATCATTCAGGGAATTGGGGCGGCCTGCTGCGCAACCCCGCAACCACGCTGGCTGGCGCGATCGGTGCACTGGTCGATGGGCATGGGCGTATCCAAGTACCAGGGCTGCTTCCCGACGAACTGCCCGACTCGGTGCGCCAAGCGCTCCAATCGGTGCAGGTGGGCGGAGGAGCGCAGGACCCGCAATTGGCCGACGGCTGGGGCGACACCAGGCTGAGCGCGGCAGAACGGCTCTACGCCTGGAACACCCTGGAGGTGATCGCCCTGCAATCGGCCGACGTCGCCCGGCCGGTCAATGCCATCCCGGGTGAGGCCCGGGCGGTCCTGCAACTGCGCTTCGTCGTTGGAACGGATCTGGCGGGGCTGGAAGCGGCGATCCGGCGGGCACTGGACGAGGCCGGCTACCCGATGGTGCAGCTGGCCATGGGACAGTGCTTCCCGGCCAGCAGGACCAACCCCGACAACCCTTGGGTGCGCTGGGCCAGCGAGTCCATCCAGCGGAGCACCGGCGTGCCCGCGGTGGTCTTGCCCAATATCGGCGGTTCGCTGCCCAATGCGGTCTTCGAATCGACGCTTGGCCTGCCGACCTTGTGGGTCCCGCATTCCTATCCGGGGTGCCAGCAGCACGGGCCCAACGAGCACGCCCTGGAGCCGGTGCTGCGCCAAGGACTGAAAATGATGTGCGGGCTCTTCCATGACCTGGCAACGAACACGACCTTGCCGCGCACGGTAGCGGCTAGCAGCGAGAAGATCTAGGACTCCAGCATGGAAAATCAGCAATTACCAGTTAAAGACCAGACAGCGCCGGCCCGACGCCAGTCCACCGCTCGCGGTATCGCCGCAGCCACCATTGGCAATGCGCTGGAGTGGTACGACATGGCCATCTATGCGCTGTTGGCAATCTATATCGGCCACAACTTCTTCCCCTCGGAAAATCCGGCAGTAGAGGTCATCCAGGCTTTTGCGGTCTTCGGTATCTCCTACCTGATCCGCCCTCTAGGTGGACTTGTACTCGGATCCTATGCGGACCGCAAGGGCTTGAAAAAGGGGTTGATCCTCACTATCAGGCTGATGGTAGTGGGTACGGCGATCATTGCACTGCTGCCGGGCTACGACACCATCGGCATCTTCGCTCCGCTGGGGCTCATCCTGGGGCGGCTCATCCAGGGCTTCTCCGCCGGTGGCGAGTTCGGTGCCGCCACCTCGTACCTCTTGGCGCAGGACAAGGGGCGCAAGGGATTCCTGGGCAGCTTCCAGTTCGCAAGCCAAGGCCTGGGCGCGATGATGGCTGCCATCACGGTGGTCGCTTTGACCAGTATCTTCACGACGGAGCAGATGAACGACTGGGCCTGGCGCATACCGTTCTTCATCGGTCTGCTGGTGGGCCCTGCCGGCTGGTGGATCCGTCGCCACGTCGATGAAGCGCCGCTGCCCGAAGCGGCCCCGGGGGATCGGCACAGCGCCAAGAACGCGGTGCATGCCCCGGTGCGCGAGCTGTTCCGCTCGAACAAGGCCTCGGTGTTCATCGCCGGCGGAGCGCTGGCTATTTCGACAGCGCTGAACTTCGTGCTGCAGTACATGCCGACTTTCGGCATCAGCCAATTGGGCATGAGCCCTACCGTTTCCTTTTCCTCGCTGATTATCTCCGGGGCGATCTTGACCTTCGCCACGCCAGTGGTGGGCCACCTTTCGGACCGCTTCGGACGATTGCGCATCATGATTCCCGCCGCCCTGGCGATCATGCTGCTCACCATCCCGCTGTTCCTCTGGTTGATTGCGGGCAAGACCTTCCTGGTCCTCGCGGTCGTAATGGTCATCCTGGGATTGCTCAAGGCTTTGTACTTCGGTGCGCTGCCGTCGGTGATGGCTGATGTCTTCAGCGATTCCTCGCGGGCCACGGGCCTGTCCTTCAGCTACAACACCTCTGTGGCGATTTTCGGCGGATTCACCCCGATGATTTGCGCCTTCCTGATCGAGGCCACTGGCCAGCCGATTGCCCCGGGCTACTACCTGGCGGTGCTGGCCATCGTGAGCATCGCGGCGCTGGGCTCCGCCTTCCGTTTCCGGGCGGTGCGCTGACCCCGCCACTGGTGAAGCAGCGCAGGAAGCACAAGGCCGGCAACCGCAGCGATTGCCGGCCTTTGCGCGCTCGCGACGATCACGAACGATCCGGCTCTCGGGGCACCGGTGCGGCGGATGGATCCTGATGGCGCGAAACCAGATCGGTGGCCAGCGCGCGAATCATGTCACGTGCCGCTGGGGGACCAGTTACGTGGATATGGTCGGCAAATTGGAGCAGTTGGCGCACGTCTTGGATTTGCCGGAACACGATAGTGATCGGGTACCACCCTCCTTCGGCTGCGTCCACGTCCCGGAGACGCTCGCCCAAGATTCGCCGGGCCAAATCCAGTCGAGTTGCACGCAGGCGGGCCGTGATCATCACGTCCCCGGGTGCCTCTGTGCGTTCCTTGAGCGAGAGCCACACCGTGCGCAGGGTGGCATCGACCTGCAAGTTTGCCGGCGCCTGCAGGATTTCGAATGAGTAGAGCCGCTCCAACGAGAACAGCCGCTGCTCACCTTGCTGTTCGGCGACGAGATACCAGCGACCGGACTTGGCCACGAGTCCATAGGGATCCACGAGCAGGAACGCTGGGTGCGCCTCGGTACTGCGCCGATACTTGATGCGCAGCTGGCGCCGAAGCCGCAACGCGGTTGCCAGATCCGCGATATCGACCAGCAGCCTCCGGCCCGACAGCCAGGCAGAACTATCCACCATGACAATATCGGCCAACGTAGCCCGGGGATGGGCCGCTGGAGCTGCGTCCTGCTTCAGCGCGACCTTGCGCGCCGCCGTAGCATGTGCGTCCCGCAAGCCCAGAAGTTCCAAATGCCGTTCATCGAGCCCCGCCACGGACAAGGCTTCCAGCTCCGGCGGCTCCAGATGGGCCAGATTCAATCGGGAGCCCGGCAGCAAGGCGATTCCTCCGTGGCGCCCGCGCTCGGCGTAGACAGGGACGCCAGCCATGGACAGCGCTTCGACATCGCGCAGGATGGTCCGTCGCGAGACCTCCAGCGTCTGGGACAGTTCCGAGGAGCTGATGCGCTGACGAGTCTGCAACAGCAAGAGCAGGTGCAACAGCCTGGAAGCTTTCATGACCTTCAAGTATCCCAGAAAAGAAGACATGTTCTGTCGTGATTTTCTGGTGGACTGCTAATGTCCACTAATTCATTGATCCCAGGAGTCCCCGATGCCCCGCCCGAACCTGTTCCTCGTTTATGTCAAAGATGCCCGGAAAGCTGCCGAATTCTATGGCGATTTGTTCGATATGGATCCCGTCTTCGTCTCGCCGCGCTATGTGGCATTCGCCCTCAGCGAGCAGGTGAGCTTCGCTGTGTGGTCCGGCAAGAATGAAGATGCGGTCCCGGAAACCCCGCGCACCAGCGAGGTGGGTTTGATGGTCCCCGGCTCCGGCGGTGACGTTGACGCAACTTGCCGCCAATGGTCCGCCAAGGGAGTGCGCATTGTGAAAGAACCTTACGACGAAGTCTTTGGCAGGACCTTTGTTGCCGCGGATCCAGATGGCAACCTGATCAGGGTCTCGCCGATGGACTAGGAATTAGCGCGGCCAGCAAAAGCAGAATCCCAGGGCATCGGCGAAAAAATTCGCTGATGCCCCGGGATTCTTGTGTTGCAGCTCAGGGAAGCTGCCAAGCTCTGGGTCTAGAAGAGCTTGCCTGGCTTAGAGCTGGTTGCCCAGCTTGAAGCCCTTGGAAGCCTGGCCATGGTACGAGCCGTCCTCGTCGCCATCACGGGTGAAGGAGAAGCCGTCGGCGCCAATGGTGACTTCCAGCTCGGAGTCATCGGTGCGCTCGATGACTTCCTGCACGTTGCCATCCAAATCCAGGACCTTGGAAGCTTCGGTGTACCACGATGGGACAACCGGGTTGCCCCACCAGTCGCGGCGCTGGTTGTCGTGCACGTTCCAGGTGATGGTCGGATTGTCCGGATCGCCGGTGTAGTAATCCTGGGTGTAGATCTCGATGCGGTGGTCATCTGGATCCAGGATGTACAGGTAGAACGCGTTGGAGACGCCGTGGCGGCCGGGGCCGCGCTCGATGCGGTCCGAGATGCGCAGTGCGCCCATCTTGTCGCAGATCTGGATGATGTTGTGCTTCTCGTGGGTGGAGAAGGCCACGTGGTGCAGGCGCGGGCCGTTGCCGCCGGTCAGTGCGGTGTCGTGCACGGTGCCCTTGCGGTGCATCCAGGCTGCGTAGGTGGTACCTTCATCATCCTGGATGTCCTCGGTGACGCGGAAGCCCAGGTCCTCGAGGTAGGCGCGGCCGCGTGGCACGTCCGGGGTGACCTGGTTGAAGTGGTCCAGGCGGACCAGTTCGCCAGCCGAATACAGGTCGTAGCGCATGTGCAGGCGCTCGACGTGTGTGGTCTCGAAGAAGAACTCGTACGGGAAGCCCAATGGATCCTCGACGCGCAGTGCATCGCCGATGCCCTTGACGAAGCCTTCCTTGCGGCGCTCGGTGCGGCAGCCCAGTTCCTTGTAGTAGGCCTCGGCCTTGTCGACCTCTTCGGCGCTGCGCACACGGAAAGCCATGGCCTTCAGTGCTGCCACCGGGCCCTTGGTCAGCACCAGGTTGTGGTGGATGAATTCCTCGAAGGAACGCAGGTAGATCTGGTTCTCGTCTTCGTAGGACACGTGCAGGCCCAGTACGTCCACGTAGAACTTGCGCGAGCGCTCCAGATCGGTGACGACCAGTTCAGCGTAGGCGCAGCGCAGGATATCCGGTGCTGGAACCGAAGGGGTTGGGATCGGGTTTGCGATCTCTTTGCTCATGATTTGCTCCTTTGCAAGCAAGAAAAACTAGGGGCGGGAAGCGCGTGCTTCCTAGACGCCGAACTTAGGGGAGTGCGCTTCGTTCAGGGTGATCTGGATGGACTGCTGGGTGGTGTAGAAGTCCACCGAGCGGTAGCCGCCTTCGCGGCCCAGCCCCGAAGCCTTCACGCCGCCGAATGGGGTGCGCAGGTCGCGGACGTTGTTGGAGTTCAGCCACACCATGCCCGAATCGATCTGGTGCGCGAAGTTGTGCGCGCGCTTCAGGTTGGAAGTCCACACGTAGGCTGCCAGGCCGTACTTGGTGTTGTTGGCCAGTTCCAGTGCTTCCTCGTCGGTGTCGAACGGGGTGATGGCAACAACCGGGCCGAAGATCTCGTCCTGGAAGATCTGCGCATCCGGGGCAACATCGGCGAAGACGGTCGGAGCAACGTAGTTGCCCTCTTCGAAGCCTTCGGCGCGGCCGCCGCCGGCCAGCAAGCGGCCTTCGGTCTTGCCGATCTCGATGTAGCCCATGACCTTCTCGAAGTGGTTAGGGTGCACCAGTGCACCGACTTCGGTCTTCGGGTCACTCGGCAGGCCAACGCGGATGTTCTTGGCGCGTTCTGCGAACTTGGCTACGAAATCATCGTAGATATCGCGCTGGACCAGCACGCGGGAACCGGCGGTGCAACGCTCGCCGTTCAGCGAGAACACGCCGAACACGGTGGCGTCCAGGGCCGCTTCCAGATCAGCGTCGGCGAAGACCACTGCAGGGGACTTGCCGCCGAGTTCCAGGGACAGGCCCTTGAAGAATGGCGCGGCCGCGGTGGAGATGGTGGCGCCGGTGGAGGAGTCGCCGGTGAAGGACACCAGCGGCACATCCGGGTGCTTGACCAGGTAGTCGCCGGCCACGCCGCCGGAACCGAAGATCAGGTTGAAGACGCCCTCTGGCAGGCCGGCTTCGCGGAAGATTTCTGGCCACAGGCCAGCGGAGAGCGGGGTGTAGCTGGCAGGCTTGAGGACCACCGAGTTGCCGGTGGCGATGGCCGGAGCCAGCTTCCAGGATTCCTGCATGAATGGAACGTTCCACGGGGTGATCAGCGCGGCGACGCCAATGGGCTTGCGGTTCACGTAGTTCATCTGGCGTCCTGGGACGCGGAAGGAGTTATCCACCTGCGCGACGATCAGGTCGGCGAAGAAGCGGAAGTTCTCCGCGGCGCGGCGGGCCTGGCCCTTGGCCTGGGTGATCGGCAGGCCGGAGTCGTAGGACTCGAGCAGCGAGAGCTCTTCGTCGCGGGATTCGACGATGTCAGCGATCTTGTGCAGCACGCGGGAACGCTCGCGTGGCAGCATCTTGGCCCAAGGGCCTTCCTTGAAGGCCTTGTTGGCGGCGGCAACTGCCAGGTTCACGTCTTCGGGCTGTGCCGAAGCCACGGTGGCGTAGTTGGTGTTGCTTACCGGTTCCTGCACGTCGAAGGTTGCTCCGCCGATGGAGTCAACGAATTCGCCGTTGATGTAGTGCTGCAGGTGGGTCGGAAGGTTTTCCGGTACGAAGTGCTTGCTCATGGCAGTTCCTTTCGTGCTGTTCCGGTGTTTTCACCGGATGGGTTGTGGCAAATCTATGAAAGTTCTCGGTGCTGCTGGCTAGATGGCGCTAGGTGCCATGCCGGCCGCTTTCAAATAGGCGTTGAGCGTATTCGAGCGGTGGTCCCGGCAGGCGGCTTCGATCTGCGCCGGGGTGGCATGGTTGCCGATCAGATCCAGCAGCGCCTCATGCTCCTGAACCGAGGCGCGAGCCCGGTTGGGAATGTGGGTGAAGCTGCTGGCCCGCATGGCCGCCAGCCGGCGCCATCCGCGCTGGACCAGGTCCAGGATGTGCGGATTGGGGCACTGGCCGTAGAGCAGCTGGTGGAATTCGGTATTCATCCGGGTGAAGGCCACCGGATCGAAATCCTCCAGGCACTGGCGCATGTTCTCGTTCAGCGCCCGTGCCTTGGCAAGCCAGGCGGCATCCATGGCATCGGCAGCCAGCGCGGTAGCGGCCGGCTCGATGACCATCAGGGTCTGCATGGTGTGCAGGTACAGGGTGGAATCCACGTGGGCCACCGTCGCCCCGACGTTGCGGGTGAAGTGCACCAGGCCCTCGGCCTCCAGCCGGCGGATCGCCTCGCGCACCGGAACCACGGAGCAGCCCAGCTCGTCGGCAATGGTGCCTAGCACCAGCCGGTAGCCGGGGGAGTATGCCCCGTTGACGATGCGCTCGGAAACCAGCTGGTAGGCGGCTTCGGACTTGGAGGCGGTCATTACAGCGACCATGAGTCCAGATCCGGGCTGCCTGCGTCCTTCCAGGCGTTGTACTTGCTCTTCCACGCATCATTCATCGGGAACAGGCCCTCGATGCCGTGGCCGCGCTGGACCATGGCGAAGATGAATTCGTCATTGGATTCGGTCACCGCGGCTTCAGCGGCCACCTCGGCCACCATTGCTGGCGGGATGACCACGATGCCATCGGAGTCGGCCACGATCACATCTCCTGGCTGCACCGATACGCCGCCGCAGGCCACGGTGATGTCCTTGTCCCAGGCCACGTGCTTGCGGCCGAGAACCGCCGGGTGGGCGCCGTTGTAGAAGACCGGGATTTCCAGGTTGGACACGGCATCCAGGTCCCGTACGCCGCCATCGGAGATGATGCCGGCAGCGCCGAGCTGCTGGGAGCGCAGGGCCAGGATGTCGCCCAGGGTGGCCGAGCCGGTCTCGCCGCGGGCTTCCATGACCAGGATCTCGCCGTCATTGAGCGAGTCGATGGACTGCTTCTGCATGTTGTAGCCGCCGCCGTGGGCCTTGAACAGGTCCTCGCGGTTGGGGATGTAGCGCAGGGTGCGGGCGGTGCCGATCACGCGCTGCATGCCCTTGGTGGCACCGGGGACTTCGATGTTCACGTTGTTCAGGCCGCGCTTGCGCAAGGTGGCGGACAAGGTGGCGGTAGCCACCGAAGCCAGCTGCTCACGGACCTTGTCGGTCAGCACGTCCTTGCCGGTGATGATCGGGGCCATGCCGGCGGTCTCGCGATCGCCGTAGGCATCTTCCTTGTCCTTGTCGGTGACCTTTGGCTGGTTGCCGAAAGCGGCGAAGGCCGCGGTGCCCTCGACGGCGGTGGTCTCCAGCTTGCCGGTCGTGGCGCCGGAGACCAGGTCGGTGACCTCGACTTCGACAACGTCGCCGGGGAAGAAGACGGTGGAGCCGGCCGGGGTGCCGGTGAGGATCATGTCACCTGGCTGCAGGGTCATCTGCTGGGACAGGTCGGCGATGATGGTTGCGAAGGAGAAGAGCAGCTCGGAGGTGTCGGCGTCCTGGGCGAGCTTGCCGTTGACCCAGGTCTGCACGCGCAGCTTGGCAGGATCCAAGGTGGCAGCATCCAGGGCGTTGGGACCCACCGGGGTGTAGCCGTCGCCGGACTTGGAGCGGATGTTCGAGCCCTTGTCCGCGTACTTCATGTCGTGCACGCCGAGGTCGTTCGATGCGGTGACCTGCCCGACGTAGCCCCAGGCTTCGTCTACCGAGACGCGGCGAGCGGTCTTGCCGATGATCAGTGCGATCTCGCCCTCGAAGGCGAGCAGCTCGGTGCCAGCTGGGCGTTCCACGGTGGAACCGCTGGCGGCCAGCGAGCTGGTGGCCTTCATGAAGTAGCTGGGGAACTTCGGGGTGCGTCCGCGCTGCGCTGCACGCGAGGAGTAGCTAAGGTGTACGGCCAGGATCTTGCCTGCCTGCGCGAAGGTCTCTTCGGTTACTGGGACAATATTGCTCACCGTTGATCGGCCTGCTTTCATCGAACATCATCTCGTACATCAAATCGTATACGATCAGTGTGCGCCGAATCTCAAACGGTGTCAAGCGGGCTTTGGAAATCTTTGGAAATGATTACCGTGAAGGCTTGGGAATCCGCAAGATCACGCGGAATTCTCCGGGAGCGGGAATGTTTCGGAATACGCAATTACGGGGTGCCGGAGCGGATGTACTGCAGCACACAATCGATAGCTGGAATCCTGGTTAGCCAGTCGATCTGATGCCGGATTCCTTATGTGGCTGCCAGGGGCAAGAACGCTCGCGAACCGAAGCCGAGCTACGGCAGGCTCTTTTCGGCCGATCATGGAAATCGGCCAGTTCACTGAGGGTGAGGGCAGGTGGAGTTATGGATTGTTCACGAGAAATATTCCGTTGCTCCCTCCTGCATGCCGGGTAATTGTAGATAGCCTGTATTTATGGGGAGTGTATCTAATATCCGAAACTCGCTGAGATGAGAGTGCAAGGAAAAAGATGTCTTCAGGTCAAAACACAGGCGTGATTGATTCGACCCTGCCGTCGCACCCTACCGAGGTCCACGCAAATAGCTGGATGTGGGGATCCGTGGCGTTGGTCGCCAGAGTTCCGGCATCTTCGATCACGGAACCTGATGGAAACTTGTGGTGGGTTCCGTCGAATGCCGCGGATATCACGTGGAAGATGTTCTGCAAAGATCTGCAAAGCGAAACCTCTGAGTTTCTCCAAAACGACGCGGGAAATCTGCATAAAGCATCAAAAAGCTGGTTCGACAAGACTTCGGTCGGACCTCATTTCCTGGCCATGACTGCCGACGCGAAGCAAGCACTATCGGGTGCTCCCACGTTTGCATTCGAAAAGCAGCAGGAAATCAGCAAGCTCACGGGCGCAGGCATTCAGCTCGCTGGAATTTCACGTTCTCGTAGTGAGGCGGAAACAGGAGCCGGCAACGCTGAATACGTCGCCTTGCACCTGAAGCTTTCGAAAGAGGCATTGCAAACCCCCGGTTGGGTGACCTCTGCGCTGCACCGGCCGACTCGTGCTGGGCTACTGCCGGGCACAAACATCGATGGCAAGGACTTGCGAGCGGGTGTAAACAACGCCTTGCGTTCAGCAGGCTTGGCAGTAGAACTGAATAATGGCGGCGCTCTGCAATCAAAAGACAAGCAGGATCCATGGGGGAACATCTATACGATCTCCACTTTTATTCCGCAAGACAAGATTCCTCAGTGCCAAAAACACTGGCACGGACCGAGCGCGATGGACAACCCTGCAGTGCGCTGGGCGCATGCACTGAGCATTGCTCAAACCGCCACGCCTAAGCCAACTTTGAGCGACTGGTCCGACCTCGGAGTTAGTAAAGCCCAAGTCTCCCTTGGCCCGTCAATTGGTTGGTGCAGTGATCGGGGGATGGGGATTGTTGCCCAGTCCCGTCCGGATGGCGATCCTGAACACTGGATCGCAGAGACTGGGCATACGGTGGCCTTAGCGCATTCAGTCTTCGTCGATTTGGCGGTCTTGACGATGCAGCAAGATGAATTCTTGACCCAGCGCGCGGGACACCTGGCCAATCTAGCGGCAACCGGAAACCTTGAGGATTCCGCTGCTTCGCTTAAGCGATACAAGGACATTCAAAAAAGGTTTATCGAGTTCCACGGCAAGCGCTGGTTGCAGGAGATACCCGGACGTGAATCTGCAACTCGGGTGCTGCAAGCCATGCAGAACGTGCGCATGCTGGAAGAAAGAATCAAGCATTCACTGATCGAGCAGAAATCCATCATGGATTATCTGGAAGCCAACCAGCGCGCCGAAGAAGAGCAGGTGAATCGCGAACGAGCCGAACAACTGCGCGAAGAGGCGGTTAAGCGTGAGAAGTTCAGTCACCGAGTGAATATTTTTGCGTTTATATTCCTGCCGGCCACACTGATTTTCACCGTTACCGGAGGTCTGGGGATCCAGTTATCCACACTTTGGGGAACTATTTGGATCGGCATCGCTGCTGTCACTACTATCGGGCTGATTGCTTGGATGAAGACGGAGGGTAGAAAGAGGAAGAAGGATAGAAAACGCGCGTCCGGAGGCGCATCGCGCAGCGACGAATCCCTCCCTGCCGTGAACAAGGGATAAACAGATCAGCTCAACACAGTTCGCGGCCACTGAGCTGGAGAAGAACCTCTTGGTTTGCGACCTCGGCGACGGAGGCTTTCTCAACGGTCCTCGGCTACCGCAGTTAATCAGCCGACTCACCAGGGGTACGCAGAAGGCGCTGGAACGGAAGTCATGATTCCGTTCCAGCGCCTTAGCGGCATCTGCATATTAGACGCGAATAGCATCCACAATCTTGACTCGGGCTGCCACCAGCGCGGGAAGCACACCGGTCAGTGCGCCTACGGCGATGGAAACTCCCATGCCAAGTAGGGCCGCACCGATAGGGAATGCCGGCATTTGATCCAGCTCGGTAGCCATCACCATATTCAGCAGATTCTCGTTGGAGACCAAGGCAACGGAGATGAGCACGCCAATGCCACCTGCTACGGCCGTGGCCACGACGCTTTCCATCATCACCGAGAAGAATACGCGTCCGGTTGTTGCACCGAAGCTGCGTCGGATACCCACTTCGCGGATACGCTGCTTCATGGTCACCATGGCAACATTGAGCAGACTCAGGGAACCAAGCAGCAAGATGATGATTGCGATCCCGGCAACCACCATGGTCAACATCTTCAAGCTCTCATCAGCACCCCACATCAGATAATCTTCGCGGTGCGCATCAACAGTGAGACCAGGAAGTTCTGCCTGCATTTGCTGGCCGAAGTGCATGGCCAGCTCTTCGGATCCCTCGATGGGCACCCACAGCTTGTAGCTGACCTCATTGAGCGGAGCTTGCATGCCGAACCAGTGCTCATAGGTGGCCGGCAGCATCCACAGCTTGCCGCCCATGCCGTAGCTAGATGCTTTGGTGGTTCCGATGACCGTAACTGAGACGGTGTTCCCATTGCTCATCAAATCCACGGTTAAAGGCAGTCGCTGGCCTTCCAGTCCCAATTCTTTGATGAAGGTGTGGTCAACCACCGCCGCTGGGGCAAGATTCTGTGCATCTTCGGCTTCCAGCCAGCGGCCGTCAGTAACAACTAACCGGTGCATTGGAGCGTAGTCGGGATCAACCACCATGATCTCGGCATCAAGGCTCAGCCCTTGGGCTGAAGCTTTCTGGTCGTAGCTGCGTCCCATCATGGTGGTGTACTCGACCTTGAACCGGTCACTGGTCTTTTGAAAGGCCTCATCGATTTGGTCGTTGCCCGCAGGACCAGCATCCGAGTTCGGGTCGTAGGCGTAGACAACAATCATTGCTGGCCGACCCTCGCTTTCAAGGCTTTCGGTCATCATCTGACGCGCCATGCCAGCTCCGGCCAATGCCGTAGTCAACGAGGCCACCGCAATGGTGACACCAACCAAGGAGAGCAAGACGCGCAACTTGTGAATACGCAGTTCCTGCCATGCCTCCAGCAGCGCAGCAACAAAACCGGTTCCTAAGCGAGTTAAGGATTTCATCTTGCCGCCACCTCACTGAGCGGATGCAGCCGCCCGCCATCCAACTGCAGCTGTTCTCGGGCCAAGGCCGCAACATTGCTGTCGTGCGTGATGGTGATCAGGGCAGCGCCGGAATCAACCGTGGCGGAATCCAAGAGATCCATCACCGCACGTCCGGTAGTGACATCCAAGGCACCGGTGGGCTCATCGGCCAGTACGACTCGTGGCCGGCGGACCAGCGCGCGAGCGATGGCCACACGTTGCTGCTCACCACCGGAGAGGGTCTGGGGCATTGAATCCAAGCGTTTGCCCAGTCCCACGCGCTCCAAGGACTCGGTTGCTAGCTTGCGCCGATTCCAGAAGTCGCGTCCACCGGCGTACATCAGTGGAGCCATGACATTTTCCAGGGCAGTGCGTCCTGGCAGGAGGTTGAACTGCTGGAAAACGAAACCGAGGTCGCGCCCGCGTGCATGGGCCGCCTGTTTGGCGCTCAGCCGGGTCGCATCCTTGCCTCGCCACAGCAGGCTGCCGTTGGTGGGCCGATCAAGCAGGCCAAGGATATTCAGCAGCGTGGACTTGCCCGTACCCGAACGGCCGATAATGGCTATGTGATCGCCTTCGGACACCGTGAGATCAATCCCGTTGAGGATATGCAGCTCGCTGTCATCGGGCAGCAGGACGCTGCGCGTGACATTCTCGAGCTTCAGCAATGGCTCACCACTCATCTGAGTAGGACTCCATATCCATCATTTCTTCAGGTGCCGGGGTGGATCCTGGGACGAAGCGGAGAATTTCCGTCTCATCCTTCAGTCCTGAAATCACCTCGATGACCTTTCCGTCGGTCACGCCAAGCTCTACCTCGGTGCGGATTTCCTTGCCGTTTTCATCCAGCCGCCACACCGCACCCTGGCCAACCAGGCCGCGAACAGCCGATACCGGTACGGTCAATACGTCCTCGGCGGTGCCTGCATCAATTTCCATGTTCATGCTCAGGCCGTCGAAAACCACGATGTCTGCAGGTACGGCACAAGAAATCTCGCTGCCCGAAGAGCTCTCCGTGGATTCTCCGGATGCCATTGGATCCATCTGCGATTCCATGTCCTGGTCTGTGGAGCCGGCGCTGGTTTTCTTCGAAGCGCTGTCACCGACAGACAGGTCCTTGCAGGTGAATGGCTCCGGTCCGCCGTCAATGGTGATCGTTGCTTCGAGGCTTTCATCGAGCAACCGGTAGCGGTCCAGCGGATCGATCGAACCGGCGGCCAAGAATTCTTGGGGCTGGATCGCGCCGAGTCCTGTGCCCTTGGTGACGTCATCGCCAACCTCGATCTGGAAAGCGCCGACCTTGCCTGTGGCCGTTGCGTAGACGTCGTGGTACTTCACCACTGGCGCAGCTTCCTGCGGTTGCTGCTCGTCTTGTGAACCTTCACTATCCGAGTCGTTGGCCTCAACGCTCTCTGGCTGGGATTCGGCGCGGACCTGGAAGATTCGATCGCCGAGGGAGACATTGTCGCCTGGCTTGACGAAAGCCCAATTGACAACGCCGTCCACGGGCGCATTCAGCTCTTTCGATTCGGTGAGCTTAATGGTTCCGGGAATGGACAGCTTGTTCTCTACCGTGGCTTTCTCAGCAAAGATGGTCTCTGCCGGGATCTCTCCGGTGGGGAACAGGTCATCATCGGCGCTGGCAGTGCCGCCGGCAAACGCGAGTTTCACGAGGCTGACGGCGATCAAGGCGCCGATAACTAGCCATGCAGCGGGAAGGAATATGCGACGGAACGCGCGTCGTTGGCTCATAGGGTTGCTCTTTTCACCATTCAATGATTACCAAAGTGTTCAGCAACTACCAAGCTCAAACGGAGAAAACACGCAACCTTTATCAGATTGAGATTTATTTTTACTTTGCAGGTCAGACCGGGTACTCAAATTAGTAGTTGAAGGTCGTAGTGAATCTTCTCGACGTCCCGGGGTGAAGCGGGGCAGTCTCCGGGGCTCGATGCCGCGGAGCTCTTCGGTGGATGTGGAGCTCCCGAGGCGTAGTGCCATTGCTTCTGTACTGGCCCCAGGGTCGGCAGGATTGTTCCAGACCGGTTTCTGCCAAGCCTTTCGGGTGCCGCGGGCGAGCGGGGGTGCCAAAGCCGCTGTCGCAGAGCATCGACCTTCATTGCTGTCCGCTAGGGCCTGAATCGTGAATTTGGCAGGTGACAAGCACGTTTAATCCATGGGCAAAGAAGTGCACCGATTGCTTCATTTTCAGCCAAATTTATTTCCTTCCATTTGCTGGCACAAAGCCGAATGCCGGCGTAGGATGTCGGCATATCGTTGTCTTGAATTGGGGGATTTAAAGACGAATTGAAACACTCGCATTCATTTCGCATCTTTAGATGCATTGGGGAACTTATCCTGAGCAGTTGAGCCACATGGGGTGGCTGAATCATGGGCCAGGCTTTCATTATCTGAGGTCAAAGCCTTACTATAGCTCGCTCTTTTTCGGGTGGATCGCTCCTGCACGCCGCGCGATCCACTCAGGACATTCTTGTATGGGGGAGAAATGTCTAGGCATCAAAGGCGTGGCACTTTTGTGCCAAATTTGCGCCGTAAAACAGCTTTAAACAGATTATTAAAAGGATGCTTGGCGATAATTTCGTCGATTTCCTTGTGCTTTGTCATGACCATTCCGGGTATGGCAGTTGCTGCCGAAACTTCTGTTGGGGAAGAAGTCGAGGCCAAACAGCAGGGGACTGAACCGGAGAACTCTGAATCGGTCCTGGCCACCGGCTCGGCCGAGGAAACCAAGGCCGAAGCCGACGAATCGTCCACGGCTGACACGGGGGAAGAACAGCCAGCTGCTGAAGCAGTAGACAGCGCCAAGACCTCGGCGCCAGAGGAAGAAGCAGCGGCCGAACCCGAGTCCGCCCCTGCACCGGCACCGGCAACTCAGAAGCCAGAAAAGCCAAAAGCTGTGGAAACCACGCAGCCGGCACCCGAAGCGCAACCTGTGGAATCAGCTGCGCCCAAGACAGAGAAGAAGCCAGTGGACAAGGCTTCACCGGAACTTGCGCAGCCGAAGGCCGAAGTTTCGGAATCGGAAGATTCTACCGGGTCCTCGACAGCGGCCCGCGAGCCGATCACGGCCGCTGCCCTTGAGTCAGGTGCTCCGCGGATTTGCGAGTACAACGAAGGAGACGGCTCGGTCGACACCTTCATGCAGAAGTCCGATGAGATGCCCGCCTTCGCCAACGGCAATGTCCACGACGGGCTCTATGAGGGCGGTGTGGTTCACCAGCGCTTGCAAATGACATTGCCCGCAGGCGAAAACGAGCTGGTCATCAATTACCAGGTCAAGCAGGCCGGCAAATGGGCCTATGACTATTTGCTCAACGAGACAGTGGACGGCGCGAACATCACCGGCTGGACTGTCGATGAAGGCGCCGGGAACGACCGCGTCGACACCGTCTTCATCACATTGATGGTCGACGGAGAAGAAGGCGACGAGTCAAGCGTCACCCTCTACTTCGATGCGCATATCGCCTCGGAGCTGGATCACGGCCCGGGCACCGGTGCTTCCTCAATCAACGGTTCGCCGTACCACGTCCTGATCTCGTCGTTGAACTGCAAGTCCATTGGACAACGCGACAACCAGATCCAGGCCGGTGCGGTCCAAGCCGGTTCCGTAACCGTCATCAAGGACGCGGTTCCTGCCGACGGCACGGATTTCGACTTCACCCTCGCCGAGGACCGCTTCGGCGACTCGACATCATTCAACCTCGATGACAGTGCCGATTCCGATACCGGCGCGAGCTTGCCGCAGAGCGTCACCTACACCGTGGCGCCAGCTACGATCACCGTCACCGAAGAGGACTTGCCAGCTGGCTGGAATCTTTCCTCGATCGCCTGCACCGGCGCCGCCGCTATCCGCAGCGGTTCGGCCATCACTTTCAACCTGGGCGACAACGATGAAGTCACCTGTACCTTCACCAATACGAAGACCACCTACGACGAGCTCACGGTCCACAAGGATGTGCAGGCATCCTATGACCGCGACTACGACTGGGATCTGGACAAGTCGCTGGCCGAGGGCCAGCAAGCCACAGTGAAGGCCACGGCCACCGGAGTGGACGTCGACTACAACGTGGTCGCCACCGCCAGCGAGGCCCAGGACAGCAACTTCCAGCTCTCCGGCACCATTACCGTGGTGAACCCGAATGATACGGCGATGTCCGGGATTACGCTGGCCGACCAGCTTGATGGAGCCAATTGCGTCATCTCCGCTGGCGGTTCGCCGATCGCCAATCCGGTGACCATCCAGCCCGGCGAGAATTCCTTCACCTATGAATGCGACCTGCCCGAGGGAACCAGTGCCGCCAGCGCCGGCACCAACACGGTCAGTGCAACCTGGGACCCGGAGGCCTACTATGGCACCGATGGCCAAGCCAGCGCCTCGGCCGGC
Source organism: Arthrobacter sp. JUb115 (assembly GCF_004365035.1). Taxonomy (NCBI): domain Bacteria; kingdom Bacillati; phylum Actinomycetota; class Actinomycetes; order Micrococcales; family Micrococcaceae; genus Arthrobacter; species Arthrobacter sp. JUb115. Next base: position 131,407 of record NZ_SOBS01000010.1, on the reverse strand, counting down.
TACGATTTCGCGTCCGTCTCGCCAACGGTGACCGACGAGGAAGTCACCGTCACCGATAGTGAAATCGACCTTTCGGGCATTGCCGGCGGTAACACCGTTACAGCGGGGGAAAGCCCGAAGACCTTCGCGTACACCATCGAGTGGGACGGCGTGCTCGGAGAATGCACCGACTACCAGAACATCGCCAGCCTGACCGCAGACGACGGCGAAACGCTGACCGACAATGCCACCGTGGAAGTCTGCATCGGCCAGGACCTGGCTATCGAGAAACTGGTCGTGTCCAGTTTCAACCGCAGCTACGACTGGAGCATCGCCAAGGACGCAGTAGGCGAGCAGCCATTCACCGCGGATCCGGAAACCGGCGAATTCACCGCGCAATACTCCGTCACTGTCACTCCCGAAAGCTATTCGGACAGCGACTGGGCCATGAGCGGAACCATCACGGTATCCAACCCCAATGACTGGCAAGCCATTGACGTGACCGTCACCGACCAGGTCGATGTGGGCGGGGACGCAACCTGCCAGGTGGTCGGCATTGCCGGCGAACCGGACACGATGGACGCCGATCCGGTGGCACCGGGCTTCCAGGCAACACTGGATGCCTCCCAAACGCTGACCTTCAGCTACAGCTGCACCTTCGGATCGCAGCCGAACTACGAAGGCAGCAATACCGCTGAAGCCACCTGGTCAGCCAGCGACGCCTCCACCGCATCGGCCAGCGCCACCGAGGTGGTTCCGGTCAATGCGGGCGACTGGACGCAGACACCGCTCAATGACGCTGTGACCGTGACAGATCCGCTGCATGAATTCGATCCGGACTGGACCATCAATTACTCCGATGGACCGCAGACTCGGACCTATGAATACACCTGGACGGTGGAGGAAGCCGGCAAGTGCCAGAGCTTCATGAACACCGCCACGATCACCGGAAGCAACCAGCTGGTCAAGAGCGATGACGCGCAGGTCGAAGCGTGCCGCCAGGCAGGGCTGACCGTCACCAAGGACGTGACGGCCTCCTACGACCGCACCTACTTGTGGAGCATCGACAAGCAGCTGGCCGAGGGCCAGCGGCCAGATGCCGTCGTCGAAGAAGACGGAACCGCTACCGTTCACTACACGGTGCTGGTGGACAACACCGGCTACGAGGATTCCGGGCAGCAGCTTTCCGGATCCATTACCGTGGCCAATCCCAACGAATTCGAAGACCTCGAAGTGACGATCAGCGACGAGAATACCCTCTCGGCCGCCTGCACCATCATTGCCGAGGACACGAATCCGGGAATGGAAGGCATGCAGCAGGTGGTGCCGCGCAGCGGCTCGATCACCGTGGACTACAACTGCGATGCATCGGCCGTGGCGGAGGCCGACTACACCGGCCACACCAACACCGCGGTGGTCACCTGGGGTGATGGGCTGCAGGCTGAGAGCCAGCCGGTACCCATCGAATTCACCCTGGATGAGAGCACCGATGAATCAGTTGGCGTCTGGGATGACCAGGCTGATCCTTCCGGGGACCCGGTATTGCTGGGCACGGTCCACTACGCCGAAGCCCCGCAGAGCTTCAGCTACGAGATCACCTACGAAGTGCCGCGTGATGAATGCCTGGTCTTCACGAATACTGCGTGGGTGGATCTGGCCGGCGAGGACATCGAGGACTCGCAGGACGTGGGCATCTGCGACCAGAAGAATCTGGTTATCACCAAGGACGTGGACGCCAGCTACGCACGCGACTACGACTGGTCGCTTCACAAGCAGGTGGACCGCAGCGAATTCACGGTCGCCGGCAACGGCACGGTCACCGCGCACTACACGGTAGTGGCCACCGCCGGCGAAGCGCAGGACAGCGCGAAGCAGGTGTCCGGAACCATCACCATCAGCAACCCGAACACGCAAGTCGGGGACCTGGCGGCCACGGTCACCGATGTGCTCTCCATCCCGTCGGCCAGCTGCACCATCGAGGGCACCGATGCGGATGAAACCGCCGGCGGTTTCCAGCTCGTGCTCGGTGACGGGGAAAGCACCACTCTGGGCTACAACTGCCAGGTCCCGGCGGACACCGACATCACCGCCCAGTACACGAACACCGCAACCGTGGCCTGGGGCCAGGAACGCCAGGCTGAAACGGACGTCGATTTCGGGTTCGAGCAGGCCCTGCTGACCGACGGCGAAGTCGCCATCACCGATGACCAAACCGTTGAAGTCCAGGAAGTGGTGCTGGGCACCGCGATGGCCGGGGAATCGCCGAAGGCCTTCGAATACGACCTGGAACTGCAGGGCGTGGCCGGAACCTGCACCGAGTACACCAACACCGCGGTGCTCGATGAGGCCACCGGCGAGGGCGAGGAGAACACGGCTTCGGCCAGCACCACGGTGTGCGCCGGAGCAGATCTGGATATCGCCAAGAACGTCGTGACCTCCTTCGACCGCTCCTACCTGTGGTCGCTGGACAAGGAGCTGCTCTCCGGGCAACCGCTGGCAGCCAACCCGAGTACCGGCGAGGCCACGGCGAACTACCGGATCACCGTGACCCCCGAAGGCCACGAGGACGGCAATTGGGCGATGAGCGGAGAAATCACGCTGGCCAACCCGAACGACTGGCAGGACGCGCCGGTCACGGTGCAGGACTTCGCCGATGTCGGCGGGGACGTGGCCTGCACGATCACCGGGGTGCAGGGCGAAGCGGTGGCTGACATGTCCGCCGAGCAAGCCGGCTTCCAGACGGTGATCCCCGCAGGGGCCCAATGGGTGATGGCCTACTCGTGCACCTTCGAATCCCAGCCGGACTACGAAGGCAGCAACACCGCCACCGTGGACTGGGACGCCCAGGCGCTGAGCACGGCCAATAGCCAGGACTCGGACACCGTAGGGATCTCGGAGCAGGACTGGAACCAGACGCCGCTGAACGACACGGTGACCATCACGGACAGCGCTCATGAGTTCGATCCGGCGTGGACAGTGGATGTGGCCGATGGGCCGCAAAGCCGGGACTACTCGGTGACGTGGACCGTGGAGGAGGCAGGCACCTGCCAGGTATTCGAGAACGTCGCCACGCTCACCGGCGATGACGGATTCACCGCGACGGACAATGCGCTCGCCGAAGCCTGCCGCGAGGCGGCCTTGGAGATCAGCAAGACCGTCGAAGCCGAGTACGACCGCACCTACCAATGGCAGATCGAGAAGTCGCTGGCCGAAGGCCAGGACCAGCAGATCACCACCAACGGTGCGGCCAGCGAACCGGTGGACTACGTGATCAAGGTGGAGAACACCGGGTACGAGGATTCGGGATGGGTGCTGGAAGGCCAGATCACCATCACCAACCCGAACCAGTACACGGGCATTGACGCCACGATCCAGGACGTTGTCGATCTGGAATCGATCACCTGCACCGCTTCGGAATCGCTGGTGAGCATCCCGGCCAACGGGATGATCACCGTCGGCTACAGCTGCGATGTCTCGGCGGGAGTCGATGCCGGTTCCTACAGCGGCGGCACCAACACCGCCACGGTCAGTTGGGGCGATGACCGGGCATCGAGCACGCAGGTGCCCATCGAATTCGCCATTGATTCCCACATCGATCGGCAGGTCGAGATCTGGGATGACCAGTCGAATCCCCAGGAGCCGGTGCTGCTGCGCACCGTGGACATCGATGATTCGCCGGTGCTCATCGAGTACCAGCTGGAGCATGATGCTCCGGCCGGTGAATGCATGAGCTACACGAACACCGCCTGGGTCGATATCCAGGCAGGGGAGGATCCGAGGGATGAGGCGACCGTGCAGCTATGCGGCTTGCTCGATCTGATGATTGCCAAAGATGCCGAAGCCAGCTTCGATCGGACCTACCTGTGGGACCTGGAGAAGAAGGTTGACCGCACCGAAACCATCGTTGCCGAGGACGGCACCGCCGACTTCTCCTACACCGTGTCGGCCATCCCGGACGGAGCGGAGGATTCCGGCCATGAAGTGCACGGAATGATCGTGCTGGTGAATCCGAACCGCTTCGCAGCAGCCTCGACGGTAGCCACCATCACCGATGAGATCAGCATCGAAGGGGTCACGTGCACCATCGACGCCGAGGACGCCGATCCGCAAACCGGGGGCCTGCAAGTCGCGGTCCTGGTGGGCAGCGACGGAACCGGCGCCACGGTGCAGCTGCCTTACAGCTGCTCGGGCACCCCCGGCCAGCTGCACGGCAGCAACACGGTTACGGCAACCTGGGGCGAGGGTTCGGTGGCCACGTCAACCGCACCGGTGGACTACCTGCTGGATGCGGAAACCGATCAGCAGGTCACCGTCATCGATGACAAGACCAATCCCGAGTCGCCGGTAGTGCTGGGCGAAGCGATCTGGAATGCCGAAGGCACCCCGGTCGACTTCGACTACACCCTGCGCCACCAGGCCCAGGCCGGCACCTGCACCGAGTTCACCAACACCGCGGTGATCCAGCAGACCGGGGCCGAGGATTCGACCACCGTCACCCTCTGCGGACAGAAGGCCCTGGGCCTGCAGAAGACCGCGCAGGGACTGGTGGATCTGGATTACGAATGGGAGGTGGAGAAGCGGATCGACCAGAGCAAGCTCACCGCGAACGGGGATGGAACCTTCACCGCGCACTACTGGGTTCAGGCTCGCAACACCGCAGCCGTTGAGCAGAACTTGCGGCTGGCCGGTGAAGTGATGGTGCAGAACCCGAATGATTTCGGTTCCATCACCGCCACCTTGGAAGACCGGAGCGATACCGCTGGCACCAGCTGCCGGATCGATCTGGAGGATGCCGATGAAGCGGCCGCTGGATTGCAGGTCGTGCTCGATGCCGGGGAGAACTTGGGGGCCCGGTATGAATGCGACCTCGCTAGCTGGCTCACCACCGATGCCTTCGAAGGAGCAATCAATACGGTGATTGCCACCTTCGATGACCGCGAAGTGCGTGCCGAGGCACCGATCGGCTTCACGATCGATGCAGTCACGGACGAATCGGTGAGAGTCACCGACGACATGATGGATCCTGGCGCCGAACCGAAGGTGCTCGGAGAAGTCCACGTCCCGCAAGCTCCCATGCAGTTCGAATACGAACAGGTGCTGGAACCCGAAGCGGGAACCTGCACGGTATACACCAATACCGCGGCAGTGCATGAGAGTACCGACGGCAACGGCAAGGACGAATCCTCGGTGGACCTGCAACTGTGCATTGAGCAGGGCCTGATGATCGCCAAGAGCGCCGACGCCCAGTACGTCAGGGACTACGACTGGTCGGCCCGCAAGGAGGCGAAGGAAACGAAGTTCGAGGTTGACCCGGACGGGCAGGCCACGGCCAAGTACACGGTCCAGGCGATGCTGGAGGGCTACGAAGACCAGGACTTCACCGTCACCGGTGAGATCACCGTGGCCAATCCGAATGACTTCAAGGACACGCAAGTGCTCCTGGAAGACAAGCTATCCATCGCCGGGGCCAGCTGCTCCATCGAAGGATTGGCGGAGGGGAAGCTGGAGCTTGCGGCCGGGGAAACCCGCACCGTGAAGTACAGCTGCACCTTCGAAACACCTGTTGCCGAGGCCGACTACACCGGCCACGAGAACACGGTGAACGCCAGCTGGACCGACGTGGAAGGGACAACCCGCACGGTCAGTGCCAAGGCTCCGCTGGAATTCGAGGCGGCAACGGCCACCGATGAAATGGTGACGGTCTTCGATGACTACACCAATCCCGGCCAGCCGCGGGAACTGGGCACGGCCAAGGCCGAAGAGCAGAGCAAGAAGTTCACGTACGAACTGGTCTTGGACGGCGTAGCCGGCAAGTGCCAGACGATGACGAATACGGCCTCGATACCGGAGAAGTCCGGCGAGGATGGGAACAATTCGGATTCGGCGGACGTGGAAGTTTGCTCCGAGGCTCCGCAGGCAGCGCCACCGGCACCACCGGTTCCTCCGGCTCCGCCAGCGCCGCCAGCGCCGCCAGCGCCGGCAGCACCACCTGCCCCGCCAGCACCGCTTGCGGCAACCGGCCTTGACCAGGGCTCGTTGTGGCTGGCAGGGGCTGCAGGGATGGTGATTATCGCCGGAGCATTGATCCTGCTTCGGTACCGTCGCCGGAACCCATAGTCCGCGCGCCAGCTGGATGCCGGTCTTGCCTTTTGAGGCAGCGCCGGCATTCGGCATGCGGGGAACAATCCCTGCTGCTTCAGGGCTAGTGCCTTGGAAACAGAACAGGCCCGGTCCGCTTATTCGCATAAGAGGTCCGGGCCTGTTGCCGTGGTCAAGCCTTCTGGCTAGATTTGGGCCGCGCTTTGGGCTGCGGCTTCACGCTCATCGGCTTCGCGCATGGCCCGCTCTACGCGATCCACGTCGCGGACCGCACCCTTGTCAGCGGACAACGCCATGGCGGCGTAGGCCCGCAACGCAGGGGAGACCACGCGCTCGCGGCTCTTCGGGCGGTAGCCGGTGGTAGCGATCAAGCGCTCGCGGCGTTGTGCCAAGACCTCGTCAGAGACGTTCAGGGTCAGCTCGCGGGTCGGGATATCGATGGAGATGGTATCGCCATCTTCCACCAGGGCGATCATGCCACCGGAAGCGGCCTCGGGGGAGACGTGCCCGATGGACAGGCCCGAGGTGCCACCAGAGAAGCGGCCATCGGTGATCAGTGCGCAGGCCTTGCCCAGGCCGCGGCCCTTGAGGAACGAGGTGGGGTAGAGCATTTCCTGCATGCCCGGCCCGCCCTTGGGACCTTCGTAGCGGATGACCACTACGTCGCCTTCCTTCACCTGCTTGTTTAGGATCTTCTCGACGGCTTCATCCTGCGATTCGCAGACCACTGCCGGGCCGGAGAAGGTCCAGATCGAAGGGTCAACGCCAGCGGTCTTGACCACTGCACCGTCCACGGCGATATTGCCGCGCAGTACGGCCAGGCCGCCGTCCTTGGAGTAGGCATTCTCAACCGAGTGGATGCAGCCTTCTGCATCATCGGTGTCCAGCGCCGCCCACCGCTCGGACTGCGAGAAGGCGGTGGAGGAGCGCACGCCGCCCGGGGCCGCGTGCCACAGGTCGAAGGATTCCTCCTTGGCCTTGCCGCTGCGGATATCCCAGTCATCGAGCCATTCGCCCAGGGTTGCCGAGTGAACCGTGTGCACGGTTTCATCCAGCAGGCCGCCGCGGCGCAGCTCGCCGAGGATTGCGGGGATGCCACCGGCACGGTGGACATCTTCCATGTAGTAGATGGTGCCGTTGCCGGCAGCGTTGGGTGCAACCTTGGCCAGGCACGGGACACGGCGGGACACTTCATCGATCTCATCGAGGCCGAATTCCACGCCGGCCTCGCGGGCGGCGGCCAGCAGGTGCAAGATGGTGTTGGTGGAACCGCCCATGGCGATATCCAGTGCCATGGCGTTGCCGAAGGCCTTCTTGGTGGCGATGCTGCGTGGCAGGACCGTCTCGTCGTCTTCGCCGTAGTAGCGGTTGGCGATATCGACTACCAGCTTGCCGGCGTTTTCATACAGGTCCTTGCGGGCCGTGTGGGTAGCCAAGGTGGAGCCGTTGCCCGGCAGGGACAAGCCCATGGCCTCGGTCAGGCAGTTCATCGAGTTGGCGGTGAACATGCCCGAGCAGGAGCCGCAGGTCGGGCAGGCCGACTCTTCGATGCGCAGCAGGTCTGCATCCGATACGTTCTCGTTCACGGCCTCGGAGATGGCATCCACCAGGTCCAAGGTGCGCACGGTGCCATCTACCAGGGTGGCGCGGCCGGCTTCCATCGGACCACCAGAGACGAAGACCGTAGGGATGTTCAGGCGCAATGCGGCCATCAGCATGCCCGGGGTGATCTTGTCGCAGTTCGAGATGCAGATCAGCGCGTCGGCACAGTGGGCATTGACCATGTATTCCACGGAGTCGGCAATGAGGTCGCGCGATGGCAGCGAGTAGAGCATGCCTCCGTGGCCCATGGCGATGCCGTCGTCCACGGCAATGGTGTTGAATTCGCGGGGGATGCCACCGGCGGCAGTGATGGCGTCGGAGACAATGCGGCCTACCGGCTGCAGGTGGGTGTGCCCTGGAACGAATTCAGTGAAGCTGTTGGAGACAGCGATAATCGGCTTGCGCCCGAGGTCAGCGCCGTTCACGCCGGCTGCGCGGAACAGTGCGCGAGCGCCGGCCATATTGCGGCCATGGGTGACAGTGTGTGAACGAAGTGTGGTCATACCTAAAATCTCACCATATATTTGCCCTCAAACCCAGACGGTGACGATACTAGTAGTACTACTACCATGCAATGAGGTTTACCCCGTGACTCCAAGTCAAAGACGTCGCGAAGAACTCGCCGCGTTCCTCAAGGACCGCCGGGCCCGGGCTGACAGGGCTTCCCATGGATTGCCGGAGATCGGACGCAGCCGCGTGCGCGGCCTGCGCCGCGAAGAGGTCGCCACCTTGGCCGGCGTTTCCGTTACCTGGTACACCTGGCTTGAGCAGGCCCGCGACATCAATCCCTCGCGCCAGGTTCTGCAGTCCTTGGCACGGCTGTTCCGGCTCACCCCGGTGGAATCCTCGTACCTGTTTTCTCTGGCAGGGCACGGTGAGCTTGACCCGATTGGCACCGGCGGCATGACTCCAGCCCTGCAGCGTTTGCTCGATGCGTTGCAGTTCCCGGCCTTCCTGCTCTCCGCCGACTGGACCATCCTGGGCTGGAATGAGGCCTATGAACAGCTGTATCCGCGGGTGGCTTCATTGGACAGCGAAGATCGGAACCTGTTGTGGCTCGTATTCACCGATGCGCAATTGCGTGAGATGCTCCCGGATTGGGAAGTGCAAAGCCGCGGTTTCGTGGGAAGCTTCCGTGCCGAAACGCGTGGATGGCTCAGCCCGTCGGGGGAGAGCGGCATCGTTGCGCGGGTCTCGGCGGCCTCCCCGGAATTTGCCGCGATCTGGAATGAACGCGACGTTGCAGGTTTCCGCACCGGTGAACGGGTGTTCCGGCATCCTAAATTGGGGCTGACCTGCTACGAGCAGCACAACCTGACTCCTACCGAAGCCACGGACTTGACCTTGTTGATGTACACGCCGCTCTAGCACAGGTGTGCTCGCCGAAGTAGCGGCAGGGAATGGGAAGAGATTCGAGATCGCTAGGCCTGCACGCATCGAATCATTTAACCGATAAGGGCCACAGTGCTGATCGGAACGTGCAGCGAACAAGAGCACGTCCATGTTCGGTTCCAGTTCGGAAATGCAATAGTCGGCGCTGAGCTGGCTAAGGCTCGTCTGGAAACCCGGACGAGCCTTAGGGCGGATAGTTGTATGGGCTCAAGGCAGCGGAGGCCTGCATTAAAGGAGTGGCCGGAGCTAAAAGCTCACGAACTCAAGCGCTCTCTCTTTGAACTCGCGACTGGTTACAGCGTTGGCGTGATTGCGACCTGACAGCCACAGCACTTCATTGCGTGTTCCTGCGTCCTTCAGGAGGCGACGCAAATGCGGCATGGTGGTCGCGAGATCATCCTGGTCTCCGGCGACGAGCAAGGTTGGAACTGACGGCACCTTGGCTGCCGGATCGTAAGGCTCGGATTTGATTGCTTCTATGAGCTCAAAAAGCGCCGATAGATCATTGGACGGTTCAGCCTCGGCAATCCGCATGATGGCGGCGGTGTAGTCGTCATGGATCTTTTCGCCCGTCTCGACGTAGGCACGGGCCTGGCCCAATTCGAAGGCGGCCAGCGGATCACCGGCTCCTGGACCCCCGATGACCAGATGATTCACCAAATCCGGATTGAAAGCGGCGAACTCCCACGCCAGCCGGGAACCCAAAGAGTAGCCGATGACGTCTACGGGACCATCATCCAGATCCATCACGATGGCAGCCAGGGCCTGGCGAATCTGGCTTGGCGCCCAGCTGCCGTCATTGCGGCGAGGATCTTCTCCATGGCCGGGCAAATCAACCAGAAGGACATCGCGTCCTGCATCAGTGAAATATTTCAGCCAACGCGAGCGGTCCCAATTCAGTTCGCCGGATGAGGCGAAGCCGTGGATGAAAAGCACGGATGGGCTTTTCACCTCAGTGTTTGCGCGAACCACTCGAAGATTCAGATCCAATGTCATGCCATTGATCATAGGCCATTCACCCTCGGAATGTGATCTGGGCTAGCGCCTGAAGAGCGTTAATGTCAGAATGACTCTAACGAATCCGAATGTGCTGAAAACGAGGCAAATAAGAAATGTCATCCGTACCGGGTTGGGCGAACGTCGACGAACGCCGCAACCTCCCGCCCGCTCTAGCGGTTTCCACTGTGATCCTGGGAATCCGTGAAGGCAAGGATGGCGGACACGACAAACTCTGCTTGCCAGTGGTACGCCGCATTCGCCAACCCCACACCGGAATGTGGGCGCTGCCAGGCGGACCAGTTGATCCGCGCGAATCCCTCGGCCAAGCGGCCGGGCGCAACCTTGCCGAAACCACGGGCCTGCGCCCCACCTATCTGGAACAGCTCTACACCTTCGGCGATATCGACCGCTCGCCAACCCACCGCCTAGTCACCATCGCCTACTTTGCGCTGCTGAACGCAGATCAAGTGGGCGCCACCGTCCAAGACGACAACGTGGCCTGGTTCGATATCGATGATCCGCAGATTGCCCAGATGGCTTTCGACCACCGGAAGATCTTGGACTACGCCATGTGGAGGCTGCGCAACAAAACCGAATACGGGCAGATAGCCCATCGGCTGCTCGGCGAACGCTTTACTCTGGCGGCCCTGCGCGGAGTCTATGAAGCCATCCTCGGACGCCGTCTGGACCCTGCGAACTTCCGCCGAACGCTCAAGAGCACGGCATCCATTGAGGAGACCGACGAATACCTAGCTGGCGGACAGCACCGGCCACCACGGCTATACCGCTACGTAGGCCACGGACCGGACCCGTTGGAAGTCGACCCGCTGCACGACTAGCAAGCACCATCCATACTTTTCACCGTCATCCTGCAAGAAACGGACGAACCCATGAGCACCCAAATCACTGACAACGCCAACGCCTCGGTAGCCCAGAACATCGCTCGGCTCAATCTGCTGGCTCCGGCTTCCACCTGTTCCACCGACCTGGCCTCCAACCCGTGGGACACCCCCGCAGGCTACGGGCCAGGTGCCTCCCAAGCAGATTCGGTTCCAGCGGGTTACCCGGTGCAGGGTTCGATCCCGGAGGAATACCTGGAGGCCAGCGACGCTGAGCTTGATACCCGCATCTTGGCGGCCAAGGAAACCCTGGGGGACAGGGCAGTGATCCTCGGGCACTTCTACCAGCGCGATGAAGTCGTGAAGTACGCAGATTTCGTAGGTGACTCCTTCCAGCTGGCCAACGCCGCATTGACCCGCGACAAGGCCGAAGCCATCGTGTTCTGCGGGGTGCACTTCATGGCCGAAACGGCAGATATTCTCAGCCGTGAGGACCAGTCGGTGATCCTTCCGAATCTTGCTGCAGGCTGCTCCATGGCGGACATGGCAGACGGTCCGAGCGTGCAACAGTGCTGGGAAGAGCTCACAGCCCTGTATGCGGAGGAAGCCGATGACGGGCGGATGCCGGTCATTCCGGTGACTTACATGAACTGCTCTGCAGAGCTCAAGGCCTTTGTCGGGCGCAACGGAGGACTGGTCTGCACGTCCTCCAACGCTGCAACTGTTCTTCAGTGGGCTTTCGAGCGTGGACGCCGTGTCCTGTTCTTCCCGGACCAGCACCTTGGACGCAACACCGCTAAGGCGATGGGCATTTCCCTGGAACAGATGCCGATGTGGACCCCGCGCAAGGAATTAGGCGGGAACGAAGCCACCACCCTGCTCGATGCCAAGGTCATTTTGTGGCACGGCTTCTGCTCCGTGCACAAGCGCTTCAACCCCGCGCAGATCGCCAAGGCGCGTGAGGATTTCCCCGGCGTGCGCGTGATTGTGCATCCGGAATGCCCCATGGAAGTTGTGGACGCGGCAGATGAAGCAGGCTCTACCGACTACATCCAAAAGGCTATTGCCGCTGCTACCGAGCCAACTGCTTTTGCCATCGGCACCGAAATCAATATGGTCAACCGCTTGGCTGCCCAGTACCCGCAGCACAACATCTTCTGCCTGGACCCGGTGATCTGCCCGTGCTCCACGATGTACCGAATCCACCCGGGCTACCTTGCCTGGGTGCTCGAACAGCTGGTTGCCGGACGAGTGGTCAACCAGATTTCCGTGCCGAAGGAACAGCAGGGGGATGCAAAGATCGCCCTGGAGCGCATGCTAGCTGCCAAGCCATGAGCCAGAGGCAACTAGAACCGAAGAAGCTGGTGATCGTCGGCTCCGGTGTGGCCGGCCTGTGCGCTGCCTTGCAAGCTGTAGAGCTGGGTATCCAGCCGGTATTGCTGACCAAAGGCAAACTGGGGGACTCGAACTCCGAGCTCGCGCAGGGCGGGCTATCAGCTGTTACCGGAGCATCCATGGCCCACGGCGACTCCGTGTCCAAACACGTTGCCGATACGCTCAAAGCTGGCGCGGGCCACTGCGGCGTGGGACCGGCGGAACACCTGTGTACCTCAGGCGACGAGCTAGTGCAGGCTTTGGAATCCTATGCAGTGGTCTTTGACCGCGACGCAGACGGTTCCTACCAGCTTGGCCTTGAAGCCGCGCACAGCGCGCACCGGATTCTGCATATCAACGGGGATGCCACCGGCGCTTCACTGGTGCAAACCCTGGTTGGTGCCGTGCGCCAGCTGGAGACTGCCAAGAAACTCAGTATTATCGAGGATGCGCTTGCCACCGAACTGCAGCTGCAGGACGGAAAAGTCTCAGGGGTGCACTACTTGCGCCACGATGCACAGCAGCTGCTCTCGTCCAGCGCCGTGCTGCTGGCTACCGGCGGACTGGGCCAGTTGTACTCAGCGACCACCAATCCCCGAGGAGCAACCGCCGACGGCCTGGGACTGGCCGCCCGGGCCGGTGCCGTCATCGCGGATGGCGAATTCGTCCAGTTCCACCCGACACTGGTTGACCCGGCCCGATATCCCGAAGCCGGGATGGTTTCGGAAGCCGTCCGTGGCGAGGGCGCCATCCTGGTCAATGACGCGGGGCAGCGGTTCATGCCTGGAATTCACCCGGATGCTGAGCTGGCACCTCGTGATGTCGTGGCCCGAGGCATCCATGAGCAGATCCAAGCCGGGCACCAGGTGTACCTTGATGCGCGGGCCGTGGAAGAAACACGCGGCGCAGGATTCCTCGCTCGCCGTTTCCCGTCCATCACCGCCAAGCTCGCGAGTTGCACCGCGGGCGGCTCCGGCCTGGACATGGCTCATGACCTGATTCCGGTGGTAGCGGCCCAGCACTACTTCATGGGCGGGATCTACACCGACACGTCAGGACGAACCTCTGTCCCCGGTCTTTATGCGGCCGGCGAATGCGCCAACACGACAGTTCACGGCGCCAACCGACTAGCCAGCAATTCGTTGCTGGAGGCCATGGTTTTTGCGCGGAACGCGGTTGCCGCCATGGCCGGTGAAGCTTCCGACACCGGGTGCGATATCAGCAGGCTGGTGGTCCAGGAGATCAGCGCGCCAACTCCACAAGCACCCCTGGAGCTTGACCAGTTGCAAACGGCAGCCAGCAGCAAACTTGGTGTCTACCGTACCGGCGTGCAGCTCGAAGAAATGGTTCATCTGCTAGCGACGAGCGCGCCTGTAGCTGCCACGGCGCGCGAGCAATCGGAACTGCGCAACCTGTGGATCACCGCACGGATCATCGCCGCAGGTTCCACGGCACGCACCAAAAGCCTGGGTGCGCACCATCGCTTGGATTCAACCGAATTCACCAGCAGCCAGTCAGATGAGGGCGTGCGCTACGGCTGGACTCTGCACCCAAGCGAGCTGGATAATGAAAACCTTTTGAGCAAGGAATTGAACGCGTGAACACTTCGACCCATCCGGTACCCACCGCGGCCATGGACCGCATCATCGAGCTGGCGCTCGCCGAGGACAATCCGCGCGGCGACATCACCGCGCTGACCATCGTTCCCGAAGGTGCGACAGCGACTGCTGTGGTGCAGGCCCGCCAGCCAGGCGTACTCTCCGGAGGTGCGGTATTCACCCGGACAATGCAGCTAGTGGATCTGCAGCTGGAGGTGGAACAGCTGATTGCCGACGGAGACACGTTTGCCGCCGGTGGCAGCTTGCTCAAGGTCACCGGGCCGGCGGCGAGCTTGCTGACCGCTGAACGCGTGGGGCTCAATCTCCTGCAGCGCATGAGTGCCATCGCCACGGCGACCGCTGAGCTCGTCGGCCTGGTTGCGCATACCAAAGCCCGCATTGTCGATACCCGGAAAACTACGCCAGGCCTACGCGTCCTTGAACGCTACGCAGTGCGCTGCGGTGGAGGAGTCAACCACCGGGACAACCTGTCGGATGCTTTCATGGCCAAGGACAACCACCTGGCTTTGCTGGATAACGGGGAGCAGCTTACGGCGGCCCTGAAATCCGTACGTGCGCGGCTGGGGCACACGACATCGATGGAAGTTGAAGTGGATTCGATTGCGCAGATTCCAGCTGTGCTCGCCGCCGGCGTGGATATCATCATGCTGGATAACTTTGATCCGGCGGACATTCCCGCAGCCATTGAACTGATCAACGGGCAAGCGGTGGTCGAAGCCAGCGGAAATATCAACGCCGCAACAGTCGTGGCTGTCGCTGAAGCTGGTGTTGATGTCATTTCCTCGGGGGCCATCACGCATTCGGTGAAAGCGATTGACCTTGGACTGGATATGGTTATTGCATGATCTACATGGATGCCGCATCCACTGCGCCGCCTCGCCAAGACGTTCTCGACATGCTCAATCCGTTGCTGACCAAAGATTTTGGAAATCCGGCATCTTTGCATGAAGCAGGGCAGCAGGCCAAGCGGGCTAACGACTGGGCAAGAACCCAGGTGGCTAGCCAGCTGGGCGTGGCAGCTGAGGAAGTCTATTTCACTTCCGGCGGCACCGAGGGGGCCAATGCTGCCGTGATCGGGGCGGCTTTGGCCAACCCCCGCGGACGCGTGGTGGTCTCCAGTTCCATTGAGCATCCAGCGGTACTGGAAGCCTGCAAGTACCTTGTTGAATTCCACGGATTCGAACACCGCATCATCCCGGTATCGGCCACGGGGCTGGTCGATCTGGATGCGGCCGGCGATCTGATCGATGCAGCTGTTGCCGTGGTTTCGGTGATGGCAGTGAACAATGAAGTGGGCACCATTCAACCGGTTGTGCAGGTTGCCCAGCTGGCCCGCAACGCTGGGGCGATCATGCATACGGACGCCGTGCAGGCCGCCGGCTGGATCGATCTCAAGCCGTTGTGCGCCGCTGTGGACGCATTGAGCATTTCCGGGCACAAGCTCGGCAGCCTCAAGGGCAGCGGAGCACTGTACCTGTCCGCTAAGCATCGCTTTGTGCCGTTGCTGCACGGGGGCGGGCAGCAGGGCGGAATGCGTTCGGGAACCGAGAACCCGGCCGCTGCCGTCGGCATAGCTGTGGCATTGCAGGCAGCGACCGCACAGCGCGAAGCAGGACTGGGCGCAAGCTTTGGCCCGTACTTGGTTGAACGGATCCTCAAGGAGCTCAATGCCAAGCATCCGGGCAGCGTCCAGCTGACAGGTGATCGGGACCATCGCGTTGGAGGCATAGTCTCTTTCGTCTTCCCGAAGACCGCAGGCGAAACTGTGCTGATTGAATTGGCCCGCAGGGGAGTCCTATGCTCTTCAGGTTCTGCTTGCGCAGCAGGCTCGACCGATCCTTCGGCGGTACTAACTGCGATGGGCTATGAAGAAGAACTGGCTCATACTGCTGTCCGTCTTTCGTTCACGCGCACCGCAAAAGAAAATGAGATCAGCCAGGTGGCCTCGGCCGTAGTTTCCTGCGTCTCCGGGCTCTTGAAGTAGCCAATTCGATAATCTCTGCAGGCTCGATTAATTCTGCGAGCCGCAGCAAATATGCCGCGAGTACTCTTCGCATATGGTCGTGCACTAGTGCTTCGGGAACGGAATATTCCCCAAAAGCTGTGAAGGCAAGTTCCAACTAATGGGGAATATCCGAGTTCGCCTGATTAGCAGTCGTCTGTCTCCGGCTGATCGCCGGTGGTAGCTGCGGGTAGTGCCCGGTGGCGTTCGGCGCGCTTCAATCCTGCCATTCGTCCGCTAGCGGCACCGGCCAGTGAAGAGCCGAGATTCTTCGCTTTGGATACGCCAGCTGATGCCCCGGACAGGCTGCCTTTCACCAAGTTGCTATCGCGCACGGAACCCGCCACTTTTTGTGCCTTGCCGAGGGCGGACGCACCTGCTGAGGTCAGTGTCGTGGAAAGGCCGTGTTCAGCCTCGGCCGCGTCCAAATCATGCAGCGCAGCCAAGTACTCTGCCGCGTCAACCAGCGGTGGCGGGAGTTCGCGCAGATGCTGCTTGAGCCTACTGGACTGCACCTTGAGCGTGACAAAAGTCAGCCCACCGGAGACCACCCCGCCAACGACGGGAACAATCTTGCTGACACTCTTGGCGAAGCTTTGCTTGGTGACATTGACGCCAATCAACCTCAGCGTTTGTTTCATCGGACCGTACCATGCTGTTTTGGTTAGAGCCTGTTTCGCGAGATTCTTCTGGATAGCCGGTCCAGCTACCTGGGAAGCAAACCGGCCGACCGTGGTAGACGCACCGCTGACTCCCATCATCACGCCGAGGAAACCGGCGAGTTTTCCCAGTGTTTCATCGTCGATGTGTTCCACGTCGTCCAGGAAGGATTGCCAGCCGTAGGTGTAGGCGATCTTCTGCATGACCCTGAATGCATGGATGTAGAACTGGGTGATGTCCGCCGGGATCGTACCGAACATGAAAAGCCCGCCAGGCAATCCACTGGCAAATGACAAGGCAGTGGACTTGCGAGTTTCGAAATCAATGGAATTGGAAGCAATATCGTCAAGGATCTCTGGCCCGATCCCCGCTGCGGCTGGGTTGGTCGAGACTGCGCGTTCTATCTGCTCGCGGCTCAAGCCCCTCTTGTGGAGCTCTGCAGTGAGAAAGTGCTCGCGGTCGATTTTCACACCCCTGAGCCGGATAACTTTCTTGAGGAAAACGGTAGCGAATTGCTCGGCATCCAGATTTTGATCCTTGAGCATGCTGGCAAGGGTCTCGTCAGCTTCTGGACCAGACTGCGTAGCACTTGGATCAGCAATGCCTAGCTCGGCCTCCTGCTGGCTGGCAAGATCCGGCTTCTCATTCGTATTCTCCTGCAATCTGTTTCCCCCAAATGTATGTGCTGGAAACCAGCGGTGCGAAGTGTAGGCGAGTCGCTCACAGCTTATCCAATACGCGCCAGAAAGCAGGATCCTAGAGGAACCATGAAGCGGCGAAACCACCTGCGAATTAGTGATCAGTGAACCTGCCGTTGTTCGACACAACAGATGGAGGCCCGCACTTAGAAGTGTGGTTGCTGCACCGCAGCCCAAGAAAACGGTAAAAGAGAAATAGACGATTCATTCGAAAATGAATCGTCTATCTCTCAATCTGCGGATGCGCTGGTGTGGTCCAACCAGCTAGCGCAAGTACGTGCCGGAGACCCAGCCGTTCTTCCCGGCATACTTCACCGGGTACCAGCCGGACTTCTTCGAGCCGCGGATGGTCACCGTCTTTCCTTTGGGAATAGTGAGGATGACACGCTTGCCTGTTCCCGCGCCACTGCGCATGTTCAGGTTCGCGATGGTCTTCTTGGACGAGGACTTTGAGCTCTTGGGCTTGGTGGTCTTCGGTGCAGTCCCGGACGAGGAGAAATTGCTCAGGTAGGTGCCGGAGACCCAGCCATTCTTCCCTGCGTACTTCACCGGGTACCAGCCGGACTTCTTTGCGCCGCGAATGGCGACCTTCTTGCCATTCGGAATAGTCAGCACGACGCGATGGCTGGTGCCTGCCCCGGCACGCATATTCAAGTTCGCAGTGGTCTTGGCAGACTTGGCATTGCTGGTGCTCTTCTCAGGCGAGCTCTTCTTCGAATCCTTCTTCGGTGCTGCCGGCATCGAGTTGTTCTTCAGATACTTGCCCGATACCCAACCGGTTTTCGAGCTGTAGCGAACCTGGTACCAACCGGACTTCTTGGATCCGGTCAGTTGGACGCTCTTGCCTTTCGGGATGGTCAGCAATAGTCGGTTCCCGGCGCCTGCCCCGGTGCGCATATTCAGATTCGCGGTGGTCCGCGCTGTGCCCTTGGTCTGCTTGGGAGTGCTCTTGGCTTTCTTGCCTGAAACCCCATAGTAGGCTTCGAGGCTCTTGGCGCCAGAGTTCTTCACGCTCTTGGCCAAGGAGGTACCCAGGTAGCGGAAGTGCCACGGCTCGTAGGAGTAGCCCGTAACGGATTCCTGGCCCTTCTGGTAGCGCATGATGAAGCCGTACTTGTGTGCGTTCTTGCCGACCCACTTGCCCACGGGAGTGTTGGCGAAGCAGGCCTGCAAACCGCAAGCGCCGTTGGCATTTCCCACGTCAATGGCCAGGCCAGTTTGGTGCTCGCTGGTGCCCGGTACAGCGGAGATGCGTGAAGCGTAGCTCTTGCCATAGATGCGGGTGTAGTAGTTGAACAGCTCAGCCTGGCGGTTGTATGAACGATAACCGCTGACAGCCCGGATCTTGACACCGTCCTTCGCAGCTGCCTTGGCCATCTTGGTGTAGGCCTTGGCCGCCGAGGACTTCAGCCGGACGTTGGTGCCCTTGACCGCTACCGTCTTCGGTGCGTACTTAACGGGACTGAGCGGGTACTTCTTGTTGACGAAGACGTCATCCTTGCTCGGATTGCGCTGGATTTTCTTGGCGGCAATCTGCAGTCCGCTATTAACTGCCAGTGCCTGAGCCTGTACCGCTGAAGTTGCTGGGGCAGGGGCTGCGGCTAGTGCCGGGGTTGCCGGAAGCACTGTTGCAAGCAGTGCGGCCGACAGGACGGCAGCCATTGAAGTCTTGAACGCCCGAGGCAGTTTCATGGAACTCTCCGATAGAGGTGACAAGCGATGCGACCATCATTCCATCATCTATCCATGACTCGTTCAAGACGTTACTGCAAACGTTAGAGAAGGAATGGTCTCGTTGGGCCCATCTTTTGAATCAACTAGCGGGGCAATTCCGCCCTTGGCGCCAGGTGCCGGCAACCAGTGGCTGCTGGCGGTGCGGATATGGATAAACGGCCTCCCACTTGAGGCACCGCAAGTTTTCCCGGGGCCATGGCCGCAGGGTCTTCGCAACTGGGTTTTCCAGTCGGCCAGGCGTGCCGCAAGGAGCGCGGCCTGGGAAAATGCTCGCTGAACTTTGCTTGCAAGAAGTCGCAATCCTCACGCCAGCCGCCAGGAAAATGCCCCGTTCCTGGAGTCAAGTTGGTGGAAGAACACGAAGGGCCAATTTTTCTAGCTCGGCGAGATTTGGTAGGTTTGCGTGCATGCGTATCCGTCCAGAAGTCTTCGATGACCGAGCTGCGGTGTATGCAATAACCCATGCTGCGTTCTCCGGCATCGATCCGATGGTTGAGCCTGAGGAAGTCGGACTGCTGCAGCGTCTATTCGACTGCGACCAGTACGATAACCGTTTCTCAATCGTTGCCCTGGATGACACAACGGTCATTGGGCACGTCATCGCTACATGGGGAGAAGTGAACGGGGAACCCTTGCTGGGACTTGGCCCGCTAGCTGTCGCCCCGGAATACCAGCACCGAGGTGTCGGGTCGATCCTGATGCAAGAAATTCATGACAGGGCCGAGCAAGAAAGCATCAGCGGTATCGTTCTGCTGGGCGCCCCTGGCTACTACCGCCGCTTCGGCTACGAAGCGGCGCAAGGTCGCGGGATCCTGCCTACGCGCACCTCATGGGGCGAGCACTTCATGGTGCGGGTCTTCGACGATAACCGCCTGCCGCGCGGCAACTACCGCTATGCCAAGCCGTTTGGTGTCTAAACGCTAATTTTCGCTGGGAATTTTCCCATATCTATTGTCACTAGTGCTCTTCGGGCGTAAACCTGTCTTATGGAACCACATGAAGAGCTTCGCGAACTGTCCTTCACCGTGTCGGGAATCATTTCCAAATCGATCAGGCAAGTATACGAAGCTGTGGCTGATCCAGAACAGCTTTCCCATTACTTCACTACCGGCGGAGCATCCGGGCACATGGAAAACGGTGCCACCGTGACCTGGGACTTCCATGATTTCCCCGGCCCGTTCCCGGTCAAGATCGTGGAAGTGGAAGAGCCAAAGCGTATTGTCCTGCAATGGGGCGGCCAGCAATCCACTGCTGCCGATGGCATGAATACCGTGACGTTCGAATTCGCTTCACTGGAAGACAGCACCCGAACCAAGGTGACCATCAGCGAGGCCAGCTGGGTGGCGACCTCCGAAGGAGCCAAGGCTGCCTTTGGGAATTGCGAGGGCTGGACCGGGATGCTGGCCGCGATGAAGGCGTGGCTGGAATACGGGATCAACCTCCGCGAGGGGTTCTACAAATAGCCGGGATCGGCAGCTAGCGGCGGCGCTGGTAGTAGACGTGCGTGGCAAGCGTCGTTTCGCGCCGCGACACGCGGTCCATATGCGTTTCTATATCTTCAACGCTGATCGGTTCGCCATGCCCGAGGCGGATGGGCGCGATATGCAGCCGCAGCTCGTCAATGAGGCCGGCTCGCAAGAACTGCACAATGGTGTTTGCTCCACCGGCGATGGCCACTGGATTCTCTCCCGCCGCTTCCTGGGCTTCGGCGAGGGCTTCCTCGATCCCATCGGGGACGAATTGGAAGCTGGTCCCGCCCTCCAGGCAGAGCATCGGCTTCGGATGGTGGCTGAGCACGAAGACCGGGGCATGGTACGGAGGGGTCTCTCCCCACCACCCGATCCAGTCGGCGTCTTCCTCACCGGCTGGAGGGCCGAACATCTTGCTCCCCATGATGAAAGCCGAGGCTTCGGTAATAGCGGAAATTTCCGCCTGGTTCTCGTCGAGGCGCTCAAACTGCCAGCGGTGCAGGGCTTCGGCTCCCTCGCCCAGCGGATTATCCATGCTCTGATTGGGTCCAGCGCAGAATCCGTCCAGGGAGACGGTGACATCGCAAACTACCGAGCCCATGGCAAATGCCTCGATTCAACCTACATGCCGGCGGGAGAGTGGCTACTCCTACAATGAACCTGCCCGGAGGCAGAATCAAGCCCAGGTTCGGGACAATGCACCCAGACGCCTAGCTCTCCACGTCTTTTGGCGCACCGGCAACATTCCACAGCGACAAGTGGTATTTCCGGATCAGCGCTGCTTCCAGGAGCAGGGCCGCCTTGCGGTGGATGCAGGTGACCCACCGGCCTTCAAGATTCAAGCGGTCAATGGCCAGGCGTGCCACTTGCTGGATTGAGCGGGATTCACCGCGGTCCGCCTCGATTGCCAGGTCCCGCAGCCACTGGGGATCCGCTAGTCCTTCGTCAAAAGCGTACTTGCCCATGCCGGAGGTCGCGCCCTGGCCGCTGGAATAGATCTTCAGTCTTCCGCGAAGTCCCTTGCCGCTGCGTTCACCAGCCTGGCCCACGTAGATTGGCTCATGGTCCGAGGCGCCCGCGCGGCGGAACATGTAGACGCCCGGGGCCACTGGCGCCGAGTCGGCGGTGGCTTCAAAGGAGTCCCACGGCGACCAGTCCAGGGATTCAATGACCTGGTCGTCAATGGGCGTGAGGGAAATTTCCAGCCCCGGCGCGCCGGCGAACTGAAGTTGGGTCTGCAAAGCGGCGGAGACATGCCAGTTGCCACCTGGCTGAGGCGGCTTCTGGATGGCGCCCTTGGGACGATGCTGGCGCAGATAGCTGCGCAACTCCTTGGTTTCTACGCCAAGGGTGCTGGCAGCTTCTTCCAAGCTGAATAGCTTTTCGTCCTTCAAGAGTGTTCTGCCTTCTGTGCGCCGTGATTGAACAGTTGATGCTGAATCAATTTAATCCCATGGAATGCCCGGGAGCCCGGAAGGAGCTGCCTATGGCATGTCCTTCCGGGCTGGGGCAAAAGCTACTGCACCGCTTCACGCAGTTTGGTGCTCAAGCGTTCCAACTCATGGAATTCTTCTTCGGTCAGTGCGGTGCCCAGCAAATTGTGCAGATGCTTGACGTGCTCCCTTCCGATTTCCTGCTGGAGCTTGCGGCCTGCCTCGGTCAGCGAGAGCTGCATGGCACGGTGGTCATCCGGGTCGGCCTCGCGAACTACCAGCCCCTGGTCTTCCAATCGGGTGACCATGCGGCTGAGGCTGGGCTGCGAAATCAGCAACTGCTTGTTCAGGTCTACCATCCGGCTTTTGCCGCCGGGGCAGGTGCGCAAGTTGAACAGCACGTCGTACTCGCGCATGGACAGCTTGCCGAACTCCGGCATTGCGGTGATCTGGCGCATGACCGCCACCTGTGCCCGGAAAAGAGCCTCCCAGGCATCGGTGGCGACCTTCAATGAGGCTGCTGGATTACTGGTCCCGGTCACTTGCTACAGGCTCCTTGGTGTTTGCTTGCTCAGCTTCCAGTTTAGCGTCGCGAGCAGCAACCAATCCCGCATGGGTAGGAGCCGGGGTAAGGTCCTTCGGTGCCCGGGAATCCATTTCCTTGCGCAGTTCAGGCAGCACGTACTCGCCGAACAGGTCCAGCTGGTTCAGCACGGTCTTCAGCGGCAGGCCGGCATGGTCGATGAGGAACAGCTGTCGCTGGTAGCTGCCGAAGTACTCCTGGAAGGACAGCGTCTTCTCCAGCACCTGCTGCGGGGAGCCAACGGTCAGCGGGGTCTGGGAGGTGAAGTCTTCCAACGACGGGCCATGGCCGTAGACCGGGGCGTTATCGAAGTACGGGCGGAATTCCTTGACTGCCTGCTGGGAATCCTTGGCCATGTAGAACTGGCCGCCCAGGCCAACCACGGCCTGGTCGGCGCGTCCGTGCCCATAGTGCTCGTAGCGCTCGCGGTACAGGTTGATCAGCTGCTGGTAGTGCTCCTTTGGCCAGAAGATGTTGTTGGCGAAGAAGCCGTCACCGTAGTAGGCGGCGATTTCTGCTACCTGCGGGGTGCGGATTGATCCGTGCCAGACGAATGGTGCCACGTCATCGAGCGGGCGCGGGGTCGAGGTGAAGTTCTGCAGCGGGGTGCGGAACTTGCCTTCCCAGTTCACCACGTCCTCATCCCACAGGCGGCGCAGCAGGTGGTAGTTCTCCACGGTCAGGTTGACCGAGTCCTGCATGTTCTTGCCGAACCATGGGTAGACCGGCCCTGTGTTGCCGCGGCCCAGAACCAGGTCCACTCGGCCATCTGCCAGGTGCTGGAGCATGGCGAAGTCCTCGGCGATCTTCACCGGGTCATTGGTGGTGATCAGCGTGGTCGTGGTGGAAAGGATGATGCGCTCGGTCTGGGCGGCAATGTAGGCCAGTGTGGTGGTAGGGGAGGAGGAGAAGAACGGGCGGTTGTGGTGCTCGCCGATGGCATAGACGTCCATGCCGATTTCTTCGACCTTCTTGGCGATCGCCACCGATGCGTCGATGCGCTCTTTTTCGGTAGGGATGCGGCCGGTAGTCGGGTCGCGGGTGATGTCGCTGACTGAGAATACTCCGAATTGCATGTCCACTCCTGTTTTCCTGGTGCAAGCGTTATGTCCTGCCACCAATTTATATGCGTATGCATGTAATAACAAGTTGATGCGTCAAATATTCCCGGGCTCCTCGGAGATCTTTCTTCCTGGGGTGCACCGTCCGGCGGGTGCCCGTCACACTGCCGGCAACGTGCAATGAGTCAATGGGCAATGAGTCAACGAGTCAATGAGCAATGAGTCAACGGCGGGTGGGGATGAAACCTGCACCCCAGAACAAGTTGCCTTGCTCGTGGGCCGGTTCCAAAGAGGGCTGCCCTGGCACGCACCGGCAATTGCGCCTGTGCTTGCGCAACTGGCGCAAAGCCCGTCGCAGCTGGCGCGCAGTCAGCGCGGATCCGGTATCCGTACCGGACTGCTGCTCCTGGATGCGAGCGAACAGGATGGTGCATGGCGGAATCTGGGTTGCGGTCATGAGTTGGCCTTTCGTAGAAGTTCATACGACAGCCAACAGGCTCCAGCTAACTTGAGGTCAAGCGGCCGGACCTGAATAATTCCTCATATGACATCCTCCAGCCACTCCGCAGTTCCAACAAGGAAAAGCCAATTAGGCATCGGGGATCTCGCTCGGCGCGCGGGAGTATCAGTGGCGGCGATCAGGTACTACGAGTCGCGGAACCTGATTTTCTCCACGCGGACCAACGGGAACATGCGCGTGTTCCCCAAGCACACGTTGCGCAGGCTGGCGATTATCGCTGCTGGCCAGCGCGTGGGCCTGACCCTGGCTGAAATCGCCGGCACGTTGGGCGAGCTGCCCGAAGACCGGGCGCCGCGGCAGAGTGAATGGGAACAGCTCAGCACGCATTGGAAGCAGATCATCGATCGCCGCATGCTCCAGCTCGAATCGCTGCGGGATTCGCTGGATGGATGCATCGGCTGCGGATGCCTGTCGATCAAGAATTGCTCGCTGGTCAACCCCGGAGACGAGGCCGCCGCGGAAGGCGAAGGCTCTCGCTGGATCCGCAAACTCGATGCGAACTCCAGCCACGGGGTTACCGGCACCGTGGAGTGACGATTCCGCCCTGATAGGCGATCAGGGCGGCCTCCACGCGGTTGCGCGCACCGAGCTTGAGCAGGATCGCGGTCATATGCCCCTTGACTGTCGCCTCGGTGAGCACCAGCCGGGCGGCAATCTCCGCATTGGACAGGCTCTGGCCCACCAGCGCCAAGACCTCGCGTTCTCGCACGGTCAAGCCGTGGACCAGGGACCGGGCCCGGGCCTGCGCGGCGGTGTCGATCCCGCGCACCTTGTCGATCACCCTCCGGGCAATGCGCGGGGAGAGCGCCGCGGCGCCTTCGGCCACCGCATGGATGGCGCCGAGCAGTTCCTCGGGTCCCGAGCTCTTGAGCATGAATCCGCAGGCTCCGCCGGACATGGCCCGGTCGATGTATTCCTCCTCGCCGAAGGTGGTCAGGACCAGCACCTTGGTTTCCGGAACCTGGCCCAGGATTGCTTCCATGGCTCCCAGTCCGTCGAGCTGCGGCATGCGGATATCCATCAGGATCACCGAGGGGTCCAGGCGCGCGGCCAGTTCGATGGCGCGCACCCCGTTCTCCGCTTCCCCGGCAATGACGATGCCCGGGTCGCTGGACAGGATCGCGCGCAGCCCGGCGCGGATCAGCGCATCGTCATCCACCAGCAGGACGCTGACGGGGGTGTCCATGCTCATCTGCAGTTCCTTTGGCTAGCCGGCGGGGTAGAGGTGGTCGGTGGAAACCAGTACGTTTTCGGTGAAGCACAGGCGGAACATCTCGCTGCCCAGATCCAGCAGCCCGGTCCGGGCCGCATAGTAGCGGCACTGCGCATCCCCTGGCGGTGCCGGCTCGTCGATCACGGGCAGCGGCTCATCCAGGCCCGGGGCGTGGACCAGCGAAGCAACCTGCCGTGCGTCCATGCCCACCGAGAGCCTCTGGAAGTCCGAGGGGTGCAGGGCGGTGGCCTGGTAGGTGGCATGCTGCAACAGCAGCAGGGCCGCGGCAATCACCGTGACGGCGAGGGCCGGCATCAGCACCAGCATCGAGGTGCTCGCGCGCTTCACCGGCGGCTGCACCCCGGCAGGCGCCGGGTGCGGGGATGCCTGGGCAATGGAAGCGCGCAGTTCGAAACGCTCCTTGGTGCGGTGCAGCGCCAGCGAGCCTCCGGCAGCTTCGAGGGTGCCGCGCAGCGAAGCTATCCCGGTGGCCCCAACCCGGCTGGGAGGCAGGGGGCCATGCAGCGGATTGGAAATGCTCAGCACCGCCTGCTCCGAGCGCGTATCGAGATCGAGGTCCACCTCGGCGTGCGGCGCGTACTTCGCCGCATTGGTCAACGCCTCCTGGGCCACCTGGCGCAGCACCGCGGCCCACCGGATGGATCCGGGAGCCTGGGGCGAGGGGCCCTTCCGGGAGAAATTGATCGTCATGCCCTTGGCCCGGGCCTGTTCGACCAGCTGCTCCAGCGATGAACCTGCCGGGCCCAGCGGCGCTTGTTCGCCGTCCTCGTGCAGCACCCCGATGATCTGGTGCAGATGCTCAATGGACTCATCGGCCTGCTCGCGGATCCGCTTTGCCTGTTCGTAGGCCGGCGTGCCCTTTTCCAAGGACACCTGCAGCCCGCCGGTGGACAGCGCCAGCAGCGCCAGATCGTGGCCCAGCTGGTCATGCATGGCTTCGGCAATGCGCGCCCTTTCCCGCAGCTCGGCTTGCACCACCACATGCCGGCGCTCCTGGCTGCGGAACAGCACCGCATTGCGCCGCGCCCGGCCCGCCCACCAGGGCAGCAGTGCAAAGAGCACCAGGCCGGTAAGGATATTCAGTGCGAAGGCCAGCAGGCTCAGGTGCGAGGACCATGCCAGCGTCACCCCGGAGGCCAGCGTCCCTGCCCCGAGGGCCAGCAATCCATGGGCCAGCGCGGACACATGCCGTCCGGCCAGGTAGCTGCAGGCCGCGGCCAGGGGAGCGAGCACAACCCAGGCCCCGTTCGTGGAGATGGGAACCAGATAGGCGCACAGGGCCAGCAGCAGCAACAGGACCGGCTGCTTCCACGAGGTAGTCATGATCAACATGCTACGCAGAATCGGCGCAGCCAGACACCGACCAAGGTAGGGGTTCGGGGCCGCGCGTTGGCCGACTTCCAGCCGGTGCGCGGCAGCCCGGGCGAATCCTAGGGTTGAGCGCAGAACCAAAGGAGCACACCATGATCGCACTTGAAGCGCTGAGCAAGGACTTCGGCGCCACCCGCGCCGTCAATGCGCTGACCGCCACCATAGAACCCGGGCAGGTGACCGGATTCCTCGGACCCAACGGGGCCGGCAAATCGACCACCATGCGGATGATCCTCGGACTGGACGCGCCAAGCAGCGGGCGGGCACTGGTCAATTCGGTTCCCTACGCGCAGCTGCGCTACCCGCTGCAGGTTCTCGGAGCGCACATCTGCGGCACGGCGGGGCACCCGGGGCACACCCCGCGCACCTTCCTCGCATCCCTGGCGCAAAGCAACCGGATCCCGGCAACCCGGGTGGATGAGGCACTGGCCGACGTCGGGCTGCAGTCCGTGGGCACCCAGCGGATCGGCGGATTCTCGCTGGGCATGCGCCAGCGCCTGGGCATTGCCGCAGCGCTGCTGGGCGACCCCGAGATCCTGGTCCTGGACGAGCCGATGAACGGGCTGGATGCCGAAGGGATCGTCTGGATCAGGCAGCTGCTGCGCGCCCGGGCGGATCGCGGCGGGACCGTCTTCGTCTCCAGCCACCTGATGAGCGAGGTGCAGCAGGTCGCGGACCAGCTGATCCTGATCGGCCGTGGAGAGCTGATCGCCCAAGCCCCCACCAGGGAGCTGATCAGGCAATTCACCCAGCAGGTCATTACGGTGCGCTCGCCGGGCTCCTGCAGCGACCGGGCATCGAGCTGAATGCTGCCGAGGACCGGCTGGAGGTCATCGGCCTGCCGCTGGAAAATGTCGGTGCGCTGGCCTTCGCCCATGGCATCGAGCTGCATGAACTGAGCGTTGCCCACGGATCGCTGGAAAACGCCTACAACCAATTGACGCATGGCATGGTGGAGTACTCCGCCGAATCAGCTAGGGGAGCGGGAAGCAAATGAGCACGCTGCAGATCAAAGGGTCCGCATCCGGATACCTGGGCGCAGAGCTGCTGGCGGCGGCGCGCGCCGAGGCCGCTAAATTCTTCGGGCTGCGGTCGCTGCTCTGGCTTTATGCCTTGGGAATCACGCTGTCCATCGCCCTGGGGTGGCTGCTGGGTGCCAGTGCGAAAGCCAGCGGGGACAATGGCTTCGACACGGCGATGCCCGCCCCGCTGATGGTTTTCGCAACCCTGCAATTCGGCCAGCTGTTTTTCGCTGCCGCCGCGGCCCTGCACATCACCAGCGAGTACTCCAGCGGCACCATCACCACCTCCTTGCAAGCGGTACCGCGCCGCGGGCTGCTGCTGGCAGCGAAGTCGCTGCTGCTCTCCGGGCTCGGTTTCGCTGCCGGAGTGGCCATGATCGGCGTGGGCACCATTCCGGCAGCGCTCAGCGCGGGGCCGTACGGGGCATTCGCCGTCTCCGACCTGGTTTCGGCCTGCCTGGGCGCCGGAACCTACCTGGCGCTGCTGAGCTTGATGGTGCTCGGGCTCGGGCTGCTGTGCCGGAACTCGGCCGGGGCAATCGTCTCGGCGATCATGCTGGTGACCGGGCTGCCGCAGATCCTGCAGCTGATTCCCTTCTCATGGGTGCAGACGGTGGCCGACTACCTGCCCAGCAATGCGGCGACGTTCATGGCCACCGGCGCCACCGAACCCTACGGGCCGACGGTGGCGCTGCTGGTGCTGGCAGGCTGGGCCGTGGCCCTGCCCGGAGCCGGATATGTTTCGCTGAAGCGGCGCGACGCCTAGCCGCAGGCAGCGCACAGCGGGGTATCGGGCGTGATGCCCGATACCCCGCTGTGCGCACGTGGCTGGCGTTGCTAGGCCTTGGACCGAAGCTGGGCCCGGTCTCGCCATGCGGCGGTGCTCCACAGTGCAAGCGCTACCAGCGCTGGTTGGAAGAAGAGCCGGGCAAGCCGTTTCCCGTCGGTGTCCAGGCCGAACGCGTCGCGTCCCTCCTGCCACTGGGCGAGATTGCCGGGGAACACCGCCACGAAGAAGAGCGCGGCGATCCAGCCCACGGCGACCCGCTTCTTGAGCAGCGCCAGCAAGGAAAGTCCCAGGCCGATTTCGGCGACACCGGAAAGGATGACCGTCAGGTCCGGATCCAGCGGGACGAAGTCAGGGACCTGCGCGCGGAATTCCTCGCGGGCAAAGCTCAGGTGGCTGACCCCGGCGAAGACCAGGAATGCCCCGAGCGCAATCCTTGCGCCGTGCCGGGCGATTCCCAGGGGTTTCGCCGCGGGAGACCTAGTCATCGCTGACGCTGACCAGGACATCGATGTTGCCGCGGGTGGCATTGGAGTAGGGGCAGACCTGGTGGGCCGCGTCGGCCAGTTCCTGGGCCAGCGCGGGTTCCATGCCGGGAATGATGACTTCCAGCTCAACCGAGAGCTTGAACCCGTTCTCTCCCTCGCGGTTCAGGTGGACTCGGCCTCCGACGCTGGAGTCCTCGATCTTGACCTTGCGGCCACGCGCCACCATATTCAATGCCGAGTGGAAGCAGGCGGCGTAGCCAGCGGCGAACAGCTGTTCCGGGTTGGTGCCGGCTCCCGAGCCGCCCAGTTCTGCCGGGGAGGCCAGGGCCAGATCGAGCTTGCCGTCCGGGGTCTGGACGCGGCCTTCGCGGCCTTGGCCGGTGGACAGGGATTCAGCGGTGTACAGGGTTTCCATGAAACTGCCTTTCGATGAGGGTGAAATCTGGTAGCTATTTTCCGGAGGGTTGGTCCGGAGCGGGGATTTGCTGCATGGAGGCGGTGATGCGGTGCAGGGATGCCAGCAGCGCTTTGGCGCTTTCCATATCCGGCAACCCGGTGCCGCAGGCAATCTGCGCCGGGATATGCGCCAGTTCCTTGCGCAGGGCCACGCCAGCGGGGGTCAGGCTGACGTTGACGACGCGGCTGTCTTGGTCATCGCGCTGGCGTTCGATGAAGTCCTTTTGTTCCAGCCGGCGCAGCAGCGGGGACAGGGTCCCGGAGTCCAGCTGGAGCATCTCGCCGATTTCGCGCACTGGCTTATCGCCTTCGGACCACAGCGCAACGAGCACCAGGTACTGGGTGTAAGTCAGCTGCCAAGGGGCGAGCAGCTCGGTATATGCGCGGGTGGTGGCCCGGCTGGCCGAGTAGAGGGAGAAGCACACCATGTCGTCAACTATTGCCATGGAATAATGATTGCACGCAATTCAATTGTGCGCAACTTAAATATTTGGTGCTGCCAAACGTTGGAACGATTCTAGCCTTAGACTCGGTTCGCAGTAGTGGAGGCGATGCTAGGCAGTTTCTGGTGCAATCTGGATTGCCCCAATTCCGGTTGCGATTACTGAACTGCTGTGATGAAACACGTTTCGGCCAGTTGGGTGTCGCAATCAGGTAGGACCTGAATCTTGGGTATTTGGGCTTCGGCGTTATCGTATAGCTGGCGTTATTAATGCCTATTACGCTTGGATCCAACCGCTCTGTTTTCCATCGTCCCGGACGATTGGTTCGGTCGCAGATACGGTGGTCCGATTGTCGTCGAGTATCGATTAATTCCTTTTCAGGGGATGCGGTGCTGAACCAGTGGATAATTCCGACTACGATAACCTTCACCACTTCACGTACCAACAAGTCCGCTCGGGATTTCAGATTGATTCCGTTTTTATTTGGCCGAAATGTAGTGCTATGGACGGCGGAACACGTCAAATGAAAAAGCGGGAGTTTGTGAATTGGCGGGCGATACGCGTTGCCCCACATATACCGGTGGACGACTCTTTGCTTTCAGTTACTAGAGCTGCACTCATCAGCCGAATTTTTCGAGCGTTCCGCAATTGCTCGTCCATAAATCATTTCACTCGTGGAGGCATGAACTGTTCGAACAGGGATATGTTGCGCATGACTTCGGCGATTTATGCAAAGTTCGAGGTCCACGGAAACGACGCCGTTGGCCCTTAGTAAGCACCTTAGTTCTATGCTTAGACCTCACTCTTCGACATAGCGTCAGGGGCTGACTTAGGACTGAGGAAATATGAGCGACTGTACTGCCGAAAGTGCTCCCAGTGATTCTGAAACTATAGTCCAACCGAGAACGTGGATTTTAGTCTCGTAATTTCGGCTCCATTGAAAGGTCAAGAAGATAACGCCGACCAACACCGATCCTGCAATCAGTTGCGATGTGAGGTTTCCGAAAAATAGTGTGCAAAGCAAACAGATTCCAGCAATTAATACGAATCCGATGCTCCAGACAACGCGAATGAACTTAATTTTCTGGACTCTGGCTGATTCCTCGCCTTCGATTCTCTTGGACTGCTCCAATCTCAATTCTGCTTGCATCTGGCTGTTTTTACGTTCCAATTCCATTAAATCTTTCTGCGCTTTAAGTTCTGCATCCTTTGCCTTTGAAGCGTGAATATAGGCACTTGCTATCTGTTGCTCCTTGCGTGAGCGGTCGATGTTTGTCAAAGAATTTAGTCGGCGTGCCCGGGCCGCCATTACTTCTGAAGTCAACTGATGAGGGGAGGAATTCTCGGCGATCTTGTCAAGCATCTCAGGTAGCTCGTATAGCTTCTGAGCGTGGTAAACATCTAAATTTGATCCACCCTGTCCGGGGGACAATTGAGCCGCAAGTTGCATGGCGGAATCTTTGGGGAATCGAGCGGGAAGTTCCCAGATCGCCTCGTCTACGAATTGACCCGCTGCTAAACTCGCGAATTCGGAAAGCTCACCAGGTGCTGCACTTATCGAAAGCACAGTCGTCCATTGAGGCAGCGTCAACGTGATGGCTACACGATCCAGAGAAACTGCTGAGTATGCGTGATTCATTGCTCGGTCCGAGGTGATGATCCATGCACCCGGCCAGTTGGCTGATTTCTCTCGAGTCCTTCGTCGCCATGCCATTGTCATAGAATCCGCATCACGCGTTATGACTTTTACAGATCGTTTGCGAGTTGAATGCTGTAAGTGATTGTTGAGGGCTTTAAAACACGCATCGAACCGCGACTGAGAAATACTATTTCCATGCTCTCGAACATTCACGCCGAGACTATCGAGTCGTTGAGGGAGTCGGATGGCGGCTTCTAGGACCTGTTGAAGCTCAGTGTATGTACCATCTTGAAGCGCTGAAATAATTATCCCGTGGAACTGGTCATCAACGAGAGCCGCGTAGAAGTCAATCCGCGCATTTTTCTCGTGCGCTTCTCTATAAAGGCGCCGAAGATTGGGAATCTCGCGCTCGACCAGTTCAGTAAGTTCTTCAATCGAGTGCTGCGCCACTACAACATTCCAACCGTCTTGGACTGCGCGACGGATCGTTGCCTCGGCATCTCGTTGTTCTTGGGTGGAGCCTATTAGCGCGATCAATACTGGAGTGTCCAGAATAGCTCGTTGATTCTGCGGCTTACCTAGGCGTTGGGTAAGTTGATTTCCCGATTGACCAGCTAAATAAGTATGAAGTAAGACTCCGGTGGCGATATGTGTAACAAGTTCGCGTCCAAAAGCATCTAGTGGGTCTAAAGCGCTGGTCGCTAAGGACTGAAGGAACTCAGTAATGTTTTCATTCGGGCTGATCTTAGCAAGTGACTCTAATACAGAGGTTGGGTCTAGGGTGCCTGCATTAGTTCGGCCATCAATAAGTGACGTTACGGAACCAAGATGTTTTTGAAGCGACTCTTCGATTGCTGGAACTAGCGCGGAAACTAACGCGTCCAACCAAATTTGTGATTGTTGTGCATCTGGCTCGAATGCCAGACCGTCGCGTGAACGGATGCGAATTTCGGTCGTGGTACGCTCGCGAAGTTCTCGAACCCAAGCAGAATG
This sequence comes from Arthrobacter sp. JUb115, assembly GCF_004365035.1. NCBI lineage: Bacteria > Bacillati > Actinomycetota > Actinomycetes > Micrococcales > Micrococcaceae > Arthrobacter > Arthrobacter sp. JUb115. Next base: position 98,911 of record NZ_SOBS01000010.1, on the reverse strand, counting down.
TTGCTGTATATCTGTAAGTCCGGTGCCCGTTAGTTGCCAAGTCTCTGCATTTTCGTCTAAATAAACTAGACCCAAATCACGGCATACTTTCAGAGCTGAATCCAGCTGCTTGTACGAAGGTTTCGAATCCGGCCAGATTCTTTCGACTGCGTCACGAATTTCTTCTACAGACGCAGGACCCTGGACCAGAAACTGACAGGCAGCAGCTCCAAATAGATCCGCTTCTGTGGCAGATGATTTGTTCTTCAGTACATTCTGGATTGCACTTAGGAACTCATTTTTGTCTTCATACAATTCAGTTTGTTCCAACATTCCCCCAAGTTCTCGTTGAAACTACAAGCCTATATTGACTGAGCGACAGATACCTCATGGATCCGTCACGTCTCTTACTAAAAATGAGTTTTTAGGAGATAGTTTGCTCATTTTTGCGGGTCCTCCAATCCATGTTTTGTTTCTACGATTGAATCTTTGTATGTCAGAAGTCGCTAAGCTGGGAGCCATGAGCATCGGCAACTACCTGGCGAAGGCCGGAGGGCGCACCTGCCCCCGCCTGGCGATAGTCCGCTCGCTGCTGCTGATCAGCGCGGTGCTTTTCGGCTTGTTCTCGATGCATGTGATGCATCATGGAGCCTCGGCGCAATCCCCGGCCACGGCCACGGTCCCGGCCCCGGTCGCGCAGGCGCATCCGGCTCACACCCAGCCCGCGCACCATGCTCCGCCAGCCGATGCGGGCGGCGAGGAACAGGGCTGTACCGACTGCCCGATGGGCCATGAGATGGCCGCCGCCGGTTGCGTCTTGGCGCTGCTGGCCATGCTGCTGTTCCTGCGGCCGCCGCAGACCGTAGCCGTTCTCCGGACAGTGTTCCCGCGGACCCTGTGCGCAGCAGCGGATCTGCGGGGGATCGCGCCGGATAAACCTGATCTGGTTGCGTTGGGGATCTGCCGAACGTGAGAATTTGGCCGGTCGATGCACTGGCCTCCAGCTAGTTCCGGCGCCGCCGCAGGCGGGCGCCGCTCACGTTCCAGATCCACTAGGAGAATCACCATGAACAAGCAGACCCTCATTTCCAGCGCCCTCGTACTGGGTGCAACGCTCGCCCTCGCCGGATGCGCAGGGGAACCAGCAAGCACCGAGGCGCCCAGCGCCTCGGCCTCCGGTTCGCATTCCGGGCATTCCATGGACCAGTCCGCGTCGGCCAACGACGCCGATATGGCCTTCGCCGCGGGCATGAAGGTGCACCACGAACAGGCGATCGAGATGTCCCGCATCCTGCTGGGCAAATCCGGGATTCCCGCCGAGGTGGCATCCCTGGCCGAAAGGATCCAGGCTGCGCAAGCCCCGGAGATCGAACGCATGGACCGCTGGCTTTCCGAGTGGAATATGCCCGGCGGGATGGATCACGGGAGCATGGACCACGGCGACGGGATGGTCCCGGAGGAGGGCATCAAGGCGCTGGAAGACGCGACCGGCTCCGACGCTGCCCGGCTCTTTCTCGAGCAGATGATCATGCACCACGAAGGCGCCGTAGAGATGTCCAAGACCGAGATCAGCGAGGGAAGCTACCCGGCGGCCATCGACCTGGCCCAGCAGATCGTTGATTCCCAGACCAGGGAAATCACTGAGATGAAGCAGCTGCTTGAGACGCTGTAGCCCGGAATTGGAGACAGGAAGATTGGGAGTGGCCATGTCCGAGAAACTTTCCGGCGGCAAGAGCTACCGTGCCCGCATTGCGGCCAGGGGCGCCGGTTCGCTGCTCGCGCTGGCCGTGCTGGCCGGATGCAGCACCGCCGCGGCACCCGTCGCGCAGCCCGAGCCTACAGTAGTTGCAGCCGAGGACACCGGTCAGTTCCTCGCCGAACTGGGACTGGAAGGACTCGACGCCAAGGCGGCCATCGACCGGCTCGATCGCTTGCCGCAGGAGCAGCGGCCGGAGAACTTCACCGCCATGGTGCAGCCAACGCAGCTGGTGCTGGCCGATGCGTCGGGACGCACCGCGAACCTGCCGCTGCCGGAAGGCCAGTACTATCTTTCGGCCGCGCCCTATGTGGACCAGACGCACAGCTGCCATTTCCATAGCCTCACCACCTGCCTTGGGCAGCTGCAAGGCAGGCAGATGGAGGTCAAGGCCGTGAACGCCGAGACCGGCGAGGTGCTGGTGGACCAGGGCATGGAAACCTTCGACAACGGATTCATCGGCCTCTGGGTTCCGCGGGGAATCACGCTGGACCTTGAATTCACCTACCAGGGGAAGAGCGCCAAGACCACGGTGTCTACCGCCGGGCAGTCCAGCGCAACCTGCCTGACGGAGCTGCGGCTGGTCTAGGGCCAGCGGTCGCGGACAGCGCGCAAACGGACTCGGGCCTGCAACCACGAAGGTGGTTGCAGGCCCGAGTCATGGCGTCGCCAAAGCCTAGTCGTTGGGCTTTGGCGGTGCCTGCTTCATCAGCTCTTCGAAGGCCCGGCGTTCCTTGCGCGAGACCGGGATCTGGCCGGTCAACGGGTTGACGACCTGGCCAGCGGCTTCGGCAGGCGCGGGGGCAGCCGCAGTGCTCTTCCCGGCATCCGCGGTCCTCGGAGTTTCCCCGGCCGCGGCTTCTGGCGCAGCGCCCGGAACGATCTTGGCGCTGGCGCTGTCCATCGCCCGGGACAGGTCCTGGGCAGCGGTATGCTGCTGCGCCGAATGCTTGCGCGCGCCGCGGGCCTTGGCGTTCTTCTCCTTGCGGGACTCGACCAAGCGGTAGAGCACCGGCACCAGGATCAAGGTGAGCACGGTGGACGAGACCAGGCCGCCGATCACCACCACTGCCAGCGGCTGGGAGATGAATCCGGACTGGCCGGTCAGGCCCAGGCCCATCGGCACCAGCGCGAAGATGGTAGCCAGGGCGGTCATCAGGATCGGGCGCAGGCGCTGGCGGGCGCCGTGCATGATGGCATCCTCCAGGGACATGGCCGGACGCTCGGCGCTGTCCTGGCGGTACTGGTTGATCAAGTCGATCAGCACAATCGCGTTGGTCACCACGATGCCCACCAGCATCAGCATGCCGATCAGCGAAGGCAAGCCCAGCGGAATCCCCGAGATCAGCAGCAGGCCGATAGCGCCGGTCGCCGCGAAGGGAATCGAGACCAGCAGGATCAGCGGCTGGATCAGCGACTTGAAGGTGGCCACCATGATCACGTAGACAATCGCGATGGCCGCCAGCAGCGCCAGATACAGCTGGTTGAAGGACTCGGCCTGCTCGGTTGCCGCGCCGCCGATCTCCGCGGTGGCGCCCTCGGGCAGCTGCACCGAGTCCAGGCTCGCGGCGACGTCCTTGGACACCTCTCCGAGCATGTTCTCCACGGGAGCAAGGGTGACCGTAGCGATACGCTCGCCGTTGGAGGTGGTGACCTGCTGGACCACCTTGGCACGCTCAACGGTGGCCAGATCCTGCAGTTCCCTGATGCCGGCGGCGGTAGGGATCTGCAGCTCGCGCAGCTTCTCCAGGCTGTCCAGGTCCATCCCCTCGCCGATCTGCACCGTCATGTCGGTGTAGTCCAGGCGCAAGGTGCCTGCAGGAACAGGGGAAACCTGCGAAGCGACCATGCCAGCGAGCTGGGTCTCGGTCAATCCCGCCTCGGCAGCCTTCTGCGCATCGATATCGATGGACACCTGCTCGCGTTCGGCAGAGAGGTTATCGGAGATTTCGGTGACGTTCGCGGTACCTTCCAGTGCTTCGCGCATCGTGGAGGTCGCCTCGCGCAGGATCCCCTCGTCCGGGGCCTTGATCTCGATGGTGACATCGCTGGACATCATGGCCGAGGAGTTCGAGCCGAAGCTCAGGTCCAGGTCCTCGGCCAGGTCCAGGCCTTCCACCTGCTCGCGAACCGTGTTCGTCAGCGCTTCCTGGTCGGCATCGGCATTGGTGATCACGGTGAAGCTTGCGGTATCCGAGCCGGAGGAGAACATGGCTGCCATGCCGCTGGCGGTGCCCACGGTCAGCTGGACATCTTCGATTCCCTCGATATCAGCGAGCCCGGTCTCGATCTTTGCCGCTTGCTTTTCGGTGGTTTCCATGGAGGTGCCCGAAGGCATCTTGGCGGTGATGGAAATGGAGTTCTCGCCGGTGGAACCCAGCAGATTGGTGTTCAGCAGCGGGGTCATGGCCACGGTGCCGGCAAGGACCAGCACCGAGGCCAGCAAGGTGATGACCGGGTGCTTCTGGGTCCCCTCCAGCACCGGAATGTAGGCACGCTGCAACCACGACTTGTCTTCGGCCACATGCACGGTATGGGTTTCGCCGCTGCCCGGGCGGTGCGGCAGGAACCAGTACGCCAGTACCGGAACAATGGTCAGCGATACCAGCAGCGACGCCAGCAGTGCGATGGTCATGGTCAGCGCGAACGGGCTGAACAGTTCGCCGGCCATGCCGCCCACCAGGGCGATCGGCAAGAAGACCGCCACGGTGGTCAGGGTCGCCGCGGTAATGGCGCCGGCCACTTCCTTGACCGCCAGCAGGATCGACTGCGCCTTGGATTCGCCATGGGACAGGTGGCGCTTGATGTTCTCGATCACCACAATCGAGTCATCCACCACGCGGCCAATGGAAATGGTCAAGGCGCCCAAGGTGAGCATGTTCAGCGTGTATCCGAAGGCATTCATCCCGATGAAGGTGGCCATCAGGGACAGCGGAATGGAGATCGCGGTGACCAGGGTGGAGCGTACCGAGAACAGGAACACCAAGATGATGATCACCGCGAAGCCCAGGCCCAGGGCGCCTTCCAGTGCCAGATGCTTGATCGAGTCCTCGATGAAGGGCGCCTGGTCGAAGATCGTGGTCATGGTGGCCTTGTGGCCCAGCTCGGACTCCAGCTCGGCAAGCATTGCGGTGACCGCGTGCGAAATGGCTACCGTATCGCCATCGGGAGTCTTGGTGACCTGGATGGACAGGGTCTCCTCGCCGTTGGTGCGGGTAATGCTGGTGGCCTCATCGGCCTTGACCGAGACCTCGGCGACGTCCTTGAGCAGCACCGGACCGCCATCGGTGACCAGCGGAATCTCCTTGATGGCCTCCAAGCTGTCCGGGGTGGAGCCGGCAATGACCGGCAGTTCCAGGCCATCGACGTCCATGTTGCCGATGGGCATGGGGGAGCCGGCGTTCTCGATGCCGTCCTTCAGATCCGTGACGGCCAAGCCGGCATCGCGCATCTGGTCGTCTTTCGGGATCACCGCAATGTGCTGGGAGGCGCCACCGGAGACCGAGGCCTCCCGGACCCCCTCGATCTTCTGCAGCTTGGGAAGGGTCAGGCGCTCCACGTCGTCGTTGAGCGCTTCCAGCGACTGGTCCGAGGAGACGGCCAGGGCCAGGACCGGGAAGTCCGCGATGGAGCCGGCGAAGGCGGTAGGCTCGACATCCTCGGGAAGCTGGGCCTTGGAATTGGCAATGGCCCGTTCCACCTGGGTCCGGGCACGGTCCATGTCCGTGCCGTATTCGAAGGTCAGCGAGATGCGGGTGAAGCCGGTCTGCGAGGTAGCGGTGGAGGATTCCAGTCCCTCAACTGCCTGCAAAGCGGTTTCCAGCGGCTCGGCCACCTGCTCGTCGATCACCTCGGGGCTGGCGCCCATTTGGGTTGCCATGACCGAGATCTGGGGGAATTCCAGGGCGGGGATCAGCTCCTGCTTGAGCGATCCCATGGAAATCACGCCGAAGACGGCGGCGAAAACCGTGATGAGCGCAATGAGCGCCCGGTTTTTCAATGACAAGATGGCCAAGCGCTGCATGCGGGTGTGGTCCTAGCTGTGTCGCAGTGGGAAGGGCTGATCTCAACTTTAGTTGGTTGCCATTGCTCAACAGTCACCGGGAGATGTAAAGCACGCAAAATCATCCCAATGGATTACCCGAAGCTGCCTGGGGCAGGCCCGCCCGCACGTGCCAATGCTGCCGATGCCGCGGCGCGCGCAGTGGTGCTGGAGCGCCTGCCCGATTCTTAAGGGAAGGCGGCGGCTGGTGGCCGCATGGAATACTGGGGACATGAGTCTGCAGATGCCGATTGCGGTGCAAGCCACCGCACAGCAAGGGATCCGGCGGCTGATCAGGATCCGCTACCGCTATTTCAGCTATGCCCTGCGCTACGCCGACGGGCGGGAAGTCTCCGGCCTGGGCTGGGCCGAGGCCGATAAATTGCTGCAAGGGCACCGGTATCCCGCTGACGCCTCGTGCACGCGCCACGGCGCCGAACGCCATTGCCCCGACCTTGGCGCTGGTGCTTGGGTGGACTACCCCTACGGCGAGCCGCTGGACCGGCCATAGCCCGACCAGTGCCCGGATACGCGAGAACCGCCCACCAATGCTGGTGGGCGGTTCTCGTTGTGCTTGGTGCCTACAGTCCCAGGGACTTGTCGGTGGCTGCCTTGACCTCAGCGTAGAGTGCTGGGTTCTCGTTCAGCTTCTGGCCGTAGGAAGGAATCATGTCCTTGAGCTTCGACTCCCAGCCTGCGAACTGCTTGGGGAAGCAGCGCGACAGCAGCCCGACCATGATCGGGGTAGCGGTCGAAGCGCCTGGCGAAGCGCCGAGCAGGCCGGAGATCGAGCCGTCCGAGGAGGTGATGACCTCGGTGCCGAACTGCAGCACGCCGCCCTTTTTGGCATCCTTCTTGATGACCTGAACGCGCTGGCCAGCGGTGATCAGCTCCCACTTGGAACCATCTGCATCCGGGAAGTACTCGGCCAGCGCCTCGTCCTTCTTGGAGCGGGACTTGAGAACTTCCTTGATCAGGTAAGTGGTCAGATCCAGGTTGTCCTTGCCAACAGCCAGCATCGGGATGATGTTGTGCGGGCGCAGGGACAAGGGGAGATCCAGCTGGCCGGTGGACTTCAGGAAGTTCATCGAGAAGCCGGCGTAGGGGCCGAACATCAGCGAGCGCTTGCCGTCGACAAAGCGGGTATCCAGGTGCGGTACCGACATTGGAGGAGCGCCCACCGAAGCCTGGCCGTAGACCTTGGCGTGGTGCTGGTTGATGACGGTCTCATCGGTGCAGCGCAGGAACTGACCGGAGACCGGGAAGCCGCCGAAGCCCTTGATCTCGTCGATGCCAGCCTTCTGCAGCAGTGGCAGTGCGCCACCGCCGGCACCGACGAACACGAACTTGGCCTTGACGTTCTTGACTGCGCCCGAAGCGTTGTCCTTGACGCTCAATTCCCAGCCGGCACCCGAACGCTTGATGCCCTTGACCTTGTGGCCGTAGTTCACCGAGGCGCCAGCGGCGCCCAGCGAGTCGGTCAGGTCGCGGGTCAGGCGGCCGAAGTCGACATCGGTACCGGAGACAACGCGGGATGCGGCAACCTTCTGCGAGGCATCGCGGCCCTTGGCCACCAGCGGGGTCCACTGGTTGATGGTGTCCAGGTCGTTGGTGATTTCCAGTTCCTCGAACAACGCATTGGGCTTCAGTGCCTCGTAGCGGGTCTGCAGGTACTTGGAGTGGTCCTCGCCGATGACGAAGGACATATGCGGCAGGGCGCTGATGAAGCTGTTGTCGGCAACGCGGTTGTTCTCGACGGCCCACGAGTAGAACTGGCGGGAAACCTGGAACTGCTCGTTGATGCCAATGGCCTTGGCCGGATCGACCGATCCGTCAGCCTTGGCAGCGGTGTAGTTCAGTTCGCACAGTGCCGAGTGGCCGGTACCTGCGTTGTTCCAAGGGGAGGAGGATTCCTGCCCGGCCTTGTCCAGGTTCTCGAAAAGACCAATGGACCAGGTTGGTTCCATCTGGTTGATCATGGTGCCAAGGGTGGCACTCATGATGCCGGCACCGATTAGTACTACGTCAAAAGATTCGGTTGACGTTTCAGAAGGCACGAGGATCTCCATCGACAGTGATACTTTGCTCTCTCCCAGAGTAGACCTATATCCCCGGGGGTTAGAAATCGTTAACTGGGTTAACGGTCACTAACTTGAGATAGACGGCGAGTTTGCCATCTGCACATCCGCGTAGCACTCATTGAGCATCGGCGATGGCGGATAGAAGGTGACATTGCCGTTAAACGCCAGCGCAGAGATCGGAAAGACCAGTGGGAGCGCGGGCAGATCCGCGTTCAGGGTCTTGAGGATATCGGCATAGGCGGCGGTCCGTTCCTCTCCGGAAGGGATGGAACGGGCCAGCATGATCTGTGAGTCAAGTAACGTCGACGTGTATCCGAACTCATTCTCCTTGGCCGCCAAAATGCCGGAAAGGAAGTCGTCTGCCGAACGGTAGCCGCCGGAGAATCCCAGCAGGTGCAATCCCGCGAAGTCCTTGGACTGCACGGTCTGCACGTAGCCGTCGGTCCATGCAATCGGGCGCGGCTTGATGCGGATGCCCACTGCGGCGAGGTCCTCGGCGATCTGCGCGAACGTGCGTTCAGGCAGCGGCAGGTAGTTGCGCGAAACCTGCAGCGGGTAGGCGAACTCGATCTGTTCGCCCTTGTAGCCCAACTCGGCCAGCAAGGTCTTGGCCTTCGATGCATCGTGGTTCGGCGTATCTTCCGGTGCCGGAATGCTCAAGGCGGACGGCAAGAGGGTCGAAGCGTGCTTGGATCCTTGCAGGAACAGCTTCTCGGCCAGCGAGCTGCGGTTGACCGCGTGCGCAATGGCCATGCGGAATTCCGGCTTGGCCAGCCACTTATTGCGCTGGTTCATGCCGAGGTAGAGCACGGAGAAGGGATCGCGCTGGACAACCACCTTGGCATTGCGCACCAGGGTGCGCATGATGTCCACCGAGACCATGTCGAAGCCGTCGATTTCATCGGCCAGCAGCGCGCCTTCGCGGTTGTAGGGCGAAGGCACAGCAGAGATCAGCGCAACCTCGGGATGCGCGGTGTTATTGGATAGCCGCGGTTGATTCCAATAGTCCTTGAAGATCTCCAGGCGCACCACATTGTCCTCATGGGAAACGAAAGTGTATGGCCCGGTACCTACCGGGTGGGTGGAGAGCGACTCGGCCGGGTTCTGCCCAGGGCCGCCGGTCAACGCACTGGGCGCGGCAATGGCCATGCCCGGCAGGGTCAGCGCTTCGATCAGCCCTGGCAGCCGGCGGCGCAGGTTCAAGGCGACCAGGTACTTGCCGGTTGCCTTGACGGATTCGAAATAGCTGGCGGAACCGGCTGCGGACTTGCCTTCGAAGAGCTTGGTGTCGAATTTCTTGGTCAGCTCTTCAAGCTGCTTGGTGCGCAGCTGCTGGGTGGCCAGTTCCTCTTCGCTGGCGTCGGCAGCGCTCTTGAACTCTTCTTCGAGTTCCTTGGCAGTTGGAAGCTTGGGGATGTCGCTGTCGAAGTGGAAAACATTGGCAAAGCCCTGGCTGGATGAAGCGCGCAGCTGCGGGGACAAGTTTTCCCAGCGTTTGAAGTTGGCGACCACTGCTTCTGCGGTCAATTCGGTGCCGTCGTGGAAGAGCACGCCTTCGCGCAGGGTGAAGGTGTAGCGCAAGCCATCAGGGCTTTCGGTCCAGGATTCGGCCAGGCCGGCTACGGCGCCACCGGTATCGGGATCGATATCGACCAGCGTCTCGTACACCTGGCGGGTGATCCGGAAGGATTCGTTATCCGCCACGATGGCCGGATCCAGCTTGACCGGGGGAGCGGCTGCTGCCAGGCGCAGGGTCCGGGGAATGCGCGGTGCGCTGGCCGAGGCTGTGGGCGAAGCGGAGGCCGCGGGCCCTGGGTTTCCGGTGCAGGCGGTCAGTGCCAGTGCGGTAGTCGCCAATGTACCGGTCAGCAATGCGCGTCGTGATACGAGTTTCAATGGCAATTCGGGCACTGGGATGACTCATCTTCCTATGGCAGGCGGTACTGCTTCGCGCAGGGAACAAGCAAGTAAATGTGCGCAAAGGTATTTATCAAAGATAGCGCACCACGGCCACGGCTCCGGGAGCCAAAACTCCCGGAGCCGTCAACTGTCGCTAAATTGTTAGCTGCGGTGCACGAGGTTCTCGCCGTCGTTGCCCGCTGCCCAGGCCTGCACCTGCTTCTTGAGCAACTTCACCATGCGCGGGAAGAACGCCTTGGTGTTGCCGCCGTTGTGGGGAATGACCAAGGCATTAGGGTGCTGCCACAATGGGTGATCGGCCGGCAGGGGTTCTGGGTCGAATACATCCGATGCCATGTTCAAGCGGCCCGAAGCGACTTCTGCCACGATTGCGTCGGTATCCACCACCGGGCCGCGAGCGACGTTGACCACGGTTGCACCGTCAGGAAGCTTGGCCAGCAGATCAGCGTCGACCAGATGATGGGTGGAATCGTTGAGCGGCACGATCAGGATCAGCACTTCGATCTGCGCCGCGCGTGCTGCGAGATCAGAAGTTGCGAAGATTTCGCCATGCTCATCGGTGCGGGCCGTGGAGCCGAAGCGCAGGAGATTGACCTCGAAGGGCTCCAGGCGCTTGCGGATCTCTTCGCCGATGCCGCCCACGCCAACCAATGCCACCGTCCGATCAGCCAAGCCGGGCCACTGCTGGGGATTCCAGCGGCCTTGCTGCTGGTCTCGGACCGCGTGCGGGTAGCCGCGCAGGGATGCGATGGCCAGGCCGATGGCCATCTCGGCGGTAGCCGCCGCGTGGACGCCGGCCGCGGTATTGATATTTGCGCGATCGCCAATCAGGTCAACCATTCCGTCGAAGCCGGTGGTCTGGGTCTGGACGATCTTGACGTTCGGTGCCTTGCGGATGTTCTTCAGCGTCTGGGGATTCGACATATAGGGAAGGATGGCAATGTCGATTTCTTCCAGCGCAGTTCCGGGGGTGCTCTCCAGGTCCCAGAGCACAGCTTTGAGGTTTTCCGGGATCGGACCGACCGCATCAATCAGATCTTGTGTCGGGAATGAAATCGTTAGTTGGGTGCTCATGGAAACACTGTACAAACCCCATCCGCGCTTTGGTAGTAACCCCTAGTCATGTCCTGTAATGAAGGTCACCGCAGAATGCTGGCCCCCGAATTTGCGCTGAGGGAAATTGCTGGTAAAGTTTTATCTCGTTGCGAAAGCGCGAAGCCCGAAAAGCTTCTAGAACATCGCAGCGGGCGCCTCTAGCTCAATTGGCAGAGCAAATGACTCTTAATCATTAGGTTCCGGGTTCAAGTCCCGGGGGGCGCACGAACAATTTGTTCGGTTCACCAGACAACTTGTTTGCATAAATTAATACGCGCTTTTAGCTCAATTGGTAGAGCAAATGACTCTTAATCATTAGGTTCCGGGTTCGAGTCCCGGAGGGCGCACAAAACAAAGGTCAGGCTTCGGTCTGGCCTTTTTGTTTGTCCCGGTGGTTCTTCTTCAAGTTCAGGACGGCGCTCGGCGAGGACAAGGAGCCATGGTCTCCAGGCAACTACGGTGTTCGCATCCGAAGCTCGGGCGTTGATCGCACTCTTCAAGATATGAACGTCAAGTGAGTTCAGCACGTCGATAGCGTTCGAGCAGGCTCATCATGATCCCTCGCATGAACGCAGCCCCGATAGATGGCTTCGACTCATCAGCTGGCTCGATGATTGGCTTAACTTCGACCTCGATAGCCTCAGGGGTTACCGACTAGGGCGAGGGAATCCAGCGTAACCAGAGCTGTTACTGTCTTTTTGACCTAGTCCTGCGAGGTTTTTGCCGCCACGGTTTCGACCACCACATTGTTGTCGGTCTTCACGGTGACGTTTGTGAGTTCAGGGGATTCGTGGCCAACCGTGGTCAAGACCAGATTCGCATAGGCCTCCAGGTCTTCTGAAGACCAGCCATCCTGTACGGTAATCACAAGCTTGCCTTCGGATGGGGAGCTCCAGCGGATCGTGTCACCTTGCGCGCTACCAGGGAAAGCGTCGAAACTATGAGCACCATTTCCATTTAGGTACTGGGTTATTTTTTCATCTGCCCATTCCTGGCTGACTTCGCTCATCGTCTTTGGCGTACTTTGGGCGTTGGCTGTCGACCCTGGGGTAGGGCTCGGCGTGTTCTGCGCCTGAACAATAGGCGTTCCGGCATTTGCTTCAGCAGTAAGCTTCGCGTCGTTCTTCAGCAACCTGGGGCTAGTCGCTGAAACCACGAGTACGGCCACAAGTGCGACAAGTACAACTAGTACAGAAACGTTCCCGAGAATTCGTTTGGCCGAGCGCGACATGAGTCCTCCAAGTGATGGTTGATATGAGCCTAGCCTCAACTGACGGCTTTATGAACCTAGAAGCTTTCGCCGGCCATGATCACTAGGGCGGGCACTGTTGACAGTCTGCAATCGACTGCATGCTTCGCTGGTGTTTGCCCTTCGATGCCTAGATAGGTTGCCATGCCGTCGCGATAGTAAGTGGACAATCATTCCATTGCTTTCACCACCCGGATGGTGAAAGTCGAACCCATGCCAAGAGTGCCTGCATTTCAGTGCTCAACGACTACTGAAGAACAAGATGTTATGTGTGTTTTAGATTACTTTCAAGCCGGACAATTGGTGATATTATGGAGTTGACTTGGAATTTTATGTTCTGAGGTCGGGTACTGGCCGATTTTTGCTTTTGCATCATTTCTGCCTATGATTGTCTACGTCGCAAAGACGAGTTCTGAAAAAGAACTAGTCAGAGCGAGGAAGCGCTTTTAGCTCAATTGGTAGAGCAAATGACTCTTAATCATTAGGTTCCGGGTTCGAGTCCCGGAGGGCGCACAGTAGATCCGATCTGATTCGTCAGGTCGGATTTTTTGTATACCGCAAAGAAAAGAGGATCAGCTCATGAGTACTTCCGAAAAGACTAACCGTCTGTCCATCGGTGACCAGGCCCCTGATTTCACCTTGCAGGACGCTGCTGGCAAGTCTGTTGCCTTGGCTGATTACCGCGGCAAGAAGACCATCGTGTACTTCTACCCAGCCGCATCCACCCCGGGCTGCACGAAGCAGGCCTGCGATTTCCGCGATTCACTCGAATCTTTGCAGTCCCTGGGTTACGCAGTTCTGGGCATTTCCCCGGACAAGACCGCCAAGCTGGAAAAGTTTGTCGCCAAGGAAGAATTGAACTTCCCGCTGCTCTCCGACGAGGACCACGCGGTAGCTGAAGCCTACGGCGCCTGGGGAGAAAAGAAGAACTACGGCAAGGTCTACGAGGGCCTGATTCGCTCCACTATCGTGCTCGATGAAGAGGGCAAAATCGCGCTGGCGCAGTACAACGTTCGCGCCACCGGCCATGTGGCCAAGCTGCGTCGTGACTTGGGCATTGATCCCAAGTAGACCCCTCCTCTGGCTGATTTCATATCAGGCAGAACTTCCGCTACACTAAATGAGGTCGCCTTCGAGGAAACAGTGTTTCCGGTGTAGCGCTAGCGAGTATGGCGGAATTGGTAGACGCGCTGGATTTAGGTTCCAGTGTCTTCGGACGTGAGAGTTCAAGTCTCTCTACTCGCACCAACTGAACCCTGCGGTCTGATTCCATCGGCCGCAGGGTTTTTGCATGCATCCGCAGCGGTTGACCAAGCGTATGATCCAAATAAGGCAAGCGGCCGCGATCCGAGGAGGAGGGGCACCATGGCAGCCAAGGAACTGCCCACCATGTATGGGCTTTCTGAATCCGATCCTGGCCAGGACCTGATCAAGCGGGCAGGCATAGCCCCAGCCAATCTGGAGCAAATCGACCGCATCATGGCTGAAATGGGCCGGATGCGCCAAATCGAACGCCGCATCATGCGCAGCTCCCAGCAGTTCATGAAGCTGAACGAAACCGACATGCGGGCGATCCGCAAGATGATCTCCGCCAAGCATGCGGGCCAATCCGTCACCCCGGGTGCGCTGAGCCAGTATCTGGGAATTTCCAGCGCATCGGTCACCAAGATGATTGACCGCTTGGAAGCCCACGGCCATGTGCGGCGCACCAGACATCCAACCGACCGGCGTTCGCAATGCGTCGAGGTCACCGAAGAAACCCACCTGGCAGCACGCGAGCAAGTGGGTCGGCACCATGCCAAGAGATTCGAAGTGGCCAACGCGATGAGCCCTGAGGAGCGGGACGTAGTGATCCGGTTCCTTGCCGGGACCTCCGATGCCTTGGAAAGCAGCCTCGATTCAACCGCTGCCGGCGAAGCGGAGTAGTTCCGGGACGTACTGGATCCTCAGCCAGCCACCTAATTTTCCGCGGCGCGCACAATGTTCTTGATGGTGGCCGGGAAGATGGCCCCATGGAACGGGTATACCGCCCACCAGTAGCAGCGTCCGGCCAAGCCCCGCGGGAAGAACACAGCTCGCTGGATCAGTTCGCTTCGCCCGTCAGCTCGCTTTTCGATCCGGTAATCCAGCCATGCCTGGCCCGGGGCGCGCATCTCCGCGCGCAAGCGCAGCAAGCTGTTTTCCTCCAGGGCTTCCACGCGCCACCAATCCACCACATCTCCCAGTGCCAGCGTGCTGTGCGAGCGGCGTCCGCGCCGCGACCCCACGCCGCCTGCCAGCTTGTCCATCAAGCCGCGCAGCTTCCACAGGGCGGGGAAAGCGAAATATGGTGATTCCCCGCCGAGCCGATGCAGCACGCTGAAGAGCTGCGCCTCGGTTGCCGTGGTGCTGATGCGGCGGATGTCGGTATAGGCCTTGCGCCCGGACCACTGCGGATCAGAGGGCAGCGGTTCGGCGGGTGCCGAAATCGGCTGGGCGGTAGCCCAACTGGTTTGCACCGCGTCGGCATCCATTTTTTCCAGTGCCAGCTGCACCGCTCGCGGATAGTCGCACAAGCCCTGGGCAGGCGGAGAAATCAGCTTATCGATGTCCCGCGAGCCCATGACGCAATCATGCTGCAGCGACTGCACCAGCGCGGAAGCCAAGGTGCGCGGCAACGGCGTCACCAGATTCACCCAGTGCGAAGCCAGCCGCGGGGTCAGCAGCGGCAATGGCCAGACTTTCGGCTCGCGCAGGCCGGCCACCTGGGCATAGATCTTCATCAGCTGCGCGTAGCTGTAGGTGCCGGGGCCGCCGATGTCATAGGTTCCCTGCGCGGGCTGCGCCAGCTCGGCGCAAGCCGCAAGATAGTGCAAGGTGTCGCGGATGGCGATGGGCTGGACCTGGTTCAGCACCCAGCGTGGGGCCGGCATCACCGGGAGCACATCGCTCAGGTGCCTGACCATCTCGAAACTGGCCGAGCCGGAGCCGATCACCAGGCCCGCCTGGAGCACCAGGGTGCTGGCGGCCGCTGACAGGATCTGCCCCACGGCCACGCGCGAAGCCAGGTGCTCGCTGAGTTCGCCTGCCGGATGCAACCCGGAAAGGTAGACCAGCTGGCTGACGTCCTGTTCGCGTACGGCCTGCGCCATGACCTGCGCGCACGCTTTTTCCGGGGCCGCGAAATCCCGGGTCCCGGACATCGAATGCACCAGGTAGTAGAGCAGGTCCGCGTCCTTGCAGAGCTTGGCCACGGCGTGCTCATCTTGCAGGTCTCCCTCGATGATCTCGACTTGGCTGCGCCACGGGGTATCGCGCAGGCGCTGCGCATCACGGGTGAATACTCGGACCCGGTGCCCGTTGCGCAAGAGCAGAGGCACCAGCCGTCCGCCGATATATCCGGTCGCTCCGGTCACTGCTATCAAGCTCATGGCGTTCGAACACCGCGCTTGCGCCAGGCGATCACCATGGATCCGAGCAGGAGCAGCGCGGCGCAGCCCAGCGCGGCGTACCCGGCCAGTTCAGACTGATTGGTTCCGGACAGCCGGCTCACGCCGATCCAGCCCAGGCCCCAGGCGATGGCCAAGGCGGTGAAGATCCTGCCCGAGTAGGCGGTGGTGCCCAGCCCGATGACGGCTGCGACCACCAGCAGTGCCACTGCCGCTCCTGGTGCCCAGGAGGCGTCCTGGCCAAAGCCCAGGGAGAGCAGCCATGCGGAGGTGTTGGCGATGCTGGCTACGCAGACCCAGCCCAGGTAGATGCCGAAGGTCAGCCACATGATCCAGTATTCGGTGCGCGAGGCCGGGGTGCCTGCCACCATGATGGTCAACATCCAAGCCAAGCACGCGACGAGGATGAAGATCACTGCCACGCTGGCGCCCAGCCAGCCCAGCTGGACCACGGTAATCCATGCGGCGTTCAGCAATGCCGAAAGCAGCGCGGGAATCCGCAGCTTGGCGGCCCAGGCCGAGCGGCGTCCGGCCGGAGTGAGCTGGAAAATTCCGTAGACGGCCAGCCCGGCGTAGATCACGCTCCAGATGGAGAAGGCCGGACCCGCGGGGGCCAGCAGCGTCGAGTCAGCGCCCAGATAGCCGCCGGCTGCCTGCTGGACCGGAGTTCCGCCCAGGGCCCCGCTTCCGATAAATGAAACGGCAATGGCCAGGACCAGGGCAATCGCCGTGAACACCGGCAGTGCCCAGGATGTGGCCGACGCGGGGGCTCGATAGGGAAAATTCGGGGAATCCGTGGAACTGCTCATCGTGTGCTCCTGATGTCGGTTGAAAAATTTTCCCGCTTCGAGTCGACAAAACGAGATAGTTAAACCATGATGTATCTAGAAAAGCTAAATATCAACTAGGCGAGAGAAGTTATCATGGATTGTTCACGTCCGCTGATTGCCTCGGAAGTGTTCCGGTTGCTGCTCAAGCTCCAGCGGTCCTATGCACTGAGCGAAGCGCGCCTGCGCCACAGCCTTGACCTGAACGATACAGATTTGCGTGCGGTGAACCTGCTGCGTTCCATGCAAACGCCCAGCTCCGGGGAACTGGCCCGCGAACTGGGAGTGTCATCGGCAGGAATCACCTCGGTGCTGGACCGGCTCGAAGCCCGCGGGATGGTTGAAAGAAGGCACCATGCCGCGGATCGGCGGCGCACCCTGGTGGCCCCGGGGAGCAATTTCCCGGTATCCACCGGGCCAGGGCAGGTGCTGCTGCGCAAGCTGCACACGTTATACGCGCAGCTGGACGAGCCGTCGCGCAGGAATCTGGGCGTCCTGCTCGAAGATGCCCGGCGAGAGCTGGAGACGCGGGACACCGTGAGCAGCGAAGAGAACCAAGCAAACCCCACCACATCCTTTCAGTAGGGAACCATGAGAATGCACACCACCACACACCAGGCCCCGCCGGCCGCAGCGGCTGGCGCGCCAGCCTCAGGCGGGCTCATCGATGCACCCACCCGGCGCGCCATCAGCGATCGGCTGGAACTGCTGGCCACGCAGGCCCAGCGCCGCAGCGCCGCCTACTCCGCGCAGACCGCGCTGCTCTGGTCCCGGATCTCCGAACGGCTGGCTACCGGCAAGCTGATGCGCCCGGGGCTGGTAATGCTCGGCTACCGGGCCTTCGGCGGCCGCAATGAGGCCCGCGCCATAGACCTGGGCTGCGCCTTCGAGCTGCTGCACGCCGCCTTGCTGATCCACGACGACGTGGTGGACCGCGACTTCGTGCGCCGCGGGGAAAAGACCATCTCGGCGCTCTACCGCGACCACGCCATCGCCAGCGGCCGGAACCGGGCCGACGCCGAGCATGCGGGCAATTCCGTGGGCATCATCGCCGGGGACCTGCTGATCAGCGAAGCGATCAAGCTCGCAGCCAGGGCCGCGGCCGGAAGCGACAGCGAAGCCGGGGTCCAGCAGGCCTTCTTCCAAGCCATCGAGCAGGCAGGGGCCGGAGAGCTCGAGGACCTGCTCTACTCGCTGGGCCCGGCTCCAGCCACCACCAGCCAGGTGCTGCGCATGGAGCAGATGAAAACCGCGGCCTACTCCTTCCAGTTGCCGCTGCAGGCCGGAGCGCTGCTGGCCGGGGCGCACCCCGGCCAGGCCGAAGCCATCGGCGCGGTGGGCTGCCAGCTCGGGGTGGCCTACCAGATCATCGATGATGTGCTGGGCACCTTCGGGGATCCGGCACGCACCGGCAAGCCGGTGGAATCGGACTTGCGCGAATTCAAGAGCACCATCTTGCTGGCCCTGGCCAGCGAGCAACCCGAATTCGCCAAGCTGCTGGGCGGATTCCGCGAAGGAACAGTGGATGCCGGCCGGATCCGCCAGGAACTGGCCGCGCAGGGGGCCGAGCGCTTCGCCCGGCAGCTGGCTAAGCAACTCTGCTCGCGGGCCACCGGCTCCGCGGCCTTCCTGGACCTGCCCGAAGAAGCCCGGACGCTGCTGCGCGAATGCACCGGCCTGATCCTGGATCGAAGCAGCTGAACGCCATGAATCCTGACAATTCCCCAAACAGCACCGCAGGCACCGCCGCCTTGGAGCACTATTCGCGCACCGCCCAGCGCAGCGCCAGGGTGGTGCTGGGCGAATACTCCACCTCGTTCTCGCTGGCCTGCAGGCTGCTGGATGCCGCCAGCGCCCGGCACATCGCCAATATCTATGCGCTGGTGCGCCTGGCCGATGAAATCGTGGACGGGGTGGCCTGCCAGGCCGGCCTGGACAACCAGGCCATCGCCGCCTGCCTGGACGAGCTGGAAGCAGAAACCCTGCGCGCCATGGAACGCGGGTACAGCACCAACATGGTGGTCCACGCTTTCACCATTTCCGCCCGGGCCACCGGCATCCACGCCGAGCTCACCGCCCCGTTCTTCGCCTCAATGCGCGCGGACCTGGGCACCGGGCAGCATGATGAGCGCAGCTTGCAGGACTACATCTACGGCTCGGCCGAAGTCATCGGGCTGATGTGCCTGCAGGTCTTCCAGGCGATGCCCGCCGCGCCGGACTTGACGCCTGCCCAGGCGCAGCGCGCCAAGCACGCCGCCCGCAGCCTGGGCGCGGCCTTCCAGAAGGTCAACTTCCTGCGCGACCTGGCGGAAGACAGCGAAGATTTGGGACGCAGCTACTTTCCCGGCCTGGACCCGGCAGGATTCGATGAGCCAAGCAAGGCGAAGCTGGTTGCGCAGATCGAGCAGGACCTGGCCCAGGCCCGTGCCGGCCTGCCCTACCTGGCCCCGTCCGCTGCCCGGGCGGTGCGCCTGGCCCATGACCTGTTCCGCGAACTGAACTCCCAGCTGGATAAGGCCCCGGCCTCCCAGCTGCTGCGCACCCGCATCTCGGTCTCCGCCCCGCGCAAGGCGCTGATCGCCGCCCGCGTGCTGCTGGGCACCCGGGGCACCACCGGCCGCAAGCCAAGAATGGAAGTAGCAAGCAGATGAACCACGCACAAAGAGAAGTCGTAGTCATCGGGGGCGGATTCTCCGGCCTGGCCAGCGCCGGGTTGCTCGCCGCCCGGGGCTGCAAGGTCACCTTGATCGAGCAGCAGCCGCATCCAGGCGGTCGCTCCGGACGCCTGGAGCGCGACGGGTTCCGCTTCGACACCGGCCCCTCCTGGTACCTGATGCCCGAGGTCTTCGAGCACTGGTTCAAGCTCATGGGCACCAGCGCCAGCGAACAGCTGGAGTTGCGCGAACTGGCCACCGGCTACCGCACCTTCTTCCAGGACCGCGAAGAACCGGTGGATGTCGGAACCGGCGCTGCGACCAGCGGACTCTTCGAAGCCCTGGAACCGGGCAGCGGCCCAGCCTTGGAGCGGTACCTGCGCACAGCGAAGGAGGGGTATGAATTGGCCTTGGAGCATTTCCTCTATGACGATTTCAGTTCGCTCACCTCCCTGCTGCACCCAAGGATCCTGCGCCGGACCCCGCAACTGGCCCAGCTGCTGGCCTCCAGCCTGGAAAGCCATGTCGCCCGGCGCTTTTCGAGCAACGAGATCCGCCAGCTGCTCGGATACCCGGCGGTGTTCCTGGGCTCCAGCCCGAGCCGCACCCCTGCGCTCTACCAGCTGATGAGCCACCTGGACCTCACCGACGGGGTGAAATACCCGATGGGAGGCTTCGCTGCCGTTGCCGATGCCATGGCCGAACTGGCACGGAAACACGGCGCGGCCATCCATTTGGGCGCCACCGCAACGGCCATTGAAACCAGCGCAGGAAAAAATCCACGGGTCAGCGCGGTGCGCTGGATCGACGCGCACGGCAGGCAGCAGCGCACCCCGGCGACCCATGTGATCGCAGCCGCCGATGTGCGCCACCTGGAAGGCCATTTGCTGCCCGAGGAGCTGCAGACCCATACCGCCAAGAGCTTCCAGCGCAAAGACCCCGGCCCCAGCGCGGTGCTGCTCTGCCTGGGCATCAGCGGCAAGCTGCCGCAGCTGGAGCACCACAACTTGCTGTTCACCACCGATTGGAAAGAGAATTTCTCGCGGATTCGCCAAGGGCGGATGCTGGAGGCGGAAACCAGCATCTATGTCTGCAAGCCCAGTGCCACCGACCCCTCGGTGGCCCCGGAAGGCTGCGAGAACCTGTTCATCCTGGTTCCGGCTCCGGCCATGCCCGAATGGGGGATCGGCGCAGCCGATGGGGCAGGAGATGCCGCGGTGGAAGCGGTGGCCGACGCGGCCATCGACCAGCTGGCCGCATGGGCTGGCATCAAGGATCTTCGCGAGCGGATCGTAGTGCGCCAGAGCATCGGCCCGGGGGACTTCCTCCAGCAGTACGGCGCCTTCAAAGGCGGTGCGCTGGGCCTGGCCCATACCCTGGGGCAAAGCGCCATGCTGCGTCCGGGCAACCGCAGCGCCAAGGTGGGCGGGCTGCACTATGCCGGCAGCACCGTGCGCCCTGGAATCGGCGTGCCGATGTGCCTGATCAGCGGGGAACTGGCTGCCAAAGCGGTGCTCGGGATCAAGGCCGCGGGGCCCATGGACGAAAACTTCGCGGCCACGGTGCGGCAGGAGGCAGGAGCATGATCTACCTGGGCATCTTGCTGGCACTGCTGGCCTGCATGGGGCTGCTGGACGCGAAGGGAAAGCTCTTCATCTTCCGCCACCCGGTGCGCGGGATCCTGGCCCTGGGGCTGGGCACCGGATTCTTCGTGCTCTGGGATGTGCTGGCCATCAGGCAGGGCATCTTCCTGCACAAGGAATCAGAGCTCATGACCGGAATCATGGTGGGCGAGCAGTTCCCTGTGGAAGAAGTCTTCTTCCTGGTCTTCTTGTGCTATTGCGCCATGATTGCCTTCACCGGGCTGCCAGTGCTGGCCGGAATGCTGCGCAACCGGAACCAGAAAGCACCCAAGCGCACGTTAGGGGAGAACCATGTTCCTTGAATTGAGCTTCTGCTTCCTATTTGCGGCCATGGCCGTCTTTGCCGCCGGTCTGGCCGCCAGCAAGCAGCGCCTGCGCTCGGTCGCCAAGCCGCTGGGCGCTGCCATGGCCTTGATGCTCGTGCTCACCGCGATCTTCGACAACCTGATGATCTACGCCGGGCTGTTCGGCTACGGCAGCGGGACGCTGTCCGGGGTGCATCTGGGCCTGGCCCCGATTGAAGACTTCTTCTACGCCGCCTGCGCGGTCTTCCTGGTTCCCGGGCTGTGGTGGCTGCTCGGTGCCCGCAGCCACAGAAAGGACGCTTCATGATCCGCGGAATCGTATTGAGCTCACGCCCCATCTCCTGGGTGAATACCGCCTACCCGTTTGCCGCCGCCTATCTGCTGGCCGGCGGCGGGATCGATTGGCGTTTGGTCCTGGGCACGGTGTTCTTCCTCTTCCCCTACAACCTGCTGATGTACGGCGTGAACGATGTCTTCGACTACGAGTCGGACCTGCGCAATCCGCGCAAGGGAGGAATCGAGGGGGCGCTGCTGTCCAGGCAGAGCCATAAGGCGCTGCTCGTCGCCTGCGTCCTGTGCGCCGCGCCGTTCCTCGCGGTGCTCGTGGCGGCCGGGGATGGCGCAGCCAACCTCGTTCTGGCCGTGTCCATCCTTGCGGTGCTGGCCTACTCCGCACCGCGGCTGCGTTTCAAGGAAAGGCCCGGGCTGGACTCGCTGACCAGCGCGGTGCACTTCGTCTCTCCGGCGGTCTACGGGTGGGTGCTGGCTGGCGCCAGCGTGCAGGCCGAACAGTGGCTGGTCTTCGGCGCGTTCCTGCTCTGGGGGATGGCCAGCCATGCCCTGGGCGCAATCCAGGATATTGTTCCCGATCGCCAAGGCGGGCTCTCCTCGATCGCCACCGCCTTGTCGGCCCGCACGACCATCTACCTGGTCTTGGCCGCCTACCTGCTGGCCGGAGCGCTCGTGGCGGTGGGCCTGTCGGGCCTTGGCCGCTGGGCGGCGGTGCTGGCCCTGGCCTATGTGCTCAACGTCCTACCCCATCTTGGAATCAGCGATGCAAGCTCGGGTACGGTTAATCGAGGATGGAAGAGATTCTTGTGGATCAACTACCTGTGCGGTTTCCTGCTGACCATGCTCCTGATCTTTTCGGCACTTTTCACCTACTAGACCCGGATGGGGATTCAAGGATTTCAATGGACGTCATTTTGCTTTCGGATCAAGGCCAGCCTATTGGCACGCACCCGAAAGAATTGGTTCACACCACGGATACCGTGCTGCACCAGGCATTCTCCTGCCATGTGCAGAATCAAGCTGGCCAGGTGCTGGTGACGCGTCGTGCCCTGTCCAAGGTGACCTGGCCAGGGGTCTGGACGAACTCCTTCTGCGGGCATCCCCAGCCCGGCGAGAGCTTCGAAGAAGCCATTACGCGCCACGCGGCCCATGAGCTCGGCTTCAAGGTCAGCCGCATCGAATCGGCGCTGCCGGACTTCCGCTATCGCGCCGTGGATGCCTCGGGCATTGTGGAAAACGAAATCTGCCCGGTCTTCACCGCGATAATCGGCAGCGAGATCTCCGCTAACCCGGACGAAGTCATGGACTACTGCTGGGTGGATCCGGCACAACTCGGTGAAGCCCTGCGCGCCACCCCCTGGGCCTTCAGCCCGTGGCTGGTGATGCAGGCTGCAGGGATGTCCCTGTACCAGGTCGAGCAAGGCTGATTCCGGGCCCGCCGCCGGCGTGGAATCCGTGCAGGGTGATTCCTGTGGAATTGTCCGGGTCATTGGCTATGCTCGATTGCATGGTGCTTCAAGTAATTTCTGCCGGTATCCAGCGGCACGGCGCGGCCATCCATGCGTTACGCAGGGCCAGTGTGGTCGCCGGTGGCCTGGTGCTGGCTTCGTCCCTGGCCAGCTGTGCCCCGCTCCAGTTCGAAGCATCCGCGCAAACTCCTAGCGTGAGCCAGCAGATCGCGGCCTTGCCGAAGTATGCCGACAACCTCCAGGAAGTCGAAGGGCGCCAGGAATGGGCGGATCAGAAGATCTTCCAGTACCTCAATGGCCAGGGCGCCGCAGGCTTCCATTCATTCGCCCAGGATTCCATCCAGTACGCCACCGTGGGGTGGCTCTCTCCGGTCCAGGGCGTGCTCGCCATTGTGGTGGAGGGCAGTGATTGGATCGCGGAGGGCAGTGCTGCCGGCTATGCCGAGCGGGTCATGACCTCCGTCGGCTACGAATCAATCGAGTTGGACCGGGTTGAGATCCTCACCGTCGAAGGGCAGCTGCTCGCCTCCGACTACCGCGGGAATCATCCCGGGGCTTTGTAAGCGAAAAGGCCATCTCGCCGCGTAGCTCGTAATGGAGCTAGCTGGCGGGATGGCCTTTGCTATGGCGAATTCTCTTGCTGGTTATACGAAGTTCTCGGTGCCTTCGATGGTGTTCATGAAGTGGTCCATGAAATCAGCGAAGTCCTCTGCATCTGATTTCTGGTCAATGGTGGCACCAATGCTGATGGCATCATCGACATGCAAGTCGATGCTCGGCGCTTCGGGAATGCTGAAGCGGAACACCCGGCCCGAAGAGATCGCGATTTCGTAGCCGCCATCGCTGAGCTCGGCGAGCTGGTTCACATTCGTATTGTTGATGTTGATCGCATCCTCGGATGCTTCCAAGCTGCTGGCATTCACTGGCGCAATAATCAGTTCCGCTGGTTGGCGCCGATATCCAATGACCTTGAGCCCTCCGGAGCCGGCGATGCCGGTGCCCGCCACGAGATTGTAGCTGGCGAAGTTGGGGATCTGCGAGTCGAAGGCCTCATGGAGGCGGGCCTTTACCTGCTGGGTTGGATTTTCGTCTGGGCGCTTGTCCATAACCAATACTCTACCGATAACTTTGGACAATTTGACCAGTCGCAACATTTATCGAAATGTGTCATCGGCACGTCATGGGTTATCTGATTGGTCATATTGACTTCTAGAATGGGATTAATGAGCCAGGATGCTAATTGAGTCGTCAAGCCATGCGCCCGTGTGGCCATCGACGGAACTCATGCCTTTCCCGGCTCAACGCTGCAAGCGAAACCAACTGCCTGGCAGGTGGCTTCCTTGGAGCAAGGGGTGCGCAGCGCGAGCGATGCGCGTCCAAGGCAGCTGGTGCTTGTCTCCAGCTAATCCCGTTTCGACAGGCGCTGTTGGTGCCTGGGAAGCGAAATAACCAAGTCTTGTTCGCGGTGTCGCGTCCAAGGTTTGGACATCCGTCTCATATAATGAGATAAACAGGGTGTCTAGTTGCTCTTTGCCGTGAGGTGGAGAAAACTAGAGGCATGCAAACAAACACCGATGTACTACTAGTTATCAGGCGCGGAGCCTGAGACACTGTCCAACACCACGGACAGTACGTCGGTAACGCGCAAGCCCCCTTTCGTCAGTAGTGACGGCCGCGGGGCGTTTTTTATGCGCAAACGAAGAGATAGATATGGAAAGGATCCCGATGAGCAACTCAACACCCGCCAATCCGGCGTCGGTTGCGAAGTCAATCAATCGAACCAAGGATGCCGCCGCCGCTGTCTCTTCCGTCGTGGAGGCTTCGAACCCGGTACAGGGTCCGAATAATATCGTTGCTCCCACACAGATGACGGGCTCACAAGCCATCGTCCGCTCGCTGGAAGAACTGGGCGTCAAAGACGTCTTCGGATTACCAGGTGGGGCCATCCTTCCCACCTATGATCCACTGATGGATTCGACCAAGATTAACCACATCTTGGTCCGCCACGAACAGGGTGCCGGCCATGCCGCACAGGGTTACGCCATGGTGAGCGGGGAAGTGGGCGTATGCATCGCTACTTCCGGACCAGGCGCAACCAACCTCGTCACCGCACTGGCCGATGCCAATATGGACTCGGTACCAATGGTGGCAATCACCGGTCAGGTCAATAGCGCTTTCATTGGCTCTGACGCATTCCAGGAAGCAGACATTGTCGGCATCACGATGCCGATTACCAAGCACGCTTTCCTGGTCACCAACGCGGAAGACATTCCGCGCACGCTGGCCAGCGCGTTCTACCTGGCGCAGACCGGCCGTCCCGGTCCGGTGCTGGTGGATATCACCAAGGATGCCCAGCAGAGCGACATGACCTTCTCATGGCCGCCAAAGGTCGACCTGCCGGGCTACCGCGTGGTCACCCGCGGACACAACAAGCAGCTGCGCGAAGCCGCCAAGCTCATCGCTTCGGCAACCCGCCCGGTGCTGTATGTTGGCGGTGGCGTGATCAAGGCCAACGCCCATGAGCAGCTGAAGGAATTCGCGGAATTCATCAACGCTCCGGTGGTCACTACGCTGACCGCACGCGGTGCCTTCCCGGACTCGCATGAACAGCACGTGGGCATGCCAGGCATGCACGGTGCCGTCTCGGCGGTCACGGCACTGCAGCAGTCGGATTTGCTCATTACCCTCGGCGCCCGCTTCGATGACCGCGTCACCGGCGTGCTCTCCACCTTCGCGCCGAACGCGAAGGTGATCCACGCCGATATCGATCCTGCGGAAATCTCCAAGAACCGCGTGGCCGATGTGCCGATCGTCGGCTCGCTGGATGAAATCATCCCGCAGCTGCACGAGGCCTGCGCCTCGCGCTTCGAGAACGAAGCCCAGCAGGACCTGGCCGGCTGGTGGGGACTGCTCAACCGCCTGCGCGAAACCTACCCGATCGGCTACACCGAAACCCACGACGGCCTCTCTGCTCCGCAGAATGTTATCGGGCGCATCGGCGAGCTGACCGGTCCGGAAGGCGTCTACGTGGCAGGCGTGGGCCAGCACCAGATGTGGGCAGCGCAGTTCGTCAAGTACGAGCGCCCGCGCTCGTGGCTGAACTCCGCCGGCCTGGGCACCATGGGCTACTCGGTGCCTGCCGCCATGGGCGCCAAGGTGGCGCAGCCGGACCGCGTGGTCTGGGCCATTGACGGAGATGGCTGCTTCCAGATGACCAACCAGGAACTGGCTACCTGCGTGATCAACCGGATCCCCATCAAGGTTGCCATCATCAACAACTCGTCGCTGGGCATGGTCCGCCAGTGGCAGACCCTGTTCTACGATGGCCGCTACTCCAACACCGATTTGAACACCGGCCACGGAACCGCCCGGATTCCGGACTTCGTGAAGCTGGCCGACGCCTACGGCTGCGTGGGCCTGCGCTGCGAACGCGACGAGGATATCGATGCGACCATCCAGAAGGCATTGGAAATCAATGACCGTCCGGTAGTCATCGACTTCGTGGTCTCGGCCGACTCCATGGTGTGGCCAATGGTCCCATCGGGAGTCAGCAACGACCAGATCCAGATTGCCCGCGGCATGACCCCTGAATGGGAAGAGGAGGACTAGGACATGGCAAAGCATACGCTTTCGGTACTGGTTGAAGACGTTCCCGGCGTGCTCACCCGCGTCGCCAGCCTCTTCGCCCGCCGTGCCTTCAACATTCACTCGCTGGCCGTAGGCCCCACGGAAATTGCCGGCATCAGCCGCATGACCGTGGTGGTGGACGCCGAAGGGGATTCCCTGGAGCAGGTCACCAAGCAGCTGAACAAGCTGGTCAACGTCATCAAGATCGTGGAACTGCTGCCGGAAACCTCGGTGCAGCGCGACCACATCATGATCAAGGTGCGCGCCGATGCGGCGACGCGACTGCAGGTCACACAGGCCGCGGAGCTGTTCCGCGCATCGGTGATCGACGTATCCACGGACTCGCTGGTCGTTGAGGCCACCGGCAATGCGGCGAAGATCGAAGCACTGCTGGCAGTACTTGAGCCATTCGGCATCCGCGAGATCGTCCAGGCCGGAACGCTGGCCGTGGGACGCGGAACAAAGTCGATGAGCGACCGTGCCCTGAAGACGCTATCCGCCTAAGCGCACAACGACTTCAAGAGACACGAACTACAAATTTAGGTATTTGGCACCTAGCTTAGAAGAAAGCAACAGTGCCTAAGCACAAGACTTCTTTACCAGAAGCACAAATAAGGAGAATTACAGTGGCTGATCTGTACTACGAAGACGACGCAGACCTCTCGATCATCCAGGGCAAGAAGGTAGCTGTCATTGGCTACGGCTCCCAGGGCCACGCCCACGCATTGAGCCTGCGCGACTCGGGCGTCGAGGTTATCGTCGGCCTGGCTGAGGGCTCCAAGTCCCGTGCCAAGGCCGAGGCCGAAGGCCTGAAGGTAGCTACGGTTGCCGAAGCAGCGGCTTGGGCAGATGTCATCATGATCCTGACCCCGGACCAGGTCCAGGCCCAGGTCTACACCGAGTCGATCGCCGAGCACCTCGAAGAGGGCAACGCGCTGTTCTTCGGCCACGGCTTCAACATCCGCTTCGGCTTCATCCAGCCACCAGCCAACGTCGACGTTGCACTGGTTGCTCCCAAGGCACCAGGGCACACCGTGCGCCGCGAATTCGAAGCCGGCCGTGGCATCCCTGACCTGATCGCCGTGGAGCAGAACTTCACCGGCGGCGCCAAGGAACTGGCACTGTCCTACGCTGCAGGCATCGGCGGCACCCGTGCCGGCGTTATCGAGACCACCTTCACCGAAGAGACCGAAACCGACCTGTTCGGCGAGCAGGCTGTGCTGTGCGGTGGCACCTCCCAGCTGGTCCAGTACGGCTTCGAGGTCCTGACCGAAGCTGGCTACAAGCCGGAAATCGCCTACTTCGAGGTGCTGCACGAGCTGAAGCTGATCGTCGACCTGATGTGGGAAGGCGGCATCGCCAAGCAGCGCTGGTCGATCTCCGACACCGCTGAGTACGGCGACTACGTCTCCGGCCCACGCGTGATCACCCCAGAGGTGAAGGAAAACATGAAGGCTGTGCTGGCTGATATCCAGTCCGGTGCTTTCGCCAACCGCTTCATGGAAGACCAGAAGGCTGGCGCTCCGGAGTTCAAGGAACTGCGTGCCAAGGGCGAAGCGCACCCAATCGAGACCACCGGTCGCGAACTGCGCTCGCTGTTCTCCTGGATCTCGGATGCATCCTCGGATGACTACGTAGATGGTTCGGTAGCCCGCTAATTGCGAGGTGACAACTAGCTTCATAAGCTGAAAACCGCTGGCTCTGAACGATAGGAATATCGTTTAGAGCCAGCGGTTTTCGTTTAAATGCATGTTGCGTCTATTCTGCGATGAGCGCATCGAAAAGGGAGCTGCACTCCTGCTGTGTGCTGAAGTGCCGCGGCCTGAAGGAACTTTAGTATTCAATCTTTTAGTGTAAGAATTGTTCCGGGCGAGAGCAGAACGAACAATGCCGCCGCCGCTGTTCAATAGCTGATAGTTCAAGGAGCAAAAGTGGCTAGCGAAGATATTGAGATCGTTTCTGATGGAAATGGCGTGGCAGTCCTTGGCGAACGCAGCGCCGTTGACAAATTCGTGGAATCCGTCGGCTTGATTTCCAAGGAACTGCCCTTGGAACGCGTAAGCAAAGCAGCTGGCCTCAGTGCAACCGCGATGCAAGCCGGTAGCGGGATTGCGCAGACGTCCGGACGCTGGATCAAGCTCTCGGAAGACTCAGCACGGATCTTCAATGCCAAGAACCTGATGGCTGGATCGGAGAACGGCCTGGCGCGTGCAGTCGTCATGAAAGATGGCAAGATCAGCAATTTGCTTGAAATCGTCACCAGCCCAACGGCGATGCTTTCAAACCCGGCTGTTCTGGCAGGCGTGGGTGGGATTATAGCCCAATACGCGATGCAGCAGAGCATGGATGAGATCACCGATTACTTGAAGGTGATCGACGAGAAAATTGACGATATCCTCCGTGCGCAGAATGACGCGGTCCTAGCGGATCTTGATGGTGTTGGAATGCTCATCGATGATGCCATGGTCGTGCGCGACCAAGTGGGGCATATCGGCGAGACGACATGGTCAAAGGTTAATTCGAATGCCAAGACCATCGCAACGACCCAGTCCTATGCGCTGCGGGCCTTGGCAGGATTAGCTGAAAAGCTGGAAGACAAAACGAAGATGGGTGAACTGGCCAAGATCACCCGCGAGATCGAATCAAAGGCCACCCAGTGGTTGGCAGTACTGGCACGTTGCTTCCAACTCGAAGACGGCATGTCTGTTCTGGAACTGGACCGTGTGCTCAACGGGTCTCCTGACGAACTGGAGAATCATCGAATCGCGCTGCAGATCGCGCGCGAACGCAGAATCGCACACATTACGAAGGTGACCGAGCAGCTTCTTGAGCGAATCGCTGTCGTCGCCGGACTGGCGAATTCAAAGGTGCTGCTGCATCCGAAGTCATCGAGCGAAGTCGTGAAGGCGACGAATGCCGTCTCGAATGATCTAGTGGAATTCCAAAGCCGATTGGGAATCGAGAGCGCCTACGGGGCACTGGAGTCAAAGAAGTGGCTCAAGGCTGTCTCCGAGGTTCGGGACAAGGTGACTGATGCAGGCGCTGATGGCTTGAGCGCAATCAAGCAGTTTGGGGACGAGACGAAGAACCGTGCCTTGGACAAAGCCGAGGACGTAGCAACTTCATTTGCCGAGAATATCAAGAAAAGCCGCAGTGGGGAGTCCGCGAAGGATTCTCCAGAAGCCATTGAGAAGTAGGAGCTGGCGGAACTAGATTCTTCCCTCGCACTTGGCTCCATTGCATTTCAAATAAATCGACCTCGGTTGCTTCCCATATGGGAAGCAACCGAGGTCGATTTTTTAGTTTGCTGGGTCGGATACCAGCCAGGCAGGTTTAGAGCTTCGAAGCCCGGTAGCCGGCCTTGCGCGCATCAGCTGCAGTCTTGAAGCATTCTTCTGGCTTCGTGATGTTGTAGAAGCGCTGTCCCTTGACATGGTACTTCCACTCCTTCTGGCTGCCGGTGCGGTTGCCCTTCACCGGGTAGCCTGCAGGGCAGTTCTTCGCCTTCCCGCTCATCTTCACGGAACGCTTGGCGGCCGCCTTCTTCACCAGCAAGGTCTGCGTCTTCTGAATGGTCGAGGTCTTGCCCTTGAGCTGGTACTTGACCGTGGTGGTGACCTTGTAGGTGCCCGCTGCGAGCTTGACGGACTTCTTCTTGCTGGCGACGGTCTTCTTGCCCTTGACCACCTTCAGCAACGCCGACTTGATCTTCACGTTCTTTGCCTTGGAATAGCTAGGCTTGATGGTTGCCTTGGCTGAACCCTTGACAGTCTTCGTGCCAATTTTCTTGATCGTTACCGCAGGAGCCTTTTTCTTCGCAGCAACGATGCTGGCAGATGAAATGCTGGTGGGCAACGGAGCGGCCGAGGCCGCGGAGACACCGGAGAATGCAAGTGCTCCCGAAGCGATGACAGCGAGTGAACGCTGAACTAATTTATTCAATTTCTCCCCATGGAAAGTCGAACGAGCATGGGCACTGATCGGTCCCATGTGCTGATTCTAATCTGGACTGGGAATAGAAACTATGGCTGGACGCGATTGTGATCGATTGCGGCTATTGCAGTCAAAGCGTTACTCGATCAGTCGAGTGTTTTCCCAATGATTAGTTGAAGCCTTTGCTAGGCTCGGGCAAAACCATGCAAAGGAGCGCGCCCGTGCCACAGGAAAGCAACTACGACGATTTCGCCCAGGACTACGCTGACGAGAACGAATTCAGCATGCTGAACGCCTACTATGAGCGGCCGGCCACCTTGGAACTGGCAGGAGACGTTGCCGGCCGGAACATCCTGGATATCGGCTGCGGCGCCGGCCCGCTGTCGGAACAGCTCATGAGCCGTGGAGCGAGCGTCTCGGGCTTCGACACCAGCCGGGCCATGGTGGACCTGGCACGCCAGCGGCTGGGCGAAGATGCCGACCTGAAAGTGGCGACATTGGGGGAGAAGCTCCCGTATGCCGACAACAGTTTTGACGATGCCATTGCTTCCTTGGTGTTCCACTATTTGCCGGACTGGGACTACGCACTGGAGGAAGTCCGCCGGGTCCTCAAGCCCGGCGGCCGGCTCATCATGTCGGTGAACCATCCGATTCTCTACCCGTTCAACCACCGAGGCAAGGACTACTTCCAGCTCACCCAGTACACCGACGAAGTGACTTTCAAGGGGAAGCCTGCCGAACTGACCTATTGGCATCGGCCTTTGCATGAAACTATGAAGGCACTGATCTCCGCAGGGTTCGCGGTGGAGCGTGTTTGGGAGCCGCCGTATGCCAAGGATGCGCCCGAAGGCGTGATTCCAGAAGCCTTGCGTGAACGCGACGCGTTCTTGAGCTTCCTGTTCTTCTCGCTGCGCTCGACGCGCTAGCCAGCGCACTGCTTCCGGGTGCCAACGGCGTCCGGAAGCCGCGAAGCCCTCGAATATCAGCTGATAGCCGGCATAGCGGCAGGACGCGTTGAATGATGGGGATCGACGAAACTGTTTTCTGCCAGCTGAAGCAAGTAATCGCCATACCCGCTCTTGCCCAGCTCCCGGCCCAAAGTGCGCAACTGGTCATCGCAGATGAACCCCTGGCGCCATGCAACTTCCTCGGGAGAACCGATCTTCAAACCCTGCCGCGCTTCGACAGTGCGCACGAAGTTGGAGGCGTCGTTGAGCGAATCGAAGGTTCCGGTATCAAGCCACGCAGTTCCGCGGGCCAGCACCGTGACGTTGAGGTTGCCCTCTTCGAGGTACAAGCGGTTGATGTCGGTGATCTCAAGCTCTCCACGGGCCGAAGGCTGCAATGTCCGGGCTTTGCCAACCACGGAATTGTCGTAGAAGTACAATCCCGGAACAGCGTAGTGGCTTTTCGGGTCCAGCGGCTTCTCTTCCAGCGATACGGCCCTTCCGGAGCTATCGAACTCGACGACGCCGTAGGACCTGGGATCCTTGACCCAGTAGCCGAAGATCGTCGCGCCGGTCTGGTCGGCGTAGCTTCCCAACTGGGTGCCGAAGCCCGGTCCATGGAAGATGTTGTCACCCAGCACCAGCGCCACGGATTCCCCTCCGATGTGCTCGGCGCCAAGTATGAACGCTTGGGCCAGGCCTTCAGGCCGGGCTTGCACGGCATAGGACAGATTGATGCCGAACTGCGAGCCATCGCCGAGCAAGGACTTGAACTGCCCCTCATCCTGCGGCGTCGTGATGACCAGGATGTCCCTGATTCCAGCGAGCATCAGGGTGGTCAGCGGATAGTAGATCATCGGCTTGTCGAAGACAGGCACCAATTGCTTTGAGATGCCTCGCGTGATCGGGTGCAAACGAGACCCGGTTCCCCCAGCTAGAATTATTCCCCTCATGGCTATCGAGCCTAATGAAGCGGGCAGCGATCTTGTCAGAGTAGTCATACTCGAGAATTGCTAGGAAGCTGCTTGGCCGCGGTGCCCACTGGCTACATTGGTGAGATGAAAAGAATCCTTGTAACTGGGGGAGCAGGATTCATTGGGGCAAATTTCGTGCACCATATGATTGCGCATTCCGACAGTGAAATCACCGTATTGGATAAGATGACCTACGCCGCCAACCGGCAGTCGCTGGAAGGCTTGGACAGCAAACGCGTCAACCTTGTTGTTGGCGACATCTGCGACTACGTGTTGGTCAACGAACTGGTGCCGCAGCATGATGCTGTGGTCCACTTCGCGGCAGAGACGCACAACGATAATTCCTTGCATGACCCGCGCAGCTTCGTGAATTCCAATGTCTTGGGAACTTTCGAACTCCTGGAAGCCGTGCGTAACCACGGTGTGCGCCTGCACCATATTTCCACCGACGAGGTCTATGGGGACCTGGAACTCGATGATCCGCAGCGCTTCACCGAAACTACGCCCTACAAGCCATCCAGCCCTTATTCGGCTACCAAAGCCTCCAGCGACCTTCTGGTCAAGGCCTGGGTCCGTTCCTTCGGGATCGAGGCGACGCTGTCCAACTGCTCGAACAACTACGGTCCGTACCAGCATGTGGAGAAGTTCATCCCGCGGCAGATCACCAACGTCCTGGGGGGATTGCGGCCCAAGCTCTACGGCAATGGGGCAAATGTGCGCGACTGGATCCACGCCAGCGACCACTCCTCGGCGGTGCAGCTCATCCTGGAAGCGGGCCAGACCGGGCGGACCTATTTGATTGGTGCGGACGGGGAGAAAAGCAACCGCGAAGTGCTCGCACTGATTCTGGAGCTGATGGGCAGGAAAGCCGATGACTTCGATGCGGTGGCCGACCGGGCCGGCCATGACCTGCGCTATGCCATCGATTCCACGGTGCTGCGCACCGAGCTTGGCTGGCAGCCGCGGTACACCGACCTGGTGCAGGGCCTGGAGCAGGCCATTGGCTGGTACCGTCAGCACCGCTCCTGGTGGGAGCCGGCCAAGGCACAGACCGAGCAGCGCTATGCGCAGCAGGCCGATGCGTTCAAGGTTGCCAGCTGATGGGCGGCGCGGCACAGCTACGGGTAGAGGACAGCCCGATTCAGGGACTCAAAGTGGTCAGCCTGCCGGTGCACCGCGATGAGCGCGGCTGGTTCAAGGAGAACTGGCAGCGGGAGAAAATGGTGGCTGCGGGTTTGCCGGACTTCCGTCCGGTGCAGAACAATGTCTCCTTCAATGGCCAGCGCGGGACCACTCGCGGATTGCACGCCGAGCCATGGGACAAATACATTTCGATGCTGTCTGGGGAGATCTTCGGCGCCTGGGTGGACCTGCGTCCCGGGCACGGTTTCGGCAGGCTGTTCACCGCTCAGGTGGGCGAAGGCCAAGCGGTCTTCGTGCCCCGCGGGGTGGCCAACGCCTTCCAGACCTTGGCCTCGAATACCGTGTACTCCTACCTGGTCACCGAGCACTGGACCGAGCCAGCCCGGTTGGAATACAGCTACGTCAATCTGGCCGACCCGGATTTGGACATCCCCTGGCCCATCAGCTTGGATGAGGCCATAGTTTCACAGGCGGACAAGGAGCACCCACCGCTGGCGCAGGCGAAACCAGTGCAGCCCAAGAAAATTGCGGTGCTCGGCGGGAACGGTCAGCTCGGACGTGCCTTCGCCCAGCTGGCGAAGTCAGATGAACGGATCGCTTTGTATACCCGCGCCCAGACCGACTTGCAGTCCCCGGGCTTCGCGGCATCGCTGGACCTTGCAAATTGCAGCCACGTGGTCAACGCGGCGGCGATGACCTCAGTGGACCGGGCGCAAACCCCTGCGGGCAGTGCCGAAGCGTGGCAGGTCAATGCCGTGGCCGTGCGCCAGCTGGCGTCACGATGCGCCGAGCGGGGGGTGCCGCTGGTGCATGTGTCCACCGACTATGTGTTCGATGGCGCGCAACGCGAGGTTGATGAGTTGCATCCGATCGCGCCGCTCGGAGTCTACGGCCAAAGCAAGGCCGCCGGCGAGCAGGCCGTGCTGGCCCACACCAGAAACTATGTGGTGCGCACCAGCTGGGTTATCGGGCAGGGCAACAATTTCGTGTCCACCATGCGCCGGCTCGCCGAGCAGGGAATCGCGCCCAGGGTGGTCGATGACCAAATTGGCCGGTTGACCTTCGCCAGCGAGCTGGCCCGCGGCATCATGCATTTGATTGATGCCGGCAGCGCCCCGGGGACCTATCACCTGCAGGGTGGCGGCGAACCCGCCAGCTGGTACCAGGTTGCCCGCGAGGTCTTCGCCTTGTGCGGCCATGACCCGGATTCCGTGCAGCCGGTTTCCACCCGGGAGTATGCCTTGGGCCGGCCGCAGTTGGCACCCCGGCCGGCGAACAGCACGCTGGACACCGCAAAATTGCAAGCGACCGGCTTCGCGCCGAAGCCGTTAACCGACTTGCTGGATCAGTTCCTTGGCCAGAATCGCGTAACGCCATAAAAACCGGGTAGGTAAAAATCGGGTGTGGTCCCAGTGAATGGCAGGTGAACGGCCAGAACCCCTCATCCAGGCTCGGCAATCCTTCCCAAGGTGCGAGTTATTCCAAGTCAACTAGAAAAGTCATGGGCACTAACTCGTTGTTCCCGAGTGAAGGCGAAGTGCTGTGCAATCACTGGGAAAAGAAGAAAAAGTGACTGAGCTTCATTTATCCTGCCGAACCCAGTGTTCTCGCTGCCTTTAAGTCCTAGGATGGGGAAACACGAGGAAGAGTCCTGACAGATTCTTTCACGGTTAATTTGGGGGAACGAACCGATTGGGGCGGTTTGAATAATGGAATATTCACGAATTCTCTCGCTGGCGGGCACTCGCAATGCTCGATCGCAGCGGGGAGATAGCAAGACAACTTCGAAACTTTCGCGGATTTCGCAAGGCATTTTGGGCAGGGTCCTGAACGACCCGCATTGCGCCGGAGCTGTGGTCTCCGGACCACCGGGCAGCGGTCGAAGGGCGCAGCTGGAAACCGACTTGGGCCAGATGGCCGAGCCGCCGAAGCTGATCCGGCTGAACGGAAGCAACTTCGGCACGAAAGTGCCTTTCGGTGTGCTTTCATTCCTGCTTGCCCAAGTCGACGTGGCCGGAGCTTCGAGCCGTCATGAGCTGATCCACCAGCTGGGCCGGGTGCTGTGCACCGACCAGCGCCCGTCAATGGTGGTGCTCGGGCGGCCTGAATTGATCGACGAGCAATCCAGCTCCTTGCTCGCCCAGCTGGCCACGATGGGCAAGATCAAGCTTTTCGTGATCTGCGAACACGTGCAGGATCTTCCTGGGGACCTGTTCGCCTTGTACCGTTCGGGCCGGCTGGCGCACCAGCGCGTCGAGCGCATGGGCAGCATGGAAACGCACGCTTTCGTCCAGCAGGAATTGGAAGGGCGGGTCTCCGCCTACGCCTCGGCAACCCTGTGCTACTTGGCCGGGGGCAACCGCTCGCTGATGCTCAAGCTGATGCACAGCTGGCGCGAAGACGGCCAGCTGCTGCAGCGCAACGGTACCTGGGCCTTGCGGATGAACGCGCTCGATTCCGGGCCAGCGATGCAGGCCCTGCACGCTTCGCTGGTCCATGGGCTCGATGACGGTGAACGCGAACTGCTCGGGGCCCTGGCACTGGGCGGGCCGGTGGAACTCAACCGCATCCGGCGTTCGGGCCTGACCTGCGAGCTTGACGGCTTGCTGAACCGTGGCCAGGCCAAGTACCTGCCCGGCGCCGCCTACAAGGTAGGCATATCCAATCCGCTGCTGTCCCTGCTCGTGCGCGCCGAATCCAGCAACCAGGCCCACCCTCACGGTGTGGAACTGCTGGCCAAGCTGCACAAGGACCCATTGGCTGCCCGGATCCTTGCGCAACTGAAATCCCTGAACGACCTTGGCGACTACGAATCGCAGCTCAGGGTGGCAGAAGACTTCCAGCAGCAGGGCTATCACGCCGAATGCTGGCCAACTGACCCGCGCACCCGGGTGGCCATCGTGGAGATGCACGTGCGCGCGCAGGCCATGCTCGGCCAGCTGTCCAACGGACTCGAAGCAATCGACCTGGCCAGGGCGGGACTGGCCCAGGCCGCCAGGGAGTCCGGTCCGCGCGAATCCCTGGATACCGCATTCCAGGAACTGGAACTGCTCAGCACGTTCGCGACCTTATTCAGCACCGAGATGACCAAAGAAACGAGCATCGCCGGCAGCAGCGAGTCACTGCTGTCTTCGTCAGGCTGGATGAGCGAGTCATTGCACCTGCGGTCCCTGTCGTTGCAAGCTGCCAGCTGGGCGGCGCAGTCGCGACAGGCCGATGCCATGAAGCTGGTCAGTTACGTGGACGGGGAACTGCGCAATATCCGCTTCAACGGCCCGACGGTCTCGAATTTCCATTCCGAGGACGCAGCAGATATAGAGTTCCAGCTGCTCCAGGCCGAATTGCTCTCCGGAGTCTGGAACGCGGCATCAGCCCGCGCCCAGCGCCTGGCCGAAGGGCAGTACATCAGTCCCTTGCTCATTTCCTACGGGGACATCATGCGGGGGATCCTGCTGGGACTGGGCAATGACTACGACGCTGCCTTGCGCCTGCTGGAACCGAACCTGCACCAGATGCAAGTGGCCGGAGACCGGGGAACCGAAGCGCTGATTGGGTCGGTCATTGCCTATGCGCTGGCTTGCTCCGGGAGGCGGGTGGAGGCATCCGCACTGGTATGCCCTGAATACGGGACCCCCGGAGCGATGCAGATGCCGCTGAGCTTCTACTCCTGGGCGGCAGAAGTCTTCTCCTGCCTTGCGTTGGCCGAACTCGGCTCGCCGCAGGCTGCAAGGCTGCGGCTGGCAACCTTCGCCCAGCGTGCCCGCGGCGGCCAGCACACCCTGCTCGAAGCGCTGACCTTGGGGTTCGCCGCGCGGCTGGGAGACCAGCTGGTGCTGCCGCAGCTGCGCAGCGCCGCCAGACGCTGCGAGGGCCTTGTCGGACAGAATCTGGAGGCGCTCGCAGACGCGGCGGCGGCCAAGGACTCGCCGCGCTTGGCAGCGGCTCTGGACAGCATGGTCGAGGCCGGGCACTTGCTCATGTCCGTGCCATCGAACAACGAGTTCGTCACATCAATGGAAGCCAGGGATCAGCGCAAGCTTGCCCGGGCAGTCAACGGCCGCAAGCGGGACTCGGCTCCGCAGATCCAGCAGCACGACGAGCTGCAGTTTGAAGCCATCGAACAGCAGCCGGGCTGGATGCGCGAGTTGACCAAGCGTGAGGCCCAGATCGCCAAGATGGCCATAACTGGCAAAACGAATTCGGAAATTGCAAAATTCAATGGCGTCTCGATTCGCACCGTGGAGGGGCATCTGTACCAGGTATATTCCAAGCTCCAGGTCCGAAATCGCCAGGAGCTCACTGCGCTTGACCGCACCAGCCGCCGTACCGCAGGGCTGCGATGAAACAGCATCAACTGATTACCAAGACCAGGCCAACTGAATACAACCGGCTGCTGCAGATCCTGCAAAGGCCAGGTCCCGCCGGCGTCTTGCTGCTGGGCGAGCAGGGCGTGGGCAAGACAAGCCTCGTGGAGGCAGTGCTTGCCTCCTCGGGCGCGGGCGAGCCGGTCATGACGCTGTATGGCACGCCGTCCTTGAGCACTGTTGCCCATGGTGCCTTGTCGCCATATCTTGGGGCCCTGGAGAGCATCGACGAGCCGGTGAGCGTGCTGCGCGAACTGAATCGGAGCCTGCTTTCCAGCCGCGGGCAGCTTGAACCGCATATCGTTGTCGTCGAAGATGCGCAGTTCCTGGACCCGCAGTCCTGCTTTATCCTCTCTCTGCTGGTGGAAAACGCCGAGGTGAAGGTGCTGGCCCTGGGCAGCGGGTCGTTGGAAGCGGATAGCCCGCTGGGCGCGCTGGCCGAGCTGGGATCCTTCACCACCATGGCCCTGCAGCGCCTGGACCGCAAAGGAGTGCGCGCGGTGGCCGAAGGCGTGATCGGACGCAAGCTCGCCGAGGGCACGGTGAGCCTGATCGACGTGGTCACCGGCGGTAACCCCAGCTTCGTTGAAGCCTATGCTGCATCCTGCCTGGAACAAGGCACGCTTTTCCACGATGACAGGTTGCTGCAGAGCCACGGGCTCCACGAGCCGGTATGGATCGTGGCCCGCGCACTTCCGGAAATCGATACGCCGATGTTGACGCTGGGCCGGGAAATCACCCGGACCCTGTCCGTTCAGGAGCAGCAGTCGCTGTTGCTGTTGGCTTTGGCTGGCCCGCAGCCCCCAGAAGTGCTGGAGCAGTGCGGATTGCCTTACCAACGGCTGCTGAAAATCGGTGAGCTGATGCAGCAAGGCCCGGCAATGGTCTTGAAATCCAAGCTGATGCAGCGGATCGTCCGCGCCTTGGCCACCGAACATGACATCGCACAGCTGCATGACCTGTGGGTTACCGCGGCGGTCTCGCTGGGAAAAGAGCCAAACGCCCGCGAGGTGCTGTGGTCCTTGGAAACCGGTAAGCAGGTGCCCATGAAGTTGGTCCTGGATCTGGCCGAGCAGGCCGCTCGGGAACTGAATTTCGGGTTGGCCCTGCGCCTATGCGTCCTGGGTAAGCTCGCCCGGCATCATGGGCAAGGAGCGCTGCTCGAAGCGCGGATGCTGCTGAGCATGGGGCGGCACCATGCCGCGCGCGCGCTGTTGCTGCGCCTGATCGATCAGCTGACCGATCTGGCGCTGCTGGGGCAGGCCTACGCCTACCTGCTGGAGGTCACCACGAATATCGGAACCGATGGCGTCGAATTGGGGCGGATCCTGGACGATTGGAAGCATCGGGCCCTGGGGCACGCGGACGCAGAAGAGGTAGCCAGCTTCTTGGCCCTGCATAGCGCAGGGGCCAGGGTCCTGGATTTCTGGCTCAGGGTCAATACCGCCCGCGGTCCACTGCCGAGCGTTTCCGAGCTGCAAGAATTCCTGGAGGACCGGCTGCTGCCCGCGCAGGTGCGCTTCATCGGCATGATGGTGCTCAGCGACCTGCACACGTCCGCCGGCCGGTGCCAGCAGGCCTTGGATCTGATGGAACCGGCTTTGCAAGACCTCAAGGAGAACCCGGCCCCGCAGGCCATGTACGAGGTCCGGGTGTTCTTCCGCATTGGCTGGAACCTGCTGTTCTTGGGACAATACGAGCGCGCCGCGGCATTCATCGACTCCTACCGCCATGCCCGGCTCCGTTCCATCCAGTACTACCAGGGGGCAATCTCGCTGCTCGACGGCGTCAGCCACCTGCTGCAAGGCAGAGTACAGCTCGCCATGGCCAAAATGGCCGAGGCCGTGACGGAACTGCAGATTGCGGACACCACTCAACTGCTGGCCTTGGCCAGTAATCTGTACCGGCTGCTGCTGGCCCGGTTGGGCTTTCCGGTGCCTGAAGCCCTGGTCACCGGGCCCGAGTCCTTCAGTTCCAGCGGTACGATTTCGCTGAACGGACAACTGGGCGAGGAGTCGTCGAAGCAGCGCATCTTCGCACGGGCCTTCGCAGCGGGACTGGGCCATCCGTATCCGGGTGAGTCGCTGGAGTGCTTCCCGCTGGTGGAACGCGAATTCCTTTTCAGCATGACCCGGCAGCTGGGGGACCAGGAGCTGGCCGAATCCCAGATGGGTGAAAGACTGCGTGCCTTGGCTGCGGGGCAGCAGGGATCGCGAGCGGCGTTTTTGGCGCGCCTGATGGACTTGCGAGGCTCAGAGCTTGGCGAGCCGCTGGAGCAGCTGGCCCAGGACGCCCTGGCCAAGAAAGAATACCTGGTGGTGATCGAGGCCTGGGCCCGGGCGGCCGAACGCTACGCCCAGTCCGGGGACCAGCGGCGCTGCGGCGCCTTGCTGCGCCGGGCCGCCCAACTGATCGACCAACAGGGGATGGACCCGGGAAAGTACATCGCCCGTGTCCTGGCGCTGACCGAATTGACCGCCCGGGAAGCGGAAATCGTCGGTTTGGCCCGGCAGGGATTGAATAACGCGCAGATTGCCCGGACCTTGACGGTCTCGCAGCGCACGGTGGAGGGGCATCTCTACCGGGTATTTTCGAAGTTGGGGATTACCGAGCGCGCGGAATTGGATCACGCAGGGCTTGAAGCGGGTACAACCGGCAGGTAGCACGTGCCGGTTTGCGCAAACTTGGAGTAGGTACCACCCGTGCCCGGCCCAGCACAGGTGGGTAATGTGATTTGCGGGAGCTGGAGACTTACGCAGGCGTTCTTTTGCGAACGAGTGCCTATCCGTAGGGTGCGCGGTCGGTGCCGTGGCGGCGAAGCTCTTCCCTGAAACGGGGCCGGCGGCCAGCGAATCCGCGAGGATTACCCCCAGCGCGACCGCCGGTCCCTTCCCGAAAAGGCCCTGTATCGGCAACCCCTCTGCGCCGGTGCAGGGTTTTTCCATGCCCGGAAACTTCCTTCCAAGTAGCGAGCGAGTATGAACCAAGTGCCGTGTGAGTATTTGAAGGATATGCAGGCCATCTTTTGAGTGTT
Organism: Arthrobacter sp. JUb115; assembly: GCF_004365035.1. Taxonomy (NCBI): domain Bacteria; kingdom Bacillati; phylum Actinomycetota; class Actinomycetes; order Micrococcales; family Micrococcaceae; genus Arthrobacter; species Arthrobacter sp. JUb115. Next base: position 58,150 of record NZ_SOBS01000010.1, on the reverse strand, counting down.
CTTCCACTCGTGCATCGGATGCATTCGCATCATAGGCTCAAGGTCGAGAACGGCAGCCGGGCTGGTGGGACAGCGCGATTGCCATGTGTATTGGGGAACTCGCTTATTTCTTGGGGGAATACAGATGATTGACGTTGTGTTGCCGGTCTGCGACCACCCTTGCTGCGTCGAATCGCTAGCCAGGGTGGGAACAAGACATGTCGCAAATTAGCAGCAGGCTGCGCGAAGATCGCGTATCTTCTCTCGGCACCTGGACGTTCGCACCTCCAAGGACAAATCAGGAAACCGGTACCGCCAGTGCCCGGGGCCGCGCTTATCTGCGTCGGCTTTACGGCACTGATCTGCTGGTCATTTCCTTGGTGAGCTCCTTGCCGGCAATCACGCAATTCCAGAGCTCGCAGATGCCGCAGTTCATTGCGGGTAGCACGCATTACTACGTGCTGGCCGGGTTGCTGCTCACCTTCGCCTGGATGGCCAGCTTGCTATCCTTCAAGGCCCACCGGCTGGGAAGTGTTGCCGTGGGGATGCAGGAATACAAGATCATGGTCTATTCGGGGCTGGCACTGTCGGGCTTCATGGGGGTACTTATCGTGCTCACCGGCCAGGACAGCCTGAAAATTTTCCTGGTCCTCTCTTTGCCGCTGGGACTGCCCGCACTGCTGCTGAGCAGGTGGACCTGTCGCCAGTGGCTGAGCTGGCGCAGCCGAAGCGGCTACGCCTTGAGCAATGTGCTGATCTACGGCCAGCCCACCGACGTCCCGTACGCCGTCCGCCAGATTTCCAAGAAATCCGGGCCCGCCTACCGGGTTGTTGGCGCGCTGATGGACGGCGCGGCGGATCCGGAAGCCGAACGCGATATCCGCAAAACCGATCCGACCCTTCCTCTGGCCTACGACACCGGCGCCATCGAGCAGGAAATCCAGCGGTTGCATGCTGATTCGGTGATCGTGGCCGGACCATTACCCGGTGGCAATGAAGCCTTGCAGCAACTGGGCTGGCGGCTTGAGGGCACCGGGACCAGGCTCATCGTGGCCTCCTCGATCATCGGGGTTGCCAGCCGCCGCGTGCGGACCAGCCCCGTGGATGGGATGCCGCTGCTGCATGTGGAACTGGCAAAGTTCACCGGAGCGCGATACCTCTGCAAGCGCGGCTTCGACATCGTCTTCTCGCTGCTCGCCTTGCTGGCCTTGTCACCGGTTTTCCTGGTGATCGCCTTGCTGATCCGGCGCGAGGGCCCGGGGAAGATCTTCTTCCTCCAAGAACGGGCCGGACAGGACGGCCGCCCCTTCAAGATGATCAAATTCCGCACCATGGTCCACGATGCCGAAGCGCAATTGGCCGCCCTGCAAAAGCTGAATGAAGGGGCAGGGCCGCTGTTCAAATTGAAAGACGACCCGAGGGTCACCCGGTGCGGCAACTGGCTGCGCAAGCATTCATTGGATGAGCTGCCGCAGTTCCTCAACGTCCTGCGCGGGGACATGTCGGTGGTCGGACCCCGTCCGGCGCTGTTCGCCGAAGTGGAAACCTATGAGGGCCAGGCCCGCCGCAGGTTGCTGCTGAAGCCGGGGGTGACCGGACTTTGGCAGGTCTCCGGACGGTCAAACCTGGAGTGGAAGGAAAGCGTGCGGCTGGATCTGTACTACGCAGAGAACTGGACCGTGCTCAGCGATTTGCGGTTGATCTGGCGTACCTTCCAGGTCATGGTCAAGCCCGACGGTGCCTATTAGGAGCCAGGATGAGAACTTGCAGCTTGCCCGCGGGCACGCCGTGGCAGGGCCACTGGGACAAGCAGATATCGGGCCGGATCAATTTGCAGCCAGGATCCGCAAGCATGCGCTACCTCTCATCGGGTGCCAAGCGCAACCAATGTTCGAAAACAAAGCAGTACGGATTCTGTGGGGGATCAGAAAATGCGTTCGTTGCGAGCACATGAGCCTGGAAGCACTCGGGCTATCAACAAGAATTGCTCTGGCGGGACACCGCCGGATGCGCATCAACCAGTCCATCCGATTTCCTGCGCGGGAGAATTCCCGCTTGCGAGTTCCGGGTGGGCTCATGAGGCGGAGTCGGCGGCATGTCAGTCGCGCGAAAACACGACTTGCCCCCCAGCTGCCGCCGACTCCTTTGCCACGAAACCCGCCGGACGGATAAGAATTCTGTCAACGCTGGCGATGCTCTGCTCGTCGATCTTCTTGCTTGCAGCGTGCACTTCAGCTGCGCCCCAGGCGAGCGAGCTGGACAATGCGGCGCCGCAAGAACAAGCACCATCACCGTACGCACCGCCAACTGGGAAGCCCCAGGCCAATCCGACGAAGGCACCGGAAGACAGTGCGCCGCAGCTGGAAGCTACCAAAGTGCCCAGCGACGAGCCAACACCCGAAGTAGAGAAGCCAGCGGACTACAGCGGGATAGCCTTCGAAGCCGGCGATGGAAAGCTGCCGGTGGTGAAGCGCTCCGGTGAAGCAGTCAGGGCCGCAGACCGCATGCCGGCGAATACGAAGGATGCGACACAAGCCAGCTATCGGGACGGCGTCAACGTCACGGTTGCCGCGATCGGCAATGGCATCGTGAAAAGCGAGGGACCAGGCTATTTCACCGGAGCGAAATACCGGGTGTACGAGGTCCGGATTAGCAATGGATCCGGTGAGGAACTGGACATCTCCAGTGTGATCATTAACCTCGTGCCGGGCAAGGGCCAGCAGGCAGCACTGCCGCTATACGGCGAGGTCGAGGCCTATGACTTCTCTGGCACGATCGAGGCAGGAAAGCAGGCCAGCGCCCACTACGCCTTCATCGTCCAAGATGCCGGCGCCGTGGCAAAGGTGCAGGTGGATCTGGACAACCAGCACGCTCCAGGGTTGTTCACGTTGAAGGCAGAGAAGAAATGACTCTAGCCAGAACCCTGCTGAACAAGGTTGCCGGTGTAGCTTCATCTTCCACGGCACAGGCTATCCAGTCCCTGACGAGCCTGATTGTGCTGATGCTGGCCGCCAAGCTTCTCGGGCTGGAGGCGCTGGGCCTCATTTCGACGCTTTACGGAGCGCTGATCCTTGCAGCCGCCATCATCTCCGGCTTTGTCGGCGACTCGCTGACGGTACTGGACCGGCATGATCCGCATGTGCGGGCCGGACTGCGCTTCTGGCTCTCGTTGCTGGCCCTGTCCCTGGGGGCCATCGGAGCGTTGCTTTGCTGGGCGGGTACCGATCTGGGCTTGCTCGGAGCTGTGCTCTACGGCCTGGCAGTGGTTGCCTACGTCGCTGAAGAGCTGGTTCGGCGCAGTTACATGGTGATCCTCAGCTTCGGAAAGCTGATCGTGGTAGACCTGGTGGTATTGGGAACCACCAGCATGGTGCTGCTGGGATTCGGCGTCTTCTCCACCTTGACGCTGGAAGCGTTCTTCTTGGCGGTCCTGGCCGGGCAATGCGCCGGAACCGCCTTCGGTTGGCTGCGCCTGCCAAACAGCGAAAAAACGCCGGCCCACCGTCCGGCGCAAATCCGGGCTGTGGCCAGATTCGGAATCTGGCGCTCTGCCCTGCAAGGACTGCGCCCGACCCAGCTGACTGTGATGCGCGTGCTCGTCACCGCCTTGATCGGCCTGGCCGCAGCCGGCGCGCTGGAGGCGGCTAGGCTTTATGCTGCTCCTGCGATGCTGCTGGTCACCGGCACCTGTGCCTACCTGTTTGCGTCACTGGCCCGCGACCGAGATGCCGGTCCTTGGCGCCAGCTGAAGAACACTGATTCGGTGGTGCTCAAGCTTTTGCTGGCCACCGCAGGCTGCGCGGCCATTGGGCTGGTGCTGCTGCCTTGGGGCGGACCTCTGCTGACGGGCATCCGCCCGTCAGGTCTTGCTGTTACCGGGTGGCTGGCGTATGCCAGCGCGGTGGCGGCATCCACGCCGTATGGCCTGCTGGCTGCGGTACACGAGAATGCACGGCCGGTATTTGCTATCAGGTTCATGGACAGCATCCTGTCCGTGGTGCTGATTGCCTCGGTCCTGGTATTCACTTCGGACTACCGGCTGGTTCCGTGGGCCGCCGCCGCTGGTGCCTTGGCCGGCGGCTTGGCCATGCGGCGGTGGCTGCAGAAATCGGTTGCCGTGCACTTGCCCCGGCAGGGGCAACCAGCGGGCCGATTCGCCCAGCAGCGCTGACTTGGCAAAGCCCCGGTATCAACAATGAACGGAATGGACATGGAAGAGCAGCAGATAACGGCAGGCCGGCGCACACCCGTGCGGCGATTCACACGGGTGCTGGCTTCGGTCGCCGCGGCTGTGCTGGTCATTGCCGGCCTGAGCGCAATTCCGGCGACAGCCGCTGGCGAAGAGGAAATCGAGCTGCCCGAGACGGTCAGCGCAAATCATCTTCCTACCCCGCAGCTGAACGGGGTGGCTTGGGACCTGCGTGTGCGCGGGAATGTGGCTTATGTGGTCGGTTCGTTCACCCGGGTACGGCCAAGCGGTGCGAATCCTGGCGGCGCCGGGGAAGTGGTTCGCAATAACGCCATGGCCTTCAACATCACCAACGGGCAGATCCTGCCCTGGAACCCGAACTTCAACGCTCCAGTCATGGATATCGAGTTCTCTCCGGATGGAAGCCGTTTCTACGCAGGTGGACAGTTCACCGCCGTCAGCGGCCAAGCCCGCAGCAAGATCGCTGAATTCACCACTTCCAACGGGGCGCTGACTTCCTTCTCCGCCAGCGTGGGCGGGTCCGTGGAAACCCTTGCAGTGACCAGCGACGCTGTCTACCTGGGCGGCTCCTTCAACTCCGTGGCCAACCAGACCCGGCGCAATGTCGCCAAGCTGAACCGCGCCAACGCGGAACTTCAGGCGTGGGCACCGGCCACCGATGATATCGTCCACGGCATCATCGCCACCGACCAGAGCGACCGCGTGGTCATTGGCGGACGCTTCCAGACGATCAACAACGAGCCCAAGGTCGGCATCGGCGCCGTGAATGAGACCACCGGCCAGCAGGCGGCATGGAGCTCCACTCCGGTCCCGGCGCGGATCGATGACAATGCCCGTGCATGGGTCGCGGACCTGAAACTGGAAAACGGCGTCATCTACGCGGCGAACAACGGCATGGGCTGGCACTGGTTCGACGGCCGATTTGCCGCCGATTACGCCACCGGAGACCTGATCTGGCTCGATAATTGCTATGGATCGACCTCATCGATCAGCATCATGGGCGACGTGGTCTACTCGACCCCGCACGCCCACGACTGCTCGTCGGTCAACGGGTTCCCCGAGGAGAATCCGATGATCTGGAAGCGCGCGCTGGCGGAGACTGCCTTCGCCACCGGTACGGATGCCACTGCGCCGTCGAATAATTCGCTGGTGCGCAACCAGCCAATCCCGACCTTGCTGCACTGGTATCCCTCGATCAATACCGGTACCTACACCGGGCAGTACCAAGGTGGCTGGGCCATGGATAATAACGGGGACTACCTGGTTCTCGGCGGCGAGTTCACCAGGTTGAACAACACCAACCAGCAGGGCTTGGCTGTCTTCCCCAAGCGGTCGCTGTCGTCGAATTCGATACGGCCCGAGTACACCGCGGAGCTGAAGCCGTCGGCGATTTCCCAACGCAGCGGTTCCGTGCGCGTGGCCTGGCCGACTACCTGGGATATCGATGACGAAACGCTCACCTACGAGCTGCTGCGCGATAATTCGCTCACCGCCATCGACAGCCAGGACGTGTCCTCCATCTGGTGGAAAAAGCAGTCGCTGGGCTTCCGCGATGACAGCGTGGCTCCGGGCAGCACCCACACCTACCGGGTACGCGTCTCGGACCCGTGGGGCAATAACTACATCGGTCCGCGCTCGGATCCGGTGACCGTCAGCAACAGCGCCGAGAGTCCGTATACGCAGGTCCTGCGAGAGACCGGCGCGGATATCTACTATCCACTGAACGAATCCGATGGCAGCGTAGCCTTTGACAACATCGGCTTCGTCGATGCCGACGCCAGCGCGGCCCTGCAGCGCGGCCTGCCCGGTGCGATCAGCGACGATGATGCCAGCGGATTCAGCGGGCAGTCGCTGGCGAGCCGAAATGCCGCGACCGCGCCGGACACCTTCACCACCCAGCTGTGGTTCAAGACCGAGAGCGACCAGGGCGGCAAGCTGATCGGCTATGGCAGCTCGGCCACCGGCGACTCCGGTAGCTACGACCGCCATGCCTGGATGGACAATTCCGGACGCTTGCACTTTGGCACATGGCTGGGGTGGGCGGCAACGGTCAGTTCCTCGGCGAGCTACAACGACGGGCAGTGGCACCAGCTCACCGCAACACTGGGCCAAGCCGGAATGCACCTGTACGTTGACGGGCTGAAGGTCGCCGAACGCACCGATGCCAGCAGCGGCCAGGCCTACTCCGGCATGTGGCGCATCGGCGGGGACAACCTCAACGGCTGGCCGAACCAGCCGTCGAGCAAGGCCTTCAACGGCGAGCTGGACGAGGTGGCGATCTTCAACGAGCAGATTGACGCAGCCACCGTGCTGCAGCTCTTCCAATCCACCGGGCGCACTGCGGACATTCCCGAGCCTCCAGCCGATGCCTACGGCATCGCGGTCTACGCCGATGAACCGCAGATGTACTGGCGCCTGGATGAAACCGGGGGCAACGTGGCCACGGACAGCACCATCGCCCGCAACGACGGAACCATCAACGGCCCGGTCCGCTACGCAGAAGATTCCGCCATCGGCCACGGCACATCGCTGGGCTTCGGGGAGTCCGATGCCGCGGTGGTCTCGAACCGGGCGGTGCAGAACCCGACAGTGTTCTCCACCGAGGCCTGGTTCCGGACAACCACGGGCAATGGAGGCAAGATCATCGGTTTCGGCAATGCGGCCAGCGGCCTGTCCTCCAGCTACGACCGGCATGTCTACATGCGCAATGACGGCACCTTGGTCTTCGGCGTCTACACCGGAGCTGAAAATCTGGTCACCACCGGCCGGGCCTACAACGACGGGGACTGGCATCATCTGGTTGCCACGTTGTCCGGCGAGGGCATGAAGCTGTACGTAGATGGCGCCCTCACCGGCACCAACCCGCAAACCGCGGCCGAGCCGTTCAACGGCTACTGGCGCATTGGCGGCGACCGGGTATGGTCCGGAGCCAGCTCCGCATGGTTCGATGGCGAAATCGATGAGGCCGCCGTCTACGCCAGGGCACTGAGCCAAGCCGAGGTCAATGAGCACTACGGGATTGCCGGCGAGCCGAACCAGGATCCGCTGGCCGACTTCACCAGCACCAGCCAAGGTCTGGCGGTGGCCTTCGACGCCAGCGGATCAACCGATGCCGACGGCACCATCGCCAGCTACGCCTGGGACTTCGGCGACGGGCAAAGCACCACCGTGCAGACCGAAGGAGTGCTTCATGAATACGCCCAGGCCGGCACCTACACGGTGGTGCTGACCATTACCGATGACCGCGGTGGCACTGCCACGAAGACGCAGCAGGTCGAGGCCAAGGCGGTCAACCAGCCGCCGGTGGCCGCGATAGCCAGCGAACAGACCGGTTTGAAGGTAAGCCTGAGCGGTTCCGGATCCGAGGATCCGGAACAAGGAGAGCTGTCCTACGAATGGGACTTCGGCGATGGCAGCCAGAAGGCCTCCGGCCAGGACGTGGAGCATGCCTATGGCGCAGGCGGAGAGTACACGGTGACCCTGACGGTGACAGACAACGCTGGGGCCACCGCCCAGGCGCAGAGCATCCTGACGGTGGAAAACTCCGCTCCGCTCGCGGCCATGGAAGTGGTTGTTGACGGCCTGGGCATCCAAGTCAACGGATCTGGCTCCGCAGACCCCGAGGGCGGGGAACTGGACTATGCCTGGGACTTCGGCGACGGGACCGAGGCCACCGGGGCCGAAGCCGCCCACGAATACGCGGAACCGGGAACCTACGAGGTCACCCTCGTGGTGGCCGATGAGCACGGGGCCACCGGCACAGTGGCGAATTCGGTGCAAGTGAAGGTGCCGAACACGGCACCGGACGCTGCCTTCGAATCCACCGTCGACGGACTGGCCGCCGTCTTCACCGCTGCACCATCGCAGGATGCCGATGGGCAGATCGTGTCCTGGGAATGGGACTTCGGCGACGGGACCACCGGAACCGGGGCCGAAGCCATGCACCAGTACTCGAGCAGCGGCACCAAGACCGTGACCCTGACCGTCACCGACAACGAGGGCGCCACCGGCACCGCTTCCAGCGAAGTCACCGTGCGGGACCCGGCCGAACTGGATCCGACCGCGGCCTTCACCTGGGAAGCCGATGAGCTCGCGATCACCGTGGACGCCTCCGATTCGCTGCCTCCGGCAGCCGGCGGGGAGATCACCGGGTACCTGTGGGAGTTCGGCGATGGAACCCAGGCCAGCGGAGTGGCGGCCAGCCACAGCTACGAGTCGGCCGGCACCTACTCGGTGACGCTGACCGTCCAGGCAGGGGAGCGGGAAAGCACCATCAGCCAGGTGGCCACGGTTGCCGCCGCCCAAGGTCCGCAGGCGCAGTTCAGCACCTCGGTCCGCGGACTCGCACTGGGCGTCGATGCCTCGGGCAGCACGGCCGGGGATACGCCGATTACCGGATACCAGTGGGACTTCGGCGATGGGCAGAACGCTCTGGGAGAAACTGCGCAGCATCGCTACGCCGAGGACGGCCGGTACACGGTCACCCTGACGGTCAGCGATGGGAACGGGCTGGAATCACGCACTGAAACCGAAGTGGATGTCCAGAATTCGGCACCGGTGGCGGCCTTCGCCCTGGAAGCGAACGGACTTGAAGTCCAGGTCGATGGCGCCGCCTCCAGCGATGCTGATGGCCAGATTGCCACTTACGCATGGGATTTCGGAGACGGGAACACCGCCAGCGGCCAGAATGCCTCCCATGAGTACGCCGAGCCAGGCGGCTATCCGATCAAGCTGGTGGTCACCGACGAGGACGGCGCACGTGCCGAGCTGGTCCAGCAAGTGCAGGTCGCGGCCGTCGCCGAACCGGCCCTGCTGGTCTCAGATGCATTTGGACGCACCGTTTCCGATGGCTGGGGTGACGCCGATACCGGGGGAACCTGGACGCGGCAAGGCTCATCGTCCAACTTCAGCGTGGCTGGAGGCACCGGAACGATCCGCATGTCCTCCGCCGGCAGTGGACCGCTGTCGTGGCTGCCAGCCACGGTACGGGAAGGCGACATGCGCATCAAGCTCAGCCGCGACAAGGCTGCCACCGGCGGGGGCATCTACCAGACGGTGACCATCCGGGATATTCCTGGCGTCGGGGCGTACCGCGCCAAGGTCAGGTTCCTGTCCAACGGCTCGGTGGCGGTGACCCTGGAGAAGGTTGTCTCCGGCAGCGTCAGTGCGTTGAGCGCCGAGACCGTCATCGGCCAGGTAGACGGTTCGCCGGGCAAGGCCGTGTGGCTGCGTTTGCAGGCTCAGGGCAGCAGCTCCACCAGCTTGCGGGCCAAGGCCTACAACCAAGGCCAGGATGAGCCGGTGAACTGGCAGCTCAACGTCACCGACTCCACCGCCGCACTGCAGGCCGAAGGCCGTTTGGGGTTGTCGGTCTACCTCTCCGGCTCGGCGGGTAACGCGCCGGTCAACGGCGGGTTCGATGATCTGGAGGTGCGGGAAATCGCCGAATGAGCCCGGCCGTTCGCGGTTCGTTGCGCCAATGCGGTGCGAATCGCGAGCGCTGGCTCAGCGGCTTCGCCTAGGAATAGGAATTCGATGGATAGAACACGGGAAATGAACTAGATTGTTTTCAGCTTGGGTTGTCCCCTGGGGATGCGCTGCACAAATGCGGTGCTTGGGGACAGGGCTGAATATCGGGGGCGCTTGCGGCCGATCGCGGCCGCAAGCACATAAGAGTTCACTGGGGAGGACTCACATGCTGCAAGAACAACAAGGATACCGTTGGGCAGTCGCAGAACTGCGCCAGCGGCAGAAAACCAATAAGGGAGCGCCAGCCTACTCGCGCTTCGTCAACAGGCCACTGGGCCGCCGGCTGGCGGCACTGGCCTATCTGCTTCGGCTAACGCCCAACGGCGTCACCGGCATCAGCGCTCTATGCACGGCTGGCGGACTGGCGGTGATCGCGCTGCTGGAACCGTCCTTCGGCTCTTCGCTGCTGATCACAGCTTTGCTGGTGCTCGGCTACGCGCTGGATTCTGCTGATGGGCAGCTGGCCCGTCTCCAAGGCTCCGGATCCGCTGCCGGCGAATGGCTGGACCATATTGTCGACGCGATCAAGACCGCCGCCCTGCACGCGATGGTGCTGATCTCGTGGTACCGGTTCTACCCGGTAGAAGGCGCCTGGTACCTGGTGCCCATTGCCTACCAGGTCGTGGCCTGCAGCCTGTTCTTCTCCATGATCCTTACCGATCAGCTGCGCCGGCTGAACTCCGGGAGAACGGGGCACTACCTGCAGGGCCAGGGCAAGAGCTCGGCCCTGTATTCATTGGCCGTCGTGCCTACCGACTTCGGCCTGATCTGCCTGGCCTTCCTGACGCTGTGGCTGCCATCGGTGTTCATTCCGGTGTATGTCCTGCTGCTGCTGGCCAACGCAGGCTTCCTGGCGCTGGCCCTGGGCAAGTGGTACCGGGAGGTGAAGGGCCTTGGCCAAAGCGCTTGATTACCAAGAACATCGCACCTGGCCAGCTGCACCGGAATTGGGCTGGGGACAGCATGCGCATCGGGAGGCGGCAGGCATGGATCTGAGTGATTTCCTCTTCGTGCTGCGAACCCGCATGTGGTGGATCGCGGCCAGCACCCTTGCCGGGATACTCGCCTCCATCGCCATCACCCTGGGGATGACCCCGGTCTACACCGCGAAGTCGACCTTGTTCGTCAGCGTCAATTCCAGCCAGGACACGGCCTATGCCCGTGGCCAGTTCGCGCTGCAGCGAGTGGGGTCCTACCCGCAGCTGGTCAATGATCCGCAGCTGATCAACCAGGTGATCCGCGAGCTCGATCTGGATCGCAGTTTCCAGGACGTCAAATCCAATGTGAACGCCACCAATCCGGTCGATACCGTGCTGCTGGCCGTGACGGCGAAGGCCCCGGAGGCCCAGCAGGCCGCGGACATCGCCAATACGGCTGCCGGGTTGCTGGCGGAGTCCATCCAGAAGCTGGAGAACACCGACCCCAAGAAGCTCGAAGTCAAAGCGGAGCTGTCCGTGCCGGCCGCGGCACCGCAGTACGCCACCGCGCCTCGCAAATCCGTGAATCTGGCCCTGGGCCTGGTTTCGGGAGCCAGCTTGGGATTGCTGCTGGCCCTGGCGCTGCACAAGTTGGATCCGAGGATCCTGCGCGGCCGCGACGCCGAACGGCAATTGCGCATGCGCGTGCTGGGCACCGTGGCGGCCCGGTCCAAGGACGGAGCCCGTGCCAACCCGACCGGCATCCAGGTCGGTTACCGCCAGCTGGTATCGAACCTGCTGATGGCCAATGACGGGCGCCTGCCGCAACGCATCCTGGTGCTCAGTACCCGTGCCGATGCGGTTCTCGATGGGCAGCAGCTCGCCCAGACCCTGGCGGCCATGGGCAAGCGCTCGGTGATCGTGCAGGCCGACCGTCAACTGGAGCCGCTGCGCCGCGACGAGGCAAGTGGAACGGGCCTGGCCCAAGTGCTCGCTGGCACCAGCGAGCTGCATGATGCACTCACTCATATCGAATCGGTGCCGATGGGCTACCTCCCTGCCGGACCGCAACCTGAAACGCTGCGCCGTTTCGATGTGTTCGCCGGATTGGACAGCTTGATCGCTTCCCTTGAAGAGGATTTCGATGTAGTGATCTTCGTAGCCAGCATGGAGGGCCAGCCGGTGGACGCCACCGCAGTGGCCCTGCACAGCGATTGCGTGATCCTCACCGGTCGTGAACGGCGAACCACCTACCGACAGGTTGCCGATGCCCTGCAGGAGCTGAACGCTGTGCGAGTCGGAGCGACCGGGCTGGTGCTGGTGCGCAAGCCTTCGCGCTTCCGGCACCGGCGGGGTACCTGATCATGCCTCCGGCCGTCAGCGCGTCCTGGACGCCGGCGGAGCAGATTCCGGTGCCACGGCGCTACCGGGTTCCGCGTCTGTGGCAGTTGAACCTGCTGTGGATCCTGATGGTCTTCAGCGTGGTTGCTTGGCGCCAGGGAACGCTGTTCACCGGCGGATTGGACCTCGTGGTCGTGCTCAAGGCGCTGTTGCAAGGCGCCGTGCTGTGCTGGGCGATCCTGCTGTGGATGTGGAGTGGGGCCAGCCAGCCGGTAGGCGTGCGCAGTATCGCGCTGCTCGCTCCGGTTCTGGCCCTGAGCGTGATCGGGGCGATGGCAGAAGGCAATGTCATGGCCTCGGCCATCATCGCGATCCGCGTGGCGATGCTGGCAGCGACAGTGCTGTTCATCATGCGGGTTTTCCCGGCCCACCAGGTGCTGCTGGCCATGTGCGTCGGTTTGGCCGCGGTGGGCATCATCAGCGCGGGGACCGGGCTGGCGCTGGGCGGAGGCGGGCGCTTGACAGGCGGCATCCCTCCGCTGAGCCCCAATGAGATTGCCTTGCTTTCCGGTATCCCGGCACTGGTTCTTTTCCACCAATCGCTGCGCGCGCATGTGCGGTGGTGGCACGTGGGGATGCTGGTGTTGCTCAGCGCCATCCTTCTGCTCTCCGAGTCGCGCACCGCTCTCATCGCGGCTGCTTGCACGGCAGCTGGCATGCTGCTGATGCTCCGCCGAATCCCGTTGCAGACCATCGTGGCGGCGCTGGCGGCCCTTCCGCTGGTGTTCTACCTTGCGTTCCTGACTCCGGTTTTGCAGAATCTGATGGCTCGCGAGGACAGTGCCTCGGTGATGACGTTGAACTCCCGGACTATCAGCTGGTCGGTCGTGCTGAACCTGCCCAATGATTCATGGCAGAGATGGATCGGTGCGGGATTGAGCCAGAAGACCATTGCTGTCGAAGGGCAGTACTGGGACGAGCAGGTCTTCGATTCTTCGTGGATTTCCTTGCTGGCGCAAACTGGAATCATCGGAACGCTGCTTGTGGCTTTCTGGGTTCTGCTGACGGTTTTCGCCGCATTGCGTTCAAGCAGGCTGCGCAGCTTGCTGTTCCCGCTGCTGGCATTCGTGATCATCCGCAGCGTGATGGAAAACGGGCTGGTAGATGCCGGTGCGCTATTCCTGATTTTCCTGGTGTTCGCCCTGATGCTGGAACCGGCCAGCAGCCGAGCGGCCTTGGACTGGGAACACGCTGCACCCCTGCAGCGCAAGCAGCCATCGAATCCGCCGGTGGCGATGGGCAGCTGAACCCGAATGCACCGGATCCCGGCTGGGCACAATGCCGAGCCGGGATCCGTTGCTTGTACTGACGGGGTGGCCCGGAGCCTAGCGCGGGTAGCTGCCGATGCGCTTGGAAGCGGGGGCCTGTCCTATCAGGGAGGCAATATCGCTAGGCAATGCGGTAGCCTGGCTGTTCTTGCCCGTAACGCTGGTAGTCGGATTATTGGTACTGCTCAGCACCGTGCTGGAGGTGAGTTCAAAGGAATTCAGCTCTTGTCCGGTGGACTTGGCGAAAGCCGGCAAGGTGGTGAACACCGCGGGGTTTCCAGCGCCTTTGGACCAGACGGAGGACCACTTCGGATTCGTGGAGTTGACGCGGTGATAGGCATTGGACGCCAGGGAGATCTTCATCTGTTCTGCCGTGTAGCTGCCCGAGTAATCCTCGACGGCAAGAATTGCGTTGCCACCGCCGGTATTGGAGAACACGTTGTTCTTCGCGACAATGTTCTTATTGATCCAGGTCATGGTGGTGTCAGGGAATGGCTGGCGCGGATCGTGCCCGGGGTCGGACTTGTTCGCTGCGCGGCGCGCATCCTGCACGATGTTCAGCACCCGGTTCTTGCCGCTGATGGTGTTGTTCCAGATCTTCACATCGCTGGTGTTGTTCAGTTTGAAGGCGAATCCGGAATTCTTGGTGATGCGGTTGTTGGCCACCACTGCTTTTGCGGAGATCTCCAGCGACAGTCCGTGCCCGGTATTGGAGATCAGGTCATTATTCAGGATCTTGGAATCGTAGACGGATTCATCCAGCCATAGTCCCGGACCGTAGTTGCTGTTGAGCTTGGAATCCTTCACCGTCACGCCCCGGGTGCGTCCGATCTTCAGCCCGCCGGAGACAGGCGAAGTGTTGAACCGCTCGTGGTTATTGCCTGTGGAGGCCAGTTTGTTGACGACCAGTCCGTCAGCGTACACGGCGTTCATGCCCAGCATGCCGCTGCGCTGGATTTTCACGTTGCTCACGGTGTTCTTCACAGCGCTGACGTTCAAACCCGTGGTTGCCGTATCCTCGATGGTCAGGTTCTGCACAGTGATGCCCGGCTTCTCCGCGGTGACCGCACCCATGTCGGGCACCGAAGGAGCGAACTTGCGCACATTGATACCTGAAACACTGGAATTGCCGCTGCGGATGCTCAGGGCCTTGACCAGCGTAGAAGCGCGCACGGACTTTCCGGTTGGGTCGGTGCCGAGGTGCAGCTTGTTGTTGGCGCGGTCCACATGGAAGGCACCCGGTTTGAGCTTGGCAACCGAGGATACCTGGATCTGCTTGGTCCCGTTGATCCATACCTGGTCGGGGTGGGCTGCCATGGGATAGCTGGAATTGATGAAGCCCCATGCTTCAGCCGTATTGTCTGTGGCTCCCCGGGTGTAGGTCGGGCTAGTATCGAAATCGTAGTCCCAGCCGGATTTCACCCATCCATTGCTCGCGGCGGAGAAGCCCGTGATTGCCTTGGAACCATCGAGCCAGACGGTCTCTCCCGGGTATTCGCGCAGCTTGAGGCTCTTGCCTGCGGGGATCACTACCGACTCATGGTAGCTGCCACCACGCACCACGATGGTCTGTCCGCTGGAGGCTTTGGAAATGGCCTTGGACAGGGTGCGCAGTGGCGCTGAGGCGGTACCGCCGGAGGCATCATTTCCGGATGACGAAACATAAAGTGCTGTTGAAGGGATGGCGCCCAGGGTTCCCGCCTGCGGTGCCTGCTCGCCACCGCTGACCTCTTCGGAGTGGGGAACGGTTCCTTCGGCATCAGGTGCAGGTTCGGGAGTTGGGGAAGGCGATGGGGCAGGTGCCGGTTCCGGGGCCTGCATCGCCGGTTCGGTAGCTGAACGCGCTACCAGATTGTCAACGTGCAGACCGGAGTTGCCGGTGGCGCTGGCCGAAAGGTAACCGCCTATGCGCAAGCTGCCTTTGGCCGAGGCCAGCGCTGTGGATGCATCTTCCGATTCCAGTTGCCATTCGGGGGTTCCGCTGCCAGCTGCGAAGGCTCGGGCCTTGAGCGACGCGGTGCCGCTTCCGGTGACGGCGAAGTCAACATGGTACGCAGTCCCCGGGCGAGCCGCTGCGCTGATCTGCCGAGAATCGAGCACGATCTTTTTACCGCTGACGGTCCGTGAAATTTCCAGGGACAGATTGCCAGTGCTTTGCAGCCGAAGCGAAGCAGTGTATTGGCCATCTGCGGTACTTCGGGCACCTAGGTGCGCATAGGACGAACCCGTGCTGGGCAGCGAGTCGAAGGAAATATCGACGCCGGCCTGCATGTCGGCAGCGTTGATGGCGGCGGTGGCATGGCTGAGCTTGCCGGGGACCAAGGTAATTTCACCCTGGGAACCATCTACGGCGAAACGGCTTGGACTGTTGGCTAGGTAGGGGATTCCACTTGAAGCAGAGCCCCAGCCGGAGCCAACTGTGCGGTTCATGGCATCGGCGACCAATGTGGTCGAAGCGGCCACGGGCACCGGGTTCAAGGAGGTGGCGACGATGCCGCACGCGGCGGCTAAGGCCAATGCCGCGATCAGGCGCGGCCGCTGGGAAGATTGGCCAGATGTATCCGGACCTAGGGACAAGAGGTTCTTGGGGGAAAGGTTCTGCAAAGGATCCTCGGAGCTTAACCCGTGCTCCCCAGCAAAACAGGCCCTGCTCATTCAATATAGACGATGGTTTAAGGGTCACGCGGGCCCTGCTGTAAATGGTGGCATGGAATGAACCGTTATTCAATCGTGATGTTTCTCTCTCGATCCCTGGACTTCGAGGTTGACGAGGAAACTTCCCCAGTGGCCAGTGAGTATTCCAAGTACCCCCGAGCAAGTAATTCGCGGGTAACGCAAGTGCGGGTGCACTCGTGTGCCGCAACGGCACGACACATATGCTCGGTAGATGAGAAACGCATGCTTGCGGCATGTTCCGGAACTCGCCGTTGATTTTGGGGATCGACGCTGGTGCGGCAAGCAAGCGAACGTTGATTCTGCTGTTTAAATTTGGGGGAACAGAATGCAACGCACCGAGCACCATGACTCGCGCGCCAAGCTGCGCATCGCCTTGATCGGCACCAGGGGAGTACCTGCACGCTATGGCGGTTTCGAGACCGCTATTGAAGAGGTAGGGCGCCGCCTGGCCGATCAAGGGCACGAGGTGACCGTATATTGCCGTGGCACTGCCAAAGACGAGCGCATGAGCGAATACCAGGGCATGAAGCTGGTGCATTTGCCTGCCATGAGGCGAAGGAGCCTCGAGACGCTGAGCCATACTGCACTGTCGGTGATCCATGCCCTCTTCAACCGGCCCGATGCGGCGATTGTCTTCAACGCGGCCAATGCCCCGCTGCTCCCGCTGCTGCGTTTGGGAAGGATTCCCGTCGCCACGCACGTGGATGGGCTGGAATGGAAACGGGCCAAGTGGGGACCTATTGGCCAGAAGTACTACCGGCTATGCGAGCGCCTCTGCGTCTGGTGGAGCAGGGAATTGATTGCCGATGCCCTGGGTATCGCCAACTACTACGCGGCGAAATTCTCGCGGGCAACGAGGCTCATCACCTATGGGGCACCGCAAATTCCCGAGGCTGCTGCAGTGAAATTGGCTGAGCTCGGCTTGGAATCCGGAAAGTTCCATCTGGTAGTGGCCCGCTTCGAGCCGGAGAACCACGTGGAGATGATTGTCCGTGGCTACAGCCAGTCGCAGGCCAGGCTCCCGCTGGTGGTCGTCGGTTCGGCGCCCTATGCCGAGCAATACACTCAGCAGGTTCATGCCGCGGCCACGGAACAAGTCCGCTTCCTAGGCGGGGTATGGGACCAGCAGCTGCTAGATGAGCTCTATGCCCATGCACTTGCCTATTGGCATGGCCATTCGGTCGGCGGTACCAACCCATCATTGCTCAGGGCGTTGGGTGCCGGTACGGCGATCAACGCCTATGACGTGAACTTCAACCGCGAAGTGGCCCAGGCAGCCGGCGAATACTTCAATGACCCGCAATCCGCGTCCAGGCTCTTCGACCGCACCGAATCAAAGGACGATGCCGTTCGCCAACGCGCCCAGCTCGCACGAAAGCGCGCTAGCGACTATGACTGGGACGATGTTGCCCGGGCCTACGAAAAGCTGTGCTTGGATTTGGCCGGTGCCGGAGAGCCTTCGGTGGAATTTGACGCAGAACCGTCTGCGGAAATTGGCCGCCGCCGCGCCTGAGGCTGGCACGAGAATTCTGGGAAACAGTAAAGCGTCCAGGCCATGGGGATGGCCCGGATGCTATGGGGAATCGAATCAGCAACTGGTTCATGAGAAATTGGGGAAAATAATGATCACTGGGTACGCCGCAGGTGCTTTCGACCTGTTCCACGTCGGGCACCTGAATATTCTCAGGCAAGCCAAGTCCAGATGCGACTATCTGATTGCCGGTGTGGTCAGTGATGAAAGGCTGCTCCAAACCAAGGGGAAACGGCCGGTGATACCGGAAAGCGAACGACTGGATATCGTCTCCTCGATAGGCTTCGTGGATGAGGCGGTTCTCGATTTTCATCCGAACCGATTACTGACGTGGGAGGATGTCAGATTCGATGTGTTCTTCAAGGGAGATGACTGGAAGGGAACCCGCGAAGGAAAAGGACTAGAAGAGCTCTTTGCAACCGTCGGGGTGAGAGTCGAGTACTTCCCCTACACCGTGCATACTTCCAGCACCAAGCTCAGAGTGGCCTTAGGGCAACTAAGCTCGCCATCTATCCAGGTCCAGCGGGCCTGAGCGCAGAACCAGACAGATCATGCAACGCGCACAAGCAGCAGAACCTCCGGCCTGCGGCCATGTCCCAGCCAAGATGCGCATCGTTCCGATGCTGCTCTTGCTGGGAATCGCCCTGGTTTCCTGCACGGTAGAACCCCAGGCTTCGCCGCAAGCGGCCATGCCTGGGGAACCAGCCGAAACTACATTGGCGACTATCGATCAGCAGCTGCACGAATCAGCCCTGGCGGCGCCCTCCACCAAGGCGGGCAAGGCCGCTGAAAAATCCGAGGATTCAGCTTCTCCTGCCGAGAAAGCAGAGAAGTCCACATGGAAAAAGGACAAGGATGCGCAGAAAGTGGCGCCGGATGCCCAAGCGGCTGGCAAGCCGCCTGCCACAGCCAAGGCAGTGGACCTTGCTGAAGAAGTCCAGGCGGGCCCGCATGCGCAGATGCGGATCAAGCGCATCGAGCAAACCCAGTCCGAAGCAGAAGGCATCGGGCAAATCGCCGGGGCCGCGACACTGGTTGAAATCGAGTTATCCAACGACGGAGTCACCGCGCTGGACTTGGGCGAGGCCCAAGTGCGCTTGTTCTACGGGGACGGCAGGGAACCGGCGGCCGTGCTCACCGACACACGCAGCACCGTACTTCCTCCACAACTGGCGGCAGGCAAGCAGGCTACTGCCACCTATCTATTCAGCGCCCAAACGGAATTAGCGTCTGACGTGACCCTTGAATTCGAAACTGGCGCAACCAAGAAAATCCAACAGCTCGCAGGTGAGGTATCGCCATGATCCGCAGATCCGCCCCGGCCATCGCCCGATGGGCCATGACCATGATTGCTGCAACCGCGCTGATCGCGGCCGCCGCATTAGCCACGCCGCCGCAGGCACTTGCAGATAGTGTGCCCGCGGATCCGTCAGACCCGCTCACCCCTGCGACCGTCACCGCCGATGCCCTCCCGACCGTCCAGATCGATGGCGTGGTCTGGAGCCAAGTGGTCATTGGCAACACGGTATATGCGGGAGGAAGCTTCGCTACCGCACGTCCTGCAGGTGCGGCGGCCGGGACGCAAACCGCAACACGCAAGAACATCCTCGCCTACGACATTCGAACCGGAGAACTGCTCAACAGCTTCACTCCGGAATTCAATGCCCAGATACTCACTCTTGCTGCCTCGCCGGACGGCAGCCGGCTCTACGCTGGCGGCGACTTCACCACCTTGGACGGGCAAAGCGCCTCGCGCATTGCGGCACTGGACCCGGTAAACGGAGAACGCATCGAGGAATTCGACCCGCAGCCTTCCAATTCCGTGCGCAGCATTGTCGCCACGAACACCACGGTGTACCTGGGCGGTTCGTTCTTCCGCATTGGCGAAGCCTGGCGCGAGCAAGCGGCTGCGTTGCGTGCCAGCGACGCGGCCCTCCTGTCGTTCAGGCCCGTGGTCGCAGGAGGGCACGTCGAGTCCATGTCGCTGTCGCCCGATGGGACAAAGCTGGCCTTGGGCGGCAAATTCACGCAGGTGAACTCGACCAGCGACTTTGCCAACGGACTGGCCGTCGTGAGCACCGAGACCAGCGGGAAGTACCCATATCCGGCAGCCTTGCATGTCCGCAATGGCGGGGAGACTGGTTCTATCACTTCCATTGCCACAGATCAGGACACTTTCTACGCCAGCGGCTACACGTTCGGTCGAGCGACCACCCTGGAAGGCGTGGTGGCCATCAAATGGGCAGACCTCGAAACACGCTGGGTAGAGGACTGCCACGGGGATACCTACTCCGTGCACGCCACCGGAGACCTGCTCTACCTTGCCGGGCATCCGCACTATTGCGGAAACATCGGCGGATTCGCTCAGGAACCCAACTGGCAGTACAACCGCGCCATGGCCTTCAGCAAGGAAACAGCGGGGACAATTGACCGTGAAATCCACGGATATACCAACTTCGAAGGACTGCCGCATCCGCGGCTGCAGACCTGGTTCCCGGCGTTGAGCACCGGCACCTATACCGGGCAGAGCCAAGGCCCATGGAGTGTCACAGGCAATGACGAATACATTGTCTATGGTGGGGAATTCCAGCGGGTGAACTACAAGAACCAGCAGGGGCTAGTCCGCTTCGCCATCCGCAGCCTGGCGCCCAATGACAGGGGCCCGCTGCCAAGCGGCGAGGACTTCGTTCCGACCCTGAGCTCCACCACTGCAGGCGAAGTGCGCATCCGCTGGCAGGCAGCCTCGGACATGGACAACGGGACCCTGGCCTACAAGGTGATCCGGGACGGAGCGAATAACGCGCCCATCCACACGGTCCAAGCCGACTCGACCTTCTGGATGCGCCAAGGCATGTCCTTCGTGGACAAAGACGTGGAGCCGGGAAGCACGCACAGCTACCGGATCTTCGCCGTGGACCCGACGGGGAAGGAGGCACGCAGCACCACCGAAAGCATCACGGTGGCGCAGGACACCGTTGCCTCCACCGCATACGAAAAGGTCATCAAAGCTGACAAGCCCAAGGCCTACTGGCCATTCGGAGCAGCTGACAACTCCACTGCCCTTGACGCCTCCGGAAGCGAAGACCTGCAGCTCGCAGGAAATGCAGGAGTCGATTCCTCATCAGCTATTGCCGGGGGAAATGGCCGCAGCCTGTCCCTGGGCGGCAGCGGGGCGCAGGACATGGTTCGGTGGCAGCGTCCGCAGGAGTTCACGACCGAACTGTGGTTCAAGGCCTCGCCCCTGCAGCGTGGCCGGCTCATCGGCTATGGCAATGGACAGAATGCGGACTCGACCGACCATGACCGGTTGACCTATGTGAATTCCCTGGGACGGTTGTCCTTCGGCGTGACCGAACGCGGCGCTCGCCGGGTGATCACCTCGTCCGGGATCTACAACGACAACAGGTGGCATCATGTGGTCTCAAGCCTGGGAGAAGATGGCATGCGCCTGTACGTGGACGGGCAGCAAGTAGCCTCGCGTGCAAGCACCAAATCCGCATTGGAACTCGACGGCTTCTGGCGAGTGGGCAATGACCGTGTCAGCGGATGGAGCTCGGTGCCAACTGGCGGTTTCGCCGGACGGGTCGACGAAGTCGCGGTCTACGGCAAGCAGCTGAGCCCGGCCGCGGTGGAGAACCATTACCAGGCTGGAATCGGACGACCTGCCAATGCCAGTCCGACGGCTGAATTCACCCATGAGATCCAGGGCCAGCAGCTCACCGTGGATGCATCGGAGTCCACGGATCCCGACGGCACCATCGCCAGCTATGGATGGGATTTCGGAGATGGAAACAGCGCCGAAGGCATCACCGCCGGGCATAGCTACGCAGAACCCGGGACCTATCAGGTGAAGCTGACGGTCACCGATGATGCCAACGGGACGGATACGGCCACGAAGCAGGTCACCATCCTGCCGCCGCCCGAACCCAACCAGCCTCCGGAAGCGGCCTTCGAAATTACTGAAGTGGACGGGCTGAAGGTTACCGTTGATGCCTCGCAGAGTTCTGATCCCGATAATGATGAGCTCAGCTACCGCTGGTCCTTCGGCAACGGCAGCGACTGGGTGGAGGGCGCAGCCATTGAATCGTTCAGCTACAGCGAACCAGATGAGTACACGATAACCCTGGAAGCCAGTGATCCGGACGGCTTGGTGGATAGCCACACCGAAACGGTGAAGGTCTCGCTACCGCCAAGGCCGGTGGCAGTTGACGCCTTTAGCCGCAATGTCACCGGCAATTGGGGCGCTGCCGATACCGGTGGCACGTGGACGCGGACCGGATCCGCGGCGACCGCCAACGTCGCTGGGGGAGTCGGCCAGCTTCTGGGCCTGAATCCCGGTTCAGGGCCGGCAATCTACCTGCCGGTGGTCGACAGCACCACCACGGAAGCCGCTGTCCAGGTGCAGCTGGATAAGCAGCCGACCGGCAATGGAACCTATGTGTCCTTCTCGTCGAGGTATCTGGGCAATGCGAACCAGTACTACCTCAAGAGCCAGTTCACTTCCTCAGGCGGCATCCAGATCCAGCTGATTCGTGCCGTGGGCGGTGCGGAGAGTGTTCTGGCCACGCAGTACCAGTCCTCCTTCGGCTACCAGGCTGGCCAGACGGTCCACTTGAAGCTGTCGGTGACAGGAACCAACCCGACGCAGCTGGCGGCAAAGATCTGGGCTGCCGCAGACAGCGAGCCAGCCGACTGGCAGCTCAACGCCAGCGACTCGACCAGTGCGCTGCAAGTTCCAGGAGGCATAGGCCTGCGCCTGTACCTCTCCGGCTCGACATCCAATGCACCGGTGACCGCGTCCTTCGACAACCTGTCCGTGATCGGTTAGCTAGGATCCGCACAATGCCAGACCCGCCAGAGCCCAGGCTTTGGCGGGCCTGGGCTGCCGAGGGGGCATCATGGAAACCGGAACTGCAGGGCCGCTCGCGGTCAGCCGCCGCACGTTCCTGGGCTTGGCTGCCGGCGCATTGCTGCTGGCCGGGTGCTCAGGGGAATTGGTGGCAAAGCGCGCCTCGCCCAAGGCAGTCAGCGCGGCAGACCTGCTCGGGCAAGATCTCTTCTACATTGCCCATCGCGGGTCGGGGGATAACTGGACCGAGCATACGCTGCATGCCTACCGGCAAGCCCTGGCCCATGGCGCCCAAGCCATCGAGATCTCGGTGCACCGGAGCAAGGACGGCCATTTCGTTTGCCACCATGACGCCAGCCTGGAGCGCCTGTGCGGAGTCCCGCGGCTGATCAGCGAAACCGCGTGGGACGAGCTCCAAGCACTGCGCAACAATGCTCGCCAATGGCTTGGACCGAATGCTGCGTTGGAGCCCTTGGCACGCCTGGAAACCGTTCTGGAAGCACTGGCGGACCAGGCGGTCCTCTTTATCGAGGACAAGAGCGGACAGCACGCCGCCGAGCTGATCGAGATGATTGCTGCTTCCCCGGTTCCTATCGAATCGACGGTGTGGAAGCAGCCGGCAACCGGCACCGGAGCCGAATTGGCATCGGCCGCCGGGATGAAGACCTGGGGCTACTTCGCCCCGGAGAATTTTGGCGGCATTGAACACATTGCTGGTGGTTTCGATGCACTAGGCATCCACGATTCGGCTGATCCGGGCACCATTGAACGAGCAGTGGCCACGGGGCTTCCTGTGATCTGCTGGGAAGTGCACCGCAGAAGCCAGAGGGACTGGCTGGCGCGGCAGGGCGTGCGGGGGATGATGTGCTCGAACTTGCCCTACGTAACTTCTTCACCGCAAGCCGTGCCGACGGTTGCAGACGGCTTTACCAGCGGCCTGCGGGCCGCGGGTGATCTGCCCGATGCGATCACCTGGAAAGCGCAGCCGCAGATCTTGGCCGCAGAAGGCATTCTCACGCTTGGCGACTCCCGCAAGGCATCCTATGCCCTGGGATCAATGGCCTTGGCTGGGGCCGGGAGTTGGCGTTTGAAGGCCCAGATCCGCTGGCCGCAGCGGGGAAGCGGGAACCAGATTGCCGGACTGGCCTTCGGATTGCCAACGGATGAGCCCTACCGGGCATTCGAGGAATCGCAGGCAGACGGATTCCACCTACAGCTCGAAAGCCACGGCGAAGTATCGCTCTGGCGAGCAGGCGGGAAAACTCCGCACAAGCTGGGAAGGGCAATGTGGAATACGCCTTCTGGAGGTGAATGGGTGCAGATCGAGCTGGTGATGGCGGATGGGCGGATCCTGGCCGAATGCGGTGGCGAGGCATTGGCCGCGGAACTGGGCGAATCTGTTGCACCTGGCTACCTGAACCTGATGAACCTGATTCCGGCCGGGCATGGGGTGGACTTCCGAAAGGTGTCGCTGGAGCTGGAAGCATCGGCGTAACCGGGGCAGAGCATGGAGCTGAAGATTATCCGGAGGCAAGAAGCGATTTCAAGGCAGAATCCATGCGCTGTCCGAAGAGCTCGGGGTCGTGGAATTCTCGCGCCTTCAGCGCCGACTGCTTCGCCGAAACTCTGAACTGCTCCCACCCGCTGCGAATCGTCTCGATGGCCGCCGCCAGCTGTTGGGGATTTCCTGGTTCAACGAGTACCGCGCTGGAATACGGTTCCACGGCTTCCTGCAAGCCGCCGATGCGCGAGGCAATGACCGGACGTTCGGCGAGTATGGCTTCCACCGCGGTGTTCCCGAAGGATTCTTCGAGCTGCGCGGGGACCACGGCGATGTCCGCGGATTCATAATGGGGCCAAACATCGGATTGGAATCCCAGGAACTCCACAAATTCGGGTCGCGGCAGAGCCTTGACGCGATCTTTGAGCGCCTGCTCGAAGGCTTCGTAGCCTTCGAATACGGCCCCGACCAGGCTCAACGACACGTCCACGCCTTGCTGTTGCAGTATCGTGACGGCATCGAGCAGCACCAGCAACCCTTTTCGCTCAGAGAGCCGTCCGACGTAGAGCAATCGCAAGGGGCCGTTAAGTTTCTGCCGGGCCGGCGCTGGATGCGGGGGTCCTGCGATGCCGTTGTAGATGACTTGGCTGTTCTTCTGCGCCCAAGGCACGTGCTGGAGGTACGCGGCATTGGTGAAGCGGCTGTTGGCGATGATCCTGTGAGCGAAGGTCCCGGGCAGGGACAAGCCCAAGCGCATCGGTTTGGGGGAATGAGATTCGGACTCGTGCACGTGCAGGGCAACCTTGTGCCCCGACAGGCGGGCATAGGCGACCCATAAGGGGATGATGGTGGTGTTCACCAGGACAGCGGATGGCTTGGTGCTCTTGAGCAATGCATGCATTTGGCGCACGCCTTGGAAAGTGTCTTTGGCAAACCCCACGGCCCCGCGCGGGGTGAAGATTGACTTGCGCAGCACCGGCGTATTGCAGACCACTACCTTGGCGCCCTGCTCACGCAAGGCCGACGCCAGCAGACCCTC
This sequence comes from Arthrobacter sp. JUb115, assembly GCF_004365035.1. Lineage (NCBI taxonomy): Bacteria > Bacillati > Actinomycetota > Actinomycetes > Micrococcales > Micrococcaceae > Arthrobacter > Arthrobacter sp. JUb115. The sequence goes on along the minus strand of NZ_SOBS01000010.1, from coordinate 33,250 downwards.
GGCAGGAAGTCCGACGGTGACCCTCCAACTTCCCCGCAACAAGCCTTTGACGTCCTCCAGCAGCATTCTGTCGGATCCATACATTTCGGAACCTGGATGCGCTACCACGATCGTTCGGTTCGATGCCTTTGCCCCCATGAAATGATCTTCCCATTCGAAACTGATATCCGATAGGAGCAGTCAGTCTCAGATCTTGTATCCAAGTAAAAGTAGGGGGACCGCAAAAAATCCGCCAGCAATGCGGCGAAGTTGGTGTGGATCCGGAAACACAGGGATGAGAGATGGCATCCTGAGCGGAAACGTAATGTTTCGCACCGGCATTCGATACATCCTATCCAATAAGTGAAAGTTTTCACAAAGTCGGTTTTTCCCTGCGTAACATGCATGAATTCGAGGGAAAACGGGGGATGCATAGCGCTACTCTGGAAATGTAGGCAGTGGAAAACAGCTGCCTCCATGCAAGCATCAGCCCAAGAAATCGCAAAGGTGCCACACCCGTGTCTGACAACAAGCCAATCGTACTTCTGGCCGAACAACTCTCCCCAGCAACCGTTGCTGCTCTCGGCCCCGACTTTGAAATTCGTCAGACCGACGGAGCTGACCGCTCCCAGCTGCTCGAAGCCATTGCCGAGGTAGATGCAATCCTCGTTCGCTCCGCAACCCAGGTGGATGCCGAAGCTATCGCCGCAGCAAAGAACTTGAAGGTTATCGCCCGTGCCGGCGTGGGCCTGGATAACGTAGACATCAAGGCAGCCACCCAGGCTGGCGTCATGGTGGTCAACGCTCCAACCTCCAACATCATCTCCGCGGCTGAATTGACCGTGGGCCACATCGTGTCCCTGGCACGCCGCATTCCTGCTGCCAACGCATCGCTGAAGAACGGCGAATGGAAGCGCAGCGCCTACACCGGCGTTGAACTCTTCGAGAAGAAGGCCGGCATTATCGGACTGGGCCGCATCGGTGCACTGGTTGCTGCCCGACTGCAGGGCTTCGGCATGGAGATCGTTGCCTACGACCCATACGTCACTCCTGCCCGTGCAGCACAGCTGGGTGTCACCTTGCTGACCTTGGACGAGCTGCTGGCTGAGGCCGACTTCATCACCATCCATATGCCAAAGACACCGGAAACCCTGGGCATGCTGGGCAAGGATGCCTTCACCAAGATGAAGAAGTCCGCATACGTGGTCAACGTGGCCCGTGGCGGTCTGGTGGATCAGGATGCGCTTTACGAAGCATTGAAGAATGAAGAGATCGCAGGCGCCGGCATTGACGTGTTCGTCAAGGAGCCAAGCACCGATCTTCCATTCTTCGAATTCGAGAACGTCACCGTCACCCCGCACCTTGGCGCTTCAACAGATGAAGCACAGGAAAAGGCCGGTGTCTCGGTTGCCAAGTCGGTTCGCCTGGCACTGGCCGGCGAATTGGTCCCGGATGCTGTGAACGTTGCCGGCGGCGTCATCGATGAGAACGTGCGCCCTGGCATCCCGCTGATTGAGAAGCTGGGCCGTATCTTCAACGCCTTGACTTCCGGCTCGCTGACCAGCATTGACGTTGAAGTTGCCGGCGAGATCGCTTCACTGGATGTCAAGGCACTGGAGCTCTCGGCACTCAAGGGCGTCTTCATGGACGTTGTTTCGGATCAGGTCTCCTACGTGAATGCCCCGGTCTTGGCTGAGCAGCGCGGTGTTGCTACCCGTCTGATCACCACCCCTGATTCGCCTGAATACCGCAACCAGCTGACCATCAAGGGGTCCACCAACGAGGGCACCCAGCTTGCTGTAGCGGGCACCTTGACCGGTCCTAAGCAGATCGAGAAGCTCGTAGGCATCAACGGCCACGAAATCGAAATCCCTATTTCGGATCACATGATCGTGGTCCGCTACGCGGATCGTCCAGGCGTCGTTGGGTCGCTGGGCAACGTGCTGGGGGAGCAGGGCGTCAACATTGCCGGTATGCAGGTATCGCGCGATGAAAAGAAGGCGGAGGCCTTGGCTGTCATCAACATTGATTCCGCACTGCCGCAGGGCGTTCTGGACGTCGTTGGTGCGGCGATTGGTGCGAGTGTTGCGCGAGAAGTCAACCTATCCGAATAATTCAATAAGAATTCATCTGCGACAAAGACCGAGCTGTGGAGCAACTGGACAGCTCGGTCTTTGCCATTTCGTACGAAAAATTCACCTTGTCATGACTCAAGGATTTTGGCCGATAGCGCGCTTTTAATTCCGCTTGGGACCTTCTACTAGTACGAAGCATTGAATCGAAGTAGATTCAGCAGCAATCATTGTTTGAAGCCTTGGGGCGATAACCAGATATACGGTTCCTATTTAGCAATGTCATTTCAACATTGGTTGATCTTCTAGTTGTACTGTGGGGTTGAGTGTTTTATTTCTTAGAGTGGAGGCCATCACGGTGCCAAGAGCGTTTATTTATGGAAGTTGCGTCGGAGGCGACACAGCAAATGTATTTCCTTCCGAGTGGGATCGTCCAACCTACGTTGCCCGTCAATCGATCATCAGTGCTGCATTTGGTCCAACAGAGGTTGTAGGAGATATTGAACTGACTTCAGCCTTCCAACGAAGCATGCTTGAAGGCGATATTGAGGCGACCGCGTTCCCTCGACTACGGCAAGAGCTTCCTATGCACGATGCCCTTATTCTCGACATTGTAGACGAACGATTGGGTGTTTATGAGTTGGCACCTGGTGAATACCTTACGCGCAGCATGGAACTGATTTCGAGCAAGCTCATCGGTAAACAGCCCGTAATGCCGAGACTCATCGATTTTGGCAGTGATGAGCACTGGGGTCTTTGGTCACGTTCTGTCGACAGCCTTGTGGATGTAGTGAAGGATAGCGGAATCCCAGTTTTTGCTGTTTTGCCACCGTGGTCTAAGAAGAGCATTCAGGGTGCCGATCTCGCCTGGCATTCAGTTTCCGTTGAATCAATGAACAACAAGTACGCTCGCTATAATGAGTACTTAGTGCAATGTGATTTCACCATAGTTACTGTTCCAGACGATGAAGCTCTCGGAGACGCCGAGCATAAGTGGGGCCTAGCTCCTTTTCACTACACGGACTCAGTCTATGAAAGTCTCAGAGACCAGATACTTGCGGGAGTTTCCTCGTAGTACAGAGATTATTAGTTGGTCGACCAAACTCAGCTAATTCCAAAGCTGCAATTAGCAATAGCAACGAGTTCGTACTTACTAATGTGAGTTTTCGCTTCGCTCTTGAATTCGAAATTCAAATACCAAGAAACGGATAATAGTTTTTCGAACAGACTACACTCACATTTGTGTCTGACAAGCAGAACCTCGATCGGATTGATTTCTGGGAATGATGACTGAGCGTATACCCGTGCCGAAAACTGGTAGTGACTGATGCTAAACGTACTTAGGATAAATTCGCATGTGGTGCGACTGAAAAATATGAGAAATACTGCATATTGAGGGTACTCATTTTTGCGTCTGAGAAAGGGGGAAGCGCCCCGAGTTCGGCCGTAACTAGGCAAGTAGATCCGACATGGTAACCTAAGCGTCGTAGAGGAACTCGCGCTAGATCACACCTAAATAGGCGCCTATAATCTGTTATAAGTACTTGGTTTCACCTTTGCCAACGAGGAACCGAGAATCAATATATTGATAGTTGCGTTACAACGGTAGCTGCGTTTTGACGCATATAACGGCCTTAATCCAGATAGACTCTCCAAGGTAAGTTCTAACTATTTCGGGCGGATGCATCCGCCGATCAAAAAGATTCGAAATCACATATATCGTAGGGATGATTTTTTGGGCACCGGAAAAGAATTGCTGAACTATCAGTCAACTCTAAACGACATTCACGATGAATTCAGCAGAGCTCAGCAGAGTGATGCCGGACTATCTCATCTATCAGTTGCGAAAATGATAGACAAGTTGTCCTATCTAAAGGCAACTGCGCTTCAAATGGACGACTTGTTTTCGGTTCTAAGGAGGCAGGGAGTTTCTCTTAGAGCTACAGGCTTGGCCGACTGGGCGTCAGCTCATACGAATCAAGAAGAGAATGAAGCTTGCAAGCCTGAACCAAGCGTCGCTAAGAAAGGCATGTCTAGTAGCAAGGCTAGCAGGCCCAACAAGATAGATTTTCCAAAATTTGAGTATCCGAACTACGATCAGCCAACAAACAAAATACGTGTCGGCACAATTCTTGATACATTTTCAGAATCTGCATTCTCATATGAATGGATCAATGTTCCACTAAGCAAAGAAACTTGGAAATCGCAGCTTGACACATGTGAGCTCCTCTTCGTTGAATCTGCATGGGCTGGAAATAGCAATGAATGGCGTTACTGTCTGACTGGAGCGTCGGCTCCAAGGCCTGAGGTAATTGAATTAGTTGAGTATGCTAAGAGTCAGGGCCTTCCAACGGTTTTCTGGAACAAGGAAGATCCACCACACTTCGCTGATTTTATCCGGACGGCAGCGCTCTTTGACGTAGTATTGACGACCGATGAGTCGTGTGTGACGAATTATAAGAAGCAATTAGGACACGATAATGTCGGTGTGTTGCCTTTCGCAGCGCAACCGAAAATTCACAATCCAATCCGTCCTGGGAAAGTTTTCCGCAACAAACAGGTTGCATTCGGTGGAATGTACTTCGCGCACAAATATCCTGAACGTCGCGAACAAATGGAATACTTGCTTCCTGCAGCAGCAAAGTTCGATTTCGATATTTTCTCTCGACAATTGGGAGGAGACGATAAGTACCAGTTCCCGGAGCCGTTTGACAGAAACGTTGTCGGTTCACTGCCGTACGATTCTATGCTTACCGCGTACCACGCGTACAGCGTATTTTTGAATGTAAACTCAGTTACAACGTCATCCACCATGTGTGCGCGACGAATCTTCGAGATCATTGCCTCGGGGGGCTCTGTTGTTTCAGCTCCGTCGCCAGCGATTGAATCATTTTTCCCGGATGGACTCGTACCTATGCCGACCAACGAAGCGGAGGCATACTCGGAAATCCGAGCGCTTCTTCAGCCAGGCGGATACCGTGACAAGCTCGTGCACAAGGGACAGCGAATCATATGGAATGAGCATACATTTGCACACCGAGTACACGAGATTCTGAAATGGTCTGGCATGAAAACGCAGCCTACGCGGAAGACAGTTTCCGTCATCGCACCGACTATTAGGCCAAATTACGTAGAACACGTTTTAGATTCCGTTGCTCGTCAGGAAAACGTAGATCTGGAACTCAATCTTCTGTTGCATGGATTCGAACTGGATATCGCGGAGCTAAAAGCCAAAGCCAGGGACAGAGGAATTCAGAATATTAATATACTTCTTGCTCCAAAGGAATCTACTTTGGGAAGCAACCTTAACCGACTAGTAGCTGCATCGAGTGGTGACATCGTCTCAAAAATGGATGACGATGATTTCTACGGCGCACATTATCTGGAAGACTTGGTCAATGCCAAGATGTATAGCGGTGCTGACATCGTAGGAAAGGCTAGTTCGTACATTCATTTTGAATCAAAGAATGCGACGATTCTGAGCTACGCGGCCAGCGAAAATCGTTTCACCAACTTTGTACGAGGTGCCACATTGACGGCAGATAGAGACTTGTTCTTAGCAGTTCCATTCCAAGACTTGCATCGATCCGAGGACAGCACCTTTATCCGGGAAGTAGCAGCAACTGGAGGATCCGTGTATGCAGCGGATAGATTTAATTTTTGGGTTCGGCGAAGCGCCAATAAGGCCCATCACACTTGGACAGTGGAGGACCGTGAGCTTTTCGCCTCGGGACCAGTTGTTAGTTATGGCGATCCGAGCGAGTTCGTAGGAGCATAAATTGACTAAGTTGAAAAAGCATTTTTCTGTCGGATTGGTCTTGCTCGGAACAACTTTAGTGTTCCTGTCCCTTCCTCTGGAGCGTTCCGTTCTAAGCGCACTCATCGCTGGTTTTGGTTTATTCATCGCAGTTTCCGGCGTGGTGAGAATATTGCAGAGCATTATACGAATCCTAAATCGTATCCATACCTCACGAAAACGTGAATCTGATCAAATTACCAGCATCGGAAACTCGCTCACTTCGATCCACGAAAAACTCGATAAGGCCAGTGAAAAGCTGGACCAAGTGAGTTTAATTACGAATCGTACTGGTGCGATTACGACTAGAATTTCTAAGATTGGTGAGGAGTCAAAAAGTATTTCTAACCAAATTTCGACCATTGACTATCGCACCCGGAGAATTTATGAGCAGACAACCACATTAGACGCAGGGATTCAAAAAGCGGCAACCAATGATCAAATCAGTGCGCTATCAAATAGAATTGTTGATCAATTCGACCGCGGCCATGAGCTCCAGGCTGCGTTCGTACATCAAAGCGGAAATGGATTTTTCAGCCTAGCCAATGAAATCCAAATTTTAAGGGAGAATCTCCAAGCTCTCAAGGTTGACTCCCGAAGAATATCGGCAGGCCAGTGGCAAGTCGCCCACCGTTCCCTCCTGATTGGTCTCGACTCTTTCCGCCCAACTGTCGGATATGGACGTTATCTTCAAACGGAATCCGAACTTATTGAATCAGCTGAATTCATAGAGAACGCAGCCGCGTCATTCTATTTTTCGGGGAAATTGTCCGAATCTGTGTTTTTTGCAACTGATGCTAATAGAGCAAGAATTAAGAATATATGGGTCATGTGTGATTCGGTCGAAGAGCAGGAATTTGCCCTTGCTGTGTCGTCATTGTTGAAACTTGACCAGGTTCTGGTTCCTCTTAACTCTCGGGAGTTTGGCGCGTTGTGCGACACGGACGACAAAGGGTCGTCGTTCCGTACGCTTGCAGCTGATTCGGCAGAAAGTATGTTGGCAGTGCCGGATTCGCTAGCTCGAAAGTGGTTATCGACCAATGTCTGAGATAGTTGTTCGCATACAAGATCTTCGTTACGTGGAAGACTGTGCATATGTAGGCTACGAAACGAGCAGCGTAGAGGGCCAACAAGTTTGGGAAACCTCCTTCCCAACAGTCGGGCAAAGAATCCATCACGAGTTCATATTTCTAGTTTTCATCTTTGACAATCTGAGCCGTTGGCTTCGCGACGATTCTAGATCTATCAGGCTTGAAGCATCGCTACCTTTTTCTATTACATTCAAACGTCTTATCGAGTTTCTGCTGGCGACTGAACCTACCATTGCAAAGCGCGTGGATGTTTTATCCAGTAATACAACATTTGTGTATCCACTTTTACCTATAAAGGAATATAAACTGGACCCTAGGGAATCGTCTCCTAATGATGATTCTCAGTTACGAGGTTCAACTAATATTCGCTTGATTCAGAGGCTTTTGAGATCGCTATGTGCATCTATCGGGAGCTCCCAGCCGACAGGAGTGCTCAACTACCCGGTGTCGCAAATCTGGACCGTTCAAAACTCTAAAGGAACGGTAGTTAATGGCTTGCCGGCAACGGAAAGCTTTTTAGACTCATTTGAACGCTCGCTCTTAAGTATGTGTAATATGAGAGTTAGATTTCGTAATGGATTGGCTGGCTCGATGAATCCGGCGACCTTGCCCTTGGTCCCTGATGAAGTATTTGCTGAGGTTGCTTCGTACTCGGATGACCCAGCTGGTTATTCGATGTTCTGGGAAAAATGCTTCAACGGTCCATCAGGAACTGCATCAGTTCGGGAGAAAGCTCTCCATTTTATTGAGGAATACACCGGACTGGCCTGCGATCTTGCGCAAGAAAGCAACAATATTTGGCGGTCAATTGTGTCGACCCTCCCGAGCGGTTTGGAATTCATTATTGATGTCCTGAGCCGCGATCTCCGTGGCACTTCGAGTACCACCATTGAGAACTCTTCTGAGATAGTTCCATTTTGGACCAAGAGGGGCATGGCAGTTCTTGGGGCACACGAATCCTCAAATATCGTGTGGGGCCGGCTGTTAGATGACTGCTAGAAGTATTTTGGTCACGGTGTTCGCCAAGGCGGCATGGGGTGGCCTTCACGAGAATGTTCTTGATGAGTCGATTTCCCTGCTGCGCGCCGGGTTTCGGGTGACCGTCGCCTGTTCTGAATCACGCCTTGCGAAGCGTTTGCGTTTGATTGGTTGTCGTGTAGTAGGAATTGATTGGGATTATCCTGAAGAATCTTTTGTCAGAGTTATGAATTCAGGTCCCTACTCAATAGTTCACGCGCACCCGTTTCTTAGCCGTGAACTTGGAATAAGAGTTGCTAAAGCTAGCGAAATCCCGATTTTTGTGACGATGCATGGGAATTATTTGGATTATGCAAATTCCTGGGGGGACCAAGTTGATCACATCGTTTGCGTGTCGGAGGCACACAGGGATCAATTGCTGTCCAAAGTGCCGGGATTGCCGCCGTGGAATGTTTCCGTGATCAGTAACGGTATTTCAGACGATAAGTTTGATTCCAGACTAGTTCCACTTCAAGAAAAACTACAGGCTGGAGAAGTAGAGATAGTAGTCGCCTCACGGTTAGATGGGGATAAAGGCCCCATCATTGAGACAGTTTTAGACGTTGTTAACGAAGTAGGCGTTAACATGCCTGCCCTTCAAACGAAAGTCACAGTCGTCGGCGAAGGTGCTGCCAGCGCAAAATTCCGGGATCAATTCGCATCTTCAGGGGTTGACGTCGATTTTCTTGGCTGGAGAGTAAGCGAGCGTATTGGTCCGTTGCTTCGTCAGGCGGCACTGTCGATTGCACCAGGAAGGGCAGCTGCGCAAAGTTTAGCTGTTGGAACCCCAACCGTCGCAGTCGGGAGTCAAGGACTGGCAGGGCTGCAGACGGGGGTGAACCTTCAGAAGGGTTGGTGGTCGAATTTTGGAGGGTACCCCGTCTCCGCAAAACTAATCGGGAACGAAGTCACTAGAATTTTGACTGATCCAGATCGGTATGCAAGGACGCAAGTGGAGGGTCGGGAATTTATGCGATCAAGGGCGCGGCAAAGCCTAGTTGACAGTAAATTCCTGTCAACGGTTTCGGCTATTCTAAAGTAGATTCCCAACTCTACGGCAATGGCGATAGCAATCCATTATTGCTATCACCATTGCCTAGTTGCGAAGTTAATTATTCTTCTTAGGCAGATATTAACTAGGAAGCCCATTGCTCGCTATTTCACGAGCCTTTATGATGCCAACTTTCTGGAACCCCTGCGCAGCAACACTGCCGACGTCGTTGGACTTGTCAGCCAGTTGCGCGAGTACTGCGCTCATGACTTCCTTCGGAGGGGGAGTGTGACCCTCTCCCCACTTTTCAGCCAATAGGAATAGTTCATTTCTCGGATGGATTGCGCCGAAAAAGGGCTGCAAATGGCGCGTGATATGCGTTCTATCGTTAAGATTCTGAATGTACAATACTGGGTTTTGGACTTCGGCTCTGTAGAGCTCACACAAATCAGTTACTACATTACTGGGGAGCAACGCGAGTGGATTGTATTCCGTGTTGGGAATTCCGTATGCGTAATGGGTGAAATCATGAATTGCACGAGAATTGTATTTTGCAATATTCGTTTGAGGGTTGAAGCATACGGCAATGCCATTTTCGAACTGACTTGCGTAGTACAGTGACGCGAACCCGCCTCCAGAGCCACCGAAGAAAATAATTCGGTCGGCCCCGTTTGTGACCGCAAGCTTCTTTATTATGGCGGTAAGGTCGTTCTGCAGTTTTGGAGTATACGAACTACCAGCGTACCAAGACAGAAACAGGTTCTCAGAAATATAGAGCGCGGGATCGGAGATGAAGACACGGCTTGCGTTGATTGTCGACGAAATGCCTTGGCCTGACAGCACAGGCAGTTGATATTTATTGTCAATCGCTCCATGGAAGAAAACAATCATTGACTTGGAATCTTTGGGGCTGTTAAGGACATCTAGAGGCTTGCCGCCAGCCTCAATGCTTAGAATTCCTGCCGGTACATCTTCTGATTCCAGGAATTGAGAAATGCTTCCATACCTGGTCAGGCTGTGAATCTTTTGGTCTATAGTTTGTTGTCGCACGTCCACGAGTCTATCCGTATTGGTTCCGTTCTTGAAACGGTTCTTGTGTTCACCTCTGCATGTTGGACGGGGCGTCACTTCTGCCAACCGATTCTTAGATTATGAATGCTGAATGCTGAGTGGCCTAAGCGGGTCAAGTTTTTGAGACGCAATCTATGACTATCTCTCACTAAACTCATGCCGCAAGAGCCAAAGAATTCTTCGCCGCATACGCATTCAACATCACCTGAGGACTGAGCCCCCATTGCTCGCGTGCGGAAGCTTCCGAGCGCACCAATCCTTGATGACCTACTCCATCGCCGCGGTCCCAGCCATCATACGGGTAGTGAATGCCCTGTGATGGATCATCTGATTCTTAATGGTTGAAAAGGTCGACTCGGCCACGGCAGTATCCCAGCACGCACCGGTGCGGCCCATGGACTGCCGCACTTCGTCACCAGCGCACCACCTTGGAATGCGTCCGGCGTGTACTGCGTACCTTGGTATGAGTGGAACACGCTGCCAGGACGGATGAAGCCCCACGATACAGCCATTTCCATCGCTTCAATCACAAACTGAATATTGAACTCTTTAGAGCCACCAATAGTGCGGTTCAGAGCCACCCCCGCGAAACAGCGTTATTCTCCGTCAGAGCCATCCGATATTCTGTCCGCGCGCCGGTGGTTGCGTCTTGATGCTGGATGACTGCTTTTGGATCCAACGGCCGGCGGGTTCCTGAGATTTACCTTCGAGCACATGGGACAGCGGTATGACGTTGCATTCACCATTTTATGTACGCAGTACAAGCAATCGGATTGATATGCTCGGCTGGAGGCTGGTGCGTTGGCCGACGGGATCATGGATCGTATCGTGCACAATACGATTTGGGTTGAGTCCGGAGCGTTCCACATGTGTGAGGTGTACTCCCGGTCGGAGAATTAACCCCGGGGCGTTGAATCGATGAAATCCTCGTTCAGGGCTGCCTGCGGACTGATGATCTGGCAGGTGGCTCGGACGAGATTATTGTGTGGCTCTGAACCGCAATAACGACTGGCTCTGAATCACGATATTGGGCTGCTCTCAAACCACCGAATATTCATCTACCTGGGAAGCGCGGACCCTAGGTGACTAAGCTTCCTTCGTTGATGCCCAGGGATGCTGCGACGTCGACGAGGCTCTTCTGTGATGGGATCACTCGTTCGACTGCTTCTGCACGGAATTCTGGGGCGAATCTCTGACGTTTGGTCATGCACTCACACTCCTACGAACGCGCGTCATGCAACATCGTGACAGGTCATTGAGATTGTGGGACAGTAAGACCGTACCTTTTCTCAGGACTTTCTGGTTGGGTCCCTTTGAGCAGACCAGCAACTAGGCGATAGCTAACTGATTCTCTCTAACCCATTCATCCTAAAACCGGGACGGCGTCAACCCATCCAAAGACCTAGCGCCAACCCCACGTTGGACATTCAGACGCAACAGCCCGCAGATCTGATCGAAGCTGCGCTTCGTCAAAGCTCGTCGGTGATTTCTTCTTGCGCAATGCAGAGCGGTTCTGGCCTAAGACTTGGCATGCTAAGCGTTCGGACGCCGGCGAATTTATCCATTGCCATCCGTACAGCACGGCGACGTGGTTCAGGGCTTAGAATTTTCCCCTAGCTACCTCGGTGAGGATGTCGTTGGCGAGCATCTGATCAGCGAGCAGCTTCTTCAAGCGCGCGTTTTCCTTCTCCAGCTCTTTGGTGCGTTTGCTGGCTTCAGCGTTTTTCTCTGATCCGTATTGGCTGATCCAGCGGTACCAAGTAGCCTCGGTGATTTTGAAGTTCCTTGATGACCTCGATCATCGCGTGGCCTTCGTTGAGCATCTTTTGTCCTTGCCGGACTTTAGCGATGATCTGATCTGGTGTGTCGACGTGCCATTTTCCGTGGATCCCCTGTGTTCATAGTCGGACACGAGTACTCGCATAGTCACTGGACTACTTTCCAGGGCCCCACCCAAATCCTTATAATCAAGTAGTGGCAATCAATGGGGTAGCCACTCATCACGTCTAAGGACATCTCATGGGGATACTCTCCCGCACAAAATATACCGGCGCCCTCATAGCCGTCGCTTTAGCCGGCAGTCTGCTCCTCGCCGGCGCTCCGGCCCAGGCCGCTAAGAAACCGATTGACATCACCGGTTTCACCGCCTCGGATCAAGTAATCTCCAACAGCAACTGCCGCCGAGTGAAAATCTCCGCCAAGCTGAAAAAGAACTACACCGGCATCACGAATGTCGGATATTGGTTGACTTCGTCAGTAAGCAGGAATGGCGGAGAGGTCGATTCTGCATGGTTCGCGGATACCACCGTCGACTATGTACAGATATGTCCATCATTTGAGGGTCTGGGTGCTTACAAAATCGGGCCAACCGATATTTCTGTGGACTACGAATATGTAGATCGGGATGGCTACCAGTCCTACGGTTTCAGTAACTACTGGGATACGACGGGTAAGACCATTTACCTGCGCGGCAAGACTAAAAGCACTCTTACAGCCAAACGGGCCGGTAAGAATGTCACGCTAACCACTACGGCTAGCGTCTACTCGCCAGAAAAGTACCGCTATGCACAGTACAATCCCACAGCCAAACTTCAAGTCAAGTCCGGCAAGAAATGGAAGACTGTCAAGACAACGAAGTTGAAGAGCGGTAAAGCGACCTTCAAGCTGAAGGAATCCAAGAGAAAGACTTATCGCGTGGCGATCCCCAAAGCTAGCTGGGCCACTGAGGTAACTAGTAAATCAGTGTCGAAGTAAAATCCAATCGAACCGGAATGCCAGGATTTCCTGCACAAGAAACTGAACAAAAGTTTGCCAGCCACTGGGCTGGCAAACTTTTTCTGAGATCTGCTCTTTAGATACCTGTTGTTTTAGCACTGCCTCACAACGAACAGTGTTACCGGGTTTCTCTGACAACAATTGCAACACATAGTTGCGAGAATCTTGAACCGTTGAGTTTTCGCGGATTTTCACCGGGGGAGTGACATGCGGTAAGACGTCTTTTATCCCTTGAGTTACAAGATATCAGCGTGTTGGCTGGCCGGTAGTGGGGCGAATATTTGGTTGCCTAAGCCGGTGACCAGTTTCCAGGCCAGCGACCACACCTGGTACCGCCAGCGCTTCAAATCCCACCACCCGGCAACACGCTCTGCTGGCTGGCCAGTGGCGTCACGGGCACTTGGCGGCCTGAACCACTGGTTCCTGGTCCTCGATTAATTCAACAGCAATGCATTTTCGATGGGTGGTGGCCGACACCTGCGTCAGTGGGTGGCGTTCTTCGTGGTGCCCTGGAGTGAGGAAACCCACCCACGCTTAGCTTAGGCCGTGCGTTGGTGAGTTTCAGAACGTTCATAAAGGCGCTGGGCTAGGAGGATATTGCAGTCGGAGTGTCAACGAAACTTTCAGCTGACCCTCCGTGGAATCGTAATGCTGAGTCGGACTAAACATTAGGAATGAAAGGCCGAGATTTACCAGACAGAGTACGAGCTGAGAGAAGGGCGGATGTCTGAGGCGTGTACGTAAGCCTGAGACTGGCTGCCCTCATCCAGCAACTCAGGCCGGATGAGGATGGTACTTGTGCATAAAGCCATGAGTTCGTTTGTCCAGCAAGTGATGAGATTACACGTCCAACTGGAAGGTCAGAAGTACCTTCGAAGTCTACTTTGCACAAATTATGTAGCCCAGGACTCTAATACGTATCGAAGTTCCCAATAAGACTCGGTGCAAAACCGATCGAACGTCGATTCTTCGACAACGTGTTGAGTTGAGCGGATATTCGCGGAAACATCCTTCCTTGGTGATGTCAAAATTCAGCTCTTCCAATCGAACCGCTAGAATTACTTGCGGATAAGAATACAAAGTTGAGGGAGTTTCCTCGTTGAAACGATCGAATCGCAAGACCGCTCAAGCAATGAGTTCGCGTGCCGAACTTTTTAGCATTAGACAGGAATATCTGAATCTTGAAGGTGACTTTGAGACCAGGGTACTGGATGATTTGGCTAAGTACCGTGCGCAATCATCGAAATTATCGCGGGAGAACGAGTCTCTGCGATCGCGCAAGGTGAAGTCAGATGGTCTAATCGCAAGGCTCGAACGAGAACTTGCTGCCGCTAAGGACGCACGACAGAAATTCAGCCGTGAGGCATCGATTCTCAAGACGCAACTCGCGAATGAGCATGACCGGGCCGAGAAATTCAAAACGGCGTATGAGAATCTAAAGAACCATCCGGTCGTTAGAGCCGCACGCGGTTTGAAGAGCCCCTTTGCGCGTAAGCCCGTTGCTCCTCGCCAGGTTCAAAAGAATGTTCCAGTCCTGGCGGCATCACCAAGCATTTCCAACTTCGACAATGTAAGTCGGCCAGGCAGTCCTGCCGGAACCGGCATCGAAGAAAGCTTCATCGATGCTATTAAGCGTGAAGCGGATGCATATATAGCCCGTTACCGCGACCAGGGCGAGATTGTTGAACCTTCGCAAGGGTTAGTTGCTCTTGCTGCGAAGGAGGAATCGCCTTCAAGGTTCGGAGCCTTGCACGATCAGATTCTGGGACAAGCCCGACTATTCGATTCCTTGCCGGTAGTTCCGCCGAAGACCTCTACGCCTGCTTATATGCCGCAGCCGGATAAAGTGATGTATTGCGCGCACAGCACTGGCGAATACAACAGCAACGGTTATTCGACGCGTACGACTGGTCTCACCACTGCCGTCACCGAAGCCGGCATGGATCTCTTCATTGCGGCGCGACCTGGCTACCCTTGGGACTCCAAAGTCAACAAGAAGATGCCGAAAGAAAAGCGCCTGATTCGCGATTACCAGGGCGTCGATACGTACTTTAACCCAGGTGTGTCACTACGTAGCGATCCACTGGATAAGTTTGTGCAGATCGCGGCGGATATCTATGTTCGCGAAGCGATGATGAATCGACCTTCAGTAATCGTTTCTGCGTCCAATCACATTACGGCGTTGCCAGCATTGATCGCAGCTCGTCGTCTTGGAATCCCGTTCATCTACGAAGTACGTGGGCTTTGGGAAATTACCGCAGCCGCTGGTAACGAAACCTGGCATAAATCGGAACGATTCGAACTAGCACGCCGCATTGAGACTCTGGTGGCGAACGAAGCGGATCGCGCTTTCGCAATCACGGAGGAAGTCCGTGAGGAACTGGTGAAGCGCGGCGCGGAAAGGGACAAGATTGAAATCTTGCCGAATGCTGCGAACATTTTCCAGTACGTCCCTCTCCCAGCTGAGCGATCGAAGGTCGTTGACAAGAAAAAGAAGGGCGAGTTCCTTCTTGGATATGCTGGCAGCCTTGTGGACTACGAGGGGCTGGATCTACTAATCAACGCGGTAGCCGAGCTACCAGAATCTCTGTCGCACGTTGGCGCACTAATCGTTGGCGACGGCTTGGTCTTACCCGCGCTCAAGCGGCAAGTGACCGAATTGGGCTTGGAAGAGCGAATTCGTTTCACCGGGCGCGTACCGAATGAACAAATCAACGATTACCTGGCAATTTTTGACGCCGTGGTCTGCCCGCGAAAATCGAATATTGTTACAGAACTAGTTTCACCATTGAAGCCTATTGAAGCAATGGCTGCAGGCCGTCCGGTGATCGGTTCCAACGTTTCGCCAATTGCTACGTTGCTTGGTACCGATAGTGCTCGAGGCTTGCTCTTCGAAGCGGATCATGTGCAGTCCTTGGCTGAATCGATCGCCCTCCTGGCTAATGATCCGAGGACCGCGCAGGATATGGGGCGTCGTGCCCGTAAGTGGACGGTAGAGAACCGTACATGGCCAATTGTGGCAAAAACTTTCGTTGCCCAAGCTGCCAGTGTCCAGAGCCGTAGGCCAACGGGCAAGAAGCTTAATGAGATTCGTATGGCTCTTATCGCTGACGAATTTACGACCTCAACCATCAGCCGCGAAGTTAATGTCGTGTCGCCAACTCCTGAGAACTGGCGAGAAGCCTTGACATCGAATCCGGTCGATGTGCTCTTCGTAGAATCGGCGTGGGCAGGCAATGATGGAACTTGGACCCGCAAGGTCGGTTACTACGATGATGAGCAATGTGCGGATCTAGTAGCGCTAATTGGCTACTGCCGCAGCAAGAACATCCCAACAATCTTCTGGAACAAGGAAGACCCGGTTCACTTCAATCGATTCCGCCGTACCGCAAAGTACTTCGACGTTGTTTTGACTACTGACGCCAACTGCTTGCGGGACTACTGGGATCACCGTGGTGGAAATCTCAAGGCGTTGGGCAGCCTTTCCTTCTGGGCGCAAGCGGAAATCCACAATCCAATGGGATCTTCCCGCACCTACTCGCATACTGTGGCGTACGGTGGCTCCTATTATGGTGATCGTTATGCGGAGCGTTCGAAGGAACTGCGCGCAATCCTCGAGGGAGCACGTCCCCAGGGGCTGACCATCTATGATCGCCAAGCCGATAATCCTGAATCGCCATACAAGTTCCCACCAGCATTGCAGGACTATGTCCAGGGTGGTCTGACTTACGAAGAAATGGTAGAGGCTTACAAGTCTCATCCGGTGCACGTGAACGTTAACTCGGTGAATGCCTCGCCAACTATGTTCTCCCGTCGAGTTTTCGAGCTTGCGGCATGTGGTACTCCGGTAATTAGCGGCAAGAGCTTCGGCGTTACTTGGATGTTTGATGGGTCGGTTCCTGTGGTCGGTTCGCGCCGGGAATCGGAACTGATTTCAACACTGTGGATGAACTCCGAAGCTGATCGCGTGGCCGATGCTTGGGAGCCATTGCGTGTGACCTTCCGCAAACATCTGGCGCACCATCGTTTGGCCATGGCGCTTCGCATGGCTGGTCTCGCAGTTGATATCCCGACTTTGCCATCACTTGGCATTGAACTGAAGACGTTAACCGAAGAAATTGCTTGGGATCTTGTAGCAGCTAGCGTGCGACCTATGCAGGTATACGTTGCCGGGTTCAACGACGATGATACTGCAGTAAACATTCTGCGAACTGCAGGAATTGCAGTAATGAGCAATGACGCAGTTCGTGAAGCAGAGGTGATTGCCTCCAACGCTGAAGAAATTCTCCAAGATCATCAGGTTCTTGAAGACATGCTAACTGCCATGTTCTATGGCCAAGCTGCAACGGTACAGGTCTCTGACAAGTACGTGGGTACGCAGGGCCTGCCGCTCTGGATGCGCGAGCACGTGGATGCGCAGCTGCCCACCTTGACGCGCAGTAGCAACATCGCAGATTCTGCCGTAGAGACCATATGCCTTCGACGCCCACTTGACGTCGAAGAAGCGGACGGCACGCTCATTGACAATCCTGCGTCCAAGGACTCGCAGAACATCCTAGTCGCGGGACATGACCTGAAGTTTGCCGGGTCAATCATGGCCGGGATATCCGAACACGGGCACAACCTGAAGATCGATAAGTGGGACGGCCACGCTCAGCACAATGTTGAAGAGAGCCAGGATCTTCTAGAAGATGCTGACACGGTGTTCTGCGAATGGTCACTTGGCAATTTGGCGTGGTATTCAACGCATTTGAAGCCCGGGCAGAAACTGGTTACCAGATTCCACTCGCAGGAACTATTCACGGATTACCCTCGATCGGTGAACTTCAAGAAGGTTGACAAGGTGATCTTTGTCAGCGAGTTGATCCGAGGAATGGCGATTCAAAAGTTCGGAATTCCTGAGGAAAAAACGATGGTCATTCCTAACTCTGTGGATACCAGGAAGCTGGATCTTCCCAAGTCCGATGATTCTCAATTTGTATTGGGCTTCGTCGGCATGGTTCCGCAGATGAAGCGATTCGACCTCGTGCTTGATCTACTGGAAAAGTTGCGTGCAATCGATAGCCGCTTTACGTTGCGCGTCAAGGGCAAACGACCAGAAGATTACCCCTGGATGGCTGCACGCGAGGAAGAAATGGCCTTCTACGAGGCGCAGTATGCTCGTATTGAAGAATCTGATCTACTCCGCGGTGCTGTGGTCTTCGATCCTCAAGGCGATAATATGGCCCAGTGGTACCAGGAGATCGGTGTTGCCGTATCCACCAGTGATTTCGAGTCCTTCCACTTCACTCTTGCAGATGGAGCGGCATCTCGTGCGTTGCCGGTAGGCCTGGCCTGGCCGGGAGCGGAATGGCTGTACCCGAATGAGTGGTTGCATGCAGACACTGCGTCAGCAGCTCAATACGTGATCAGTCAGGTACAGGATCAAGCGAAACTGGCAGAGCAGGTTGAATCTGCACGCGAGTTCACTGTGAAGAACTACGATTCCAACGATGTGCTTGCTCGAATCATGAATGAAATTGAAGCTAACTAGCGCTCTTTAGTGCTTTTCTCTAGTGAGGTGCGTTCAGTGGCAATCGCCACCGAATGCACCTCACTGTATTATTGATCTAGTCTGCATTGAAGATAAAGTGAGTTGAGAAGTGAAAATTGCATTAGGGGACTTCCGAAAAGCACTTTGGCATCTTCGCCAGGGTGGTCCACAGCAATTGCAGGAGTGGTACCAGCGCCGCAACTATGATTTGCGCATCGGGGGACAGCAGCGCTACTTGCGAACAGATGTTGAGAAATTGCTTGGACTGCAATTCCCACCGGTAGAATTTGAACCTTCAGAGGACCACGATGGAAAGTTAAACGTTGCCGTCATTCTTGATGATTTCAGCGCGAAAGCTTGGGCGCCTGAATGGAACTGCACCTTTATCACCCCCAGCTCATGGCAGGATGAACTTGAAACACGAGAATTTGATCTTCTCTTCGTGGAGTCGGCCTGGGCTGGAAACAACAAGTCTTGGCAGTACCACCTAACCGGTCCGTCGGCACCTCGACCAGCGTTTGTCGAGATGGTGGAAGCGTTTAAAGAACGATCTGTTCCAGCAGTTTTCTGGAATAAAGAAGACCCACCGCACTTCGCCGACTTCCTCGATTCTGCAAGGCTGTTCGATGTCGTTTTCACATCAGATTCCCGCAAAATTCCGGAATACCATGAAGCACTGGGCCATGAACGTGTCGCAGCGTTGAGCTTTGCAGCTCAGCCGAAGTTCCATAATCCGGTACGGACACTGAGCCAAGAACGCCGAGATGTAGCTTTCGCCGGAATGTATTTTGCGGACAAGTACCCCGAACGACAAGAACAGATGGAGATCGTGCTTGGCGGAGCCATGGATATCTCGCCAAAGCTCACTAGCGGGCTAGACATTTTCTCCCGGCAGCACGGCGGAGACGCGAAGTACCAGTTCCCGGCACCGTATGACCAGAATGTTGTCGGCTCGCTCGACTATGACAAGATGCTTTCTGCGTACAAGAACTACAACGTTTTTCTGAACGTCAACTCCGTGGTCGATTCGCCAAGCATGTGTGCCCGTCGAATATTCGAGATCACCGCCGCTGGCACTCCTGTGGTTTCGGCTCCAAGCGCAGCGATAGAGAATTTCTTCACGCCTTCAGAGGTACTTCAGGTATCCACCAGGGAACAAGCATCTAACTCGATTCGCAGCTTGGTTCGGAGCCCAGAACTTCGCCAGCGAATGGTCCATATGGGTCAGCGCAGGATCTGGAAGAACCATACTTATGCGCATCGTGCTCAACAGGTTGAACAATTCGTTGGGATCCGTTCTGCTCACGGTCAGCCAATGTCCATGTCCTGTACTCCAAAGGTAAGTGCGATTGTTTCGACCATAAGGCCTCACCAGCTTCAGCATATATTCGAGACTGTAGGGAAACAGAAGGATGTTGAAGTTGAGCTCGTCCTCGTGGCTCATAAGTTCTCGGCCGCCACTGGACAACTGGCCGATATGGCATCAGCAGCTGGAGTAGCGAACTACCAACTGCTTGAGATGGGTGAAGAAAATACTTTGGGTGACTGCCTGAACGCCGCGGTGGCCATGGCCAACGGCGACTTCATCACCAAAATGGATGATGACGACCTATACGGGGAGTACTATCTCTTCGATCAAGTTTCAGCGCTTCGATACAGTGGCGCCTCGATAGTAGGCAAGCAGGCGCATTACATGTACCTCGCGGATTCAGATGCTACTTTGCTGAGATTTGCCGAACGTGAGCACCGCTTTACAAACCTCGTGATGGGTCCGACGATGCTTGGCCGCGCGCACGTTTTCCGCGAGACACCCTTTGATACACGTAACCGTGGCGAAGATACAAGATTCCTAAAAGACGTCATTGAACGTGGAGGAACCATTTATTCGAGTGACCGTTTCAACTTTACCCAGATGCGCGGGAATGATGGGCTAGCGCATACCTGGGATCTGAGTGATGCGGAGTTGACTGCAACTGGTAGTATTCAGTGGTTTGGACGCAATGATAAACATGTCTTTTTCTAGGAAAGTCTTATTGTGCAAATAGTACGAGGTAAATCAGGGGAGTGAAGAAGATGAAAGTTATGCTTCTGACTCACTCGTTCACGCCTGAGATCTCGCCACCTCAGCGACGCTGGTCAATTATTGCCGACGAACTGGGGCAATTGGGGCACGAAGTTACTGTAGTGACCCCGAAATCAAATCGGATTGCAACTAAACGGCAAAGTCGTCTTCTTGATAATCATTATTTGAAGCTGCAGCACTATCCATCAATGCGTCGTTCCAAAACGATGCTCGGAAAAGTATTGAAGCATGGCGTTGATGCAGTTCTGAGCGTCCCTGCTGCATTCCGAGGGCAAAAGCCTGACGTTATTATCGCAACTGTCCCAGCAATTCCAACGCTAATTGTTGGCTTCGTGGCCAGCCGTTTACGGGGTGTACCCTTAGTTGTCGACCTCCGGGATGCTTGGCCAGATTTGCTCAGTGAATCACAAGTTATCAAGTTCCGCTGGGTCGAGCCAGCTATTTCGAAGATCATCAGTTTCGTTGTGAATAAAAGCGATATGCTCGTCACGGTGACGTACGGCCTGGCGGGGAAGATGAAGCGAAATGGCGTGAAGAACGTCGCCACAATCACCAACGGCGTTGAAACCGAACGCGAAGATCTTACAGTTTCTCAACGCGAGATCGATGGCGAATTCCATATTCTCTATCTAGGGAACATTGGTCGGAGCCAGGGTCTGGAGACCGTTATCCGAGCGATGGAGTACGTACCAGAATTTGTACGTCTGCGCATTGTTGGCCAGGGTACTGAAAAGAGTAAATTAATGAGCCTAGCGATGGATCTTGGGCTTGATATTGACTTCCAAGACCCTGTCTACGGCCAGGAGGTACTGGAAAATTACTCGTGGGCGGATACATGCCTAGTTTCTCTGCGTCCTGACTGGCCGAGCTTTAATCACACAGTGCCTTCGAAACTGTATGAACTTCTTTACTTGAATCAGCACGTCAGCGGTTTGGTCAGAGGAGAAGCAGCGGAAATTATTCGTGATTCCGAGGCTGGGACTGTGATTGAACAAGATGTACCTTCCCTGGCCGCTTACATTAACAACTTGGTTGCGAACCCTGGAATTTTGCGGACCGATCGTCGCGGGACCGACTGGGTCAGGAAACATGGATCGCTACGTCAAGCCGGGCGGGAATATGCCGAACTACTAGCCACAGTCGTCGATGCGTACTCCAAGAGATAGAGCAGAACTTTTGAATCTAAAAGTCATTCCGAATGCAATCAACACCGGTAATTTGGTACTTTCCAACATTGCTGATGATCCTACTTATTTTGCGCTCCAAGTTGCTCGCCGCTTCAAGTCCAAGCCGGTTCTACGCTCGTTGATTATTACTCTTGGGAGTGATAAATCCAGCATTCGGCTACGCGCGCTCTCGGCCATGCTGAAGGATGACACTAGTGCCCTGCTCTCTGCCTGCAGAGAATGGTTAAGCTCCGACAGCAACCCAAGGCAGTCACTATTCCTGGCTAACCTTTGCATTGCTTCCAATGAGTGGGAACTTGCAGAAGAATTACTCAATAGGGGCAAACCTTCCATCGCCCACGTACGTGCCAAGGCCCGTCTATTGTGGTCATTGGGCTGGATGACAGATGCCATTGAGCTGTTGCAGCAGAATCGCAGTGGCCGTCAACTTCGTCACTATGAATCAGAATTGGCATCCTTCAAGGGGGCAGAGCCCTGTCTTTCTCCGCTCCGTACCGCCGGTATATCGACTAGCGCGACTCGTTCTGTTCTTTACGTTGCTACCAATTCGTTGCCACACACTGGTAGCGGTTACGCACAACGAACTCATTCAATTCTCGCGTCATTAAGGGATGCAGGATGGGGAGTCAAAGGACTTACCCGTGTGAATTATCCCTTGAATATCGGCAAACTATCCGTCTCAGAAGCTGACGTGGTTTCTGGTATCGAATACCAGCGCTGCCTGCCTTTTCCAGCGAAGCATGACTTCACCGGAAGAATCCAGCAACAAGCTGAAGACCTACTGAGCAGAGTCCTTCAAGAGGCCCCTTCTGTACTTCACACGACGACAGATTTTTCTAACGCTCTAGCGGTTAAGTCCGTTGCAGAAGCGACCGGTATACCGTGGGTTTATGAAGTTCGCGGACAGCTGGCAGACACGTGGCTTTCTACGCGTCCCGAGCGCTCGAAAGATTCAGAACGATACCGACTATTCGTGGAACGCGAAGCGTTTGTAGCTCGGCATGCCGATCATGTCTTCACCTTGGGCGATGCCATGAAACGCAACCTGATTGACGCAGGCGTTGATGAATCAAAGATTTCAATATTACCGAACGGGATAGGGGAAAAGTTCCTAGAGGAACCCGTGCCCAGGGTCCAAGCTCGTGCGCAGCTGGACCTCGATTCTGAAGCATTTTATGTGGGGACGGTTAGCAGCTTGGTCCCTTATGAGGGGCTTTCGACAGTTGTCCGTGCTGTTGCTGAACTTGCGAAGCAGCACAAGGAGTTACGTTTGTTGATCGTTGGCGATGGTACGGATCGCGAGAATCTGATCAGTCTTGCCAAAAGTCTAGGCATCGCCGCGCGTTGTGTTTTTCCTGGTCGCATTCCGCGGGAACAGTCGCATGTCTATCATGCTGCGTTGAACGCTTTCGTCGTGCCACGAATTGACTCTGCTGTCACTCGCTCGGTAACTCCGCTCAAACCAGTTGAAGCAATGGCATCGAACGTACCTGTCTTGGCATCCGATCTTCCTGCCCTGCAGGAGCTGATCACTGACGGTGAGAACGGTCACTTGATACCTGCGGGGGATGTGGCTGAGTGGGCCGAAAATATCGAAAAGTTGATTTTAAACCAAGGGGCAGCTGAACGCATGGGCAAGTCAGGGCGGGAATTCGTGCTTGCCAATAGAACTTGGGAGCAAAACGCGCTTAGCGTTGTCCAAGTTTACGAGCAAGTAATAAGTAAAGCTCCGTGACAATGAGGCTGTCGCTGAACTCAGTGATGGGATATGGTTTATAGGGCTAATCTTGCACTTCTTGTGCTTCAAGATCAGCTTGCAGGCCCTTTCGTAGGGAACATCGCTCGTACCAGAAGGAAAGTCACTTTAGTGAACAACATTAAAGAAGTCGCCGTAATCGGTTTGGGTTACATCGGATTGCCAACTGCTGCAATTCTTGCCTCGAAGGGCATCACCGTAAAAGGCGTCGATGTAACTCCTCGAACTGTAGAGGCAGTCAACAAGGGCGAGGTGCCGTTCGTAGAGCCGGCGTTGGGCGAATTCGTTTCCGCCGCGGTGACTGCAGGTACCTTGTCTGCAAGCTTCGATACTCCAGAAGCTGAAGCGTACATTGTTGCTGTGCCAACGCCGTTCAACGATGACTACACCGCTGACCTTTCATACATTGAGGCTGCAGCAGAGGGCATCGCTCCAAAGCTGAAGGGCGGCGAACTGGTTATCCTCGAGTCGACCTCGCCTCCAGGTGCAACCCAGCACCTCTTCGACTACCTGCTGAAGAAGCGTCCCGACCTGAACAAGGACAGCCTGCTTGTAGCACACTGCCCAGAGCGCGTACTTCCTGGCTACGTCATGGAAGAATTGGTCACCAATGACCGTATTGTCGGCGGTATCACCCCAGAAGCTGCAGAGAAGGCCAAGGCTCTTTACGAGACCTTCTGCCAGGCAGCTATCCTCACCACCGATGCTAAGACTGCTGAAATGGCAAAGCTGGTCGAGAATTCGTACCGCGACGTGAACATCGCCTTTGCTAACGAATTGTCGGTCATCTCCGACAAGCTGGGCATTGACGTTTGGGAACTGATCTCCCTGGCCAACCGCCACCCACGCGTAAACATTCTTCAGCCCGGTCCAGGTGTTGGCGGTCACTGCATCGCAGTTGATCCATGGTTCATTGTCTCGGCTGCTCCTGAAGAATCAAAGCTGATCCGCATGGCTCGTAACACCAACGATGCAAAGCCGAACTGGGTTATCGACAAGGTTGTAGAAGCTACCAAACTCCCATCCTTCAACGGCAAGGTAGCGGTCATGGGTTTGGCTTTCAAAGCGAACATTGACGACATGCGTGAATCGCCATCGATTGCGATCGCTCGCAAGTTGGCTGAAGCCAACCCAACCGTCGAGTTCCTTGCAGTGGAGCCACATGTAGAAGAATTGCCTAAGAATCTTGCGGGCATCGCCAACCTGAAGCTGGTTGCAACCGATGAAGCCCTAGAATCGGCAAGTGTAATTACTTTGCTGGTCGACCACGACCAGTTCAAGTCCGTACCAGCAACCGCGCTGGCCGGCAAGGAAGTTATCGACACTCGCGGTCTCTGGCGCTAGTTCTCCAAGCTGACAAGGTATATATCTATGAAGAAGATCATGCCGATCTATGGCACTCGTCCTGAGGCCATCAAGGTTGCGCCGATCGTCAAGGCTTTGAAAGAAGCTGACGAGTTTGAATGCGTTGTTGTCGTAACTGGACAGCACCGGGAAATGCTGGATCAGGTCAACGAGCTCTTTGGCATCACGCCGGACTATGACTTGGACGTCATTCAGCCGCGCCAGACCCTGAATGGTCTGCTTACTAAGACCATTGCTGGTCTTGACGAGATTTTCGAAAAGGAAAAGCCTGACGCTGTAGTGGTCCAGGGCGACACCACCACTTCGACGGCTGGCGCAATCGCTGCTTTCTACCGTGGTATCCCAGTGGTTCACGCTGAGGCTGGACTTCGGAGCTATGACATCTTCTCTCCATTCCCGGAGGAAGCTAACCGCAAGCTGACCAGCCAGATCGCCAGCCTGCATTTGGCTCCAACGTCGTTGAGCAAGCGTAACCTTGAGCGTGAAACGTTCAAGGGAAGTGACATCGTTATCACCGGTAACTCTGTCATTGACGCACTGCTGACTGTTGTCGAAAAGAAGGTTCCTTTCTCGGATCCCAAGTTGGAAGAATTGGTTTCTTCTGACAAGCGCATTGTTCTGGTGACGACGCACCGTCGTGAGAACCAAGGCGAACCAATGCGCGGCATCGGCCGTGCATTGGCAAAGCTCTCCAAGGCGGAACCAGACGTTGAATTCATCTTGCCGTTGCATCGCAACCCTGCGGTTCGCGAAGCGTTGCTTCCGGAAATCGATGGACTGCCTAACGTGACTTTGACCGAGCCGCTGGCTTACGGCGAATTCACTCGCATCATTGATGCTTCGACCGTCGTCTTGACCGATTCCGGTGGCGTCCAGGAAGAAGCTCCAAGCCTCGGCAAGCCTGTTCTGGTCATGCGCCTGAACACCGAGCGGCCTGAAGCTGTTACCGCGGGTACCGTACGCCTGATCGGCACCGATGAAAACCGCATCTTCGAATCGGTCACTGAGCTGTTGCATGATGAAGCGGCTTACAACGAAATGGCTAACGCTGTAAACCCTTACGGTGATGGCAGGGCTTCCGTACGTACCGTCGCTGCAATTGCAGAATTGCTTGGCGTAGGTTCGCGTATCGAGGAATTCGATTCCAGTCTGTCAGATCCAGAAGACATGATGCGGGCAACCAGCATCTAGTTCCGTTCAAAAGACCAGTTCAACACCAGTTGAACTGGTCTTTTCTGGTTTACACCGGAAAGAGTCATGCGATGCAGGCCCTTTCAATATGGTTTGCCTAGTTTTATCAGTACGATCGAATCATGATGAATCAAACTGCAATATTTATTGATGCCGGATTTCTGCTCTCACTAGGCGGTCATCGTGCCGCCGGAACGACCTTAAGATCAGCCTTTACAACCCATTACGAGGCGCTGGTACGCGGGATCGTGCAAACCGTAAAGAAGAATACGGGTCTTAATAACCTCCGCGTGTATTGGTATGACGCCTCGAAAGACGGGCTATTTACTGAGCAGCATAAGCGGATTGGCTTGATACCCGGCGTTAAAGTGCGCTTAGGTCGTATCTCTTATAACGGCGAGCAAAAAGGTGTGGACCTGAGACTGGCGCTGGACCTTGTAGGGGTTGCCCGTAATGGCTCGGCATCAATTGCTTACTTGGTCTCCGGCGATGACGACCTCGCCGAGGCCGTCGAAGAAGCGCAAGACTTGGGCATGAAAGTAGTGTTACTAGGCGTAGCGAAATCCGATAGCCGTCTTGGAGTAGCCTCGGTGGCTGAACACCTGGCTTTGACCGCTGACTACATTGAAATCGTTCCGAATCAACTATTGGATAGCGCATTCACCAAGGTTCTTGAATGGGACAAGAATCATTCTGAAAAGACGTCTCTAATTGCTAGTGCGTCTTTGGAGACAGAAGCAAAGCCAGCAGCGAAGCCATCGGTTCCTACTCCTGCCGTCATGGCTCAGAAGCCAGTTATCAGGCCAGCCGTTGAACCGGAAGCCGAACCTGTGGTGATCTACTCCAGTGGTGGTGAAGCTTCTGGCTATCAGGGTTCCGCGGCTTATGAGCAACAAGAGTTGAAGGTTGCAGAAGAGATCGGCGCAAAGGTTGCTGAATCCTGGCTTGCCTTCACGACACAGTCTGACGTAGTAGAACTCATTGCTGACAAGCCGCAGCTGCCACCCGAAATTGACAGGACTTTGCTCAAGGATTGCGCTCAAGTGCTTGGGGAATGGAAAACTGATCAGCAGATCATCCGCCGCACACTTCGTGGCGCCTTCTGGGAGTATTTGGGCAAGATCATGTGACGAGTCAGTACAATCTGGAAATCCGCTTTCCGACGCTAGCTAAGGTAAATTTATATCGTGACTTCTCAGCAGAAACCTTTTTACATCACCACGGCTATTTCTTACCCGAACGGTACCCCGCACATTGGGCATGCCTACGAGGTAGTGGCTACCGACGTTATGGCTCGATTCAAGCGCCTGGATGGTTTTGACGTCTTCTTCCTGACCGGCACCGACGAGCACGGCCAGAAGATGATGCAGACCGCAGAGAATCTTGGGGTCACGCCGGCTCAGCTGGCCCAGCGTAACTCGGATGCATTCCAGGCCATGAATGATGAGCTGGGTACAAGCTACGACCGCTTCATCCGTACCACTGATGCAGACCATCATGCGGCTGCGCAGGAACTCTGGCGCCGCATGGAAGCCAATGATGACATTTACTTGGATAAGTACGCAGGATGGTACTCGGTACGCGATGAGGCCTTCTACACCGAAGACCAGACGGAAGTGCGCGAGGACGGTATTCGTTATGCCGTTGAAACCGACACTGAAGTTACTTGGACTGAAGAAGAGTCCTACTTCTTCCGCTTATCCAAGTACCAGGACAAGTTGCTGGAGTACTACCAGAACAACCCTGAATTCGGCGCGCCACGTTCCCGCTTCAATGAAGTAGTACGGTTTGTCGAAGGCGGTCTGATGGACCTTTCGATCTCTCGAACGACCTTTGATTGGGGCATCCCGGTACCGGGCAACGAGAAGCATGTAATGTACGTCTGGGTAGACGCCCTGACCAATTACCTGACGGGCGTTGGATTCCCGGACGTTGAGTCTGCTTCTTTCCAGAAGTACTGGCCGGCAGATGTCCACGTGATCGGCAAAGACATCTCGCGATTCCACGCGATCTACTGGCCAGCATTCTTGATGTCTGCAAAACTGCCATTGCCTAAGCGCGTCATGATCCATGGATTCCTGCATAATAACGGTGTGAAGATGTCCAAATCCCTGGGCAACACTGTTTCCCCAGATGATTTTGTGAACCGTTATGGCTTGGACCAGGTACGCTACTTCTTCTTGCGTGAAGTTCCGTTCGGTGCCGACGGCAGCTACAACCACGAGACCATCGTTGCCCGTATTAACGGTGACCTGGCCAATAACTTCGGCAACCTTGCACAGCGTTCACTTTCGATGGTCGCAAAGAACTGTGGGGGAGTAGTCCCGACCCCGGGCGAATTGCTGGAAGCTGATCAGCAGATTCTGGAAGCAGCCGGCAAGCTGCTGGAGATCAACCGAGATGCTTTCTCGCGTCAGGAATTCAGCAAGGCACTTGAATCCGTTTGGCACGTTCTGGGCGATACCAATGCCTACTTCGCTGAGCAGGAGCCATGGAAGCTGAAGAAGACCGATCCTGAGCGTATGGCTACTGTCTTGTACGTGACCATTGAGATTGTCCGCAAGGTGGCGTTGCTGCTTCAGCCAGTATTGCCGCAGGCCATGACTTCTATGCTCAATGCGTTGGCAGTTGGCGAAGGTTCGGCGCGAACCTTCGAGTCCTTTGATAGCGCTTTGGTCCCAGGCACTGAGCTCCCAGCTCCTTCTCCTGTGTTCCCACGTTACGAGGAAGAGAAGTAAGAATTTTCCTGAGAGGAAATTGAGGAGTTCTGCTTGATTCTGAATCCGAGCAGAACACCTCAATTTTTTTCATTCAGTCAGGGTGTGACGACTCCGGTCTGGTAGGCGATGACTACAGCCTGGACCCGGTCACGAGCTTCCAGTTTGGCCAGAATATGACCCACATGGGTTTTGACTGTAGCTTCTGACAGGAATAGTTTTTCTGCGATTTCCGGGTTGGAAAAACCTTCTGCAATCAGGCCAAACACTTCCCGCTCGCGAGGCGTCAGCGATTCAACCGCGGCAATCAGGTGATCCTTGTGCTGTGACGAGCTCTTCTTGAGCATTGGCGCCATGTGGTCCAGCAACCGTCGAGTGGTCGATGGCGCTATGACGGCATCTCCTCGATTGACGGTGCGTACTGACTCCAAGAGTTCTTCTGGGGGCGCATCCTTCAAAAGAAAGCCGCTGGCGCCGGCTTGAATGGCGCTTAGCGCATATTCGTCCATGTCGAAAGTCGTCAGCACGATGATCTTGGGACCATCAGCGGCCTTCTTATCTGGATCCAATAGGCGTTCGGTAGCTTCGATGCCGTCCATTTCCGGCATTCGCACGTCCATCAAGATGACATCCGCCTGAGCCATCAGTGGTGCAGCTAGTGCTTCACGGCCATTGCCAGCTTCAACAATGACTTCCATATCCTCTTGGGAATTAATGAGCATTCTGAAGCCACTGCGAACCAAGAGCTGATCATCGACCAAGCCGACCTTGATGGCATCTGTATTAGGCATTTGAATATTAGTCCTCGGTGTAAGGGATGAAAACATTAACGGCGAAACCGCCCCCGGTCCGGGGGAGTGCAGTGCAGGTACCTTCATATAAGGCTACGCGTTCTTTCATTCCCTGCAGACCTTGTCCTACGCCTTCCAGGACGATGGAACCGGCACCTCGCCCATCGTCGCTGACGCTCAAATTCAGGCCCCGGGAAGTCCACTCAATATGGACTTGGGTCTGTGTATCAGGACCAGCGTGCTTAATGACATTCGTGAGCGATTCTTGAACGCATCGATAGATTGTGAGCTCCGCGCCTGCCGGTAGTTCTTTCCGCGAGGTTCCAGAAGTTTCGAGATGGACATTCAGTCCGGACACGGCAACGCTTTCTACGAGTTCAGGTACGTTTGCCAATGACGGAAGAGGGCGATTCTCCAATTCCTCATCTTTGCGTAGAACTCCCAGAAGCCTGCGCATTTCTTTCAGTGAAGCGCGGCCAGTATCTGAAACTGTCTTCAGGGTCTCGATGGCAATCTCCGGGTCTTTCGCCGCCGCATATCGTGCCCCGTTAGCCTGGGTGATGATGACAGAGAGCGAATGGGCCACGATGTCATGCATCTCGCGGGCGATGTGGTTTCTCTCGTCGGAAGCTGCCAGGGCGCGCTCGGTGAGGCGTTCTTTCTCGAGGCGTTCGGCGTGATCCCTCAGGGACTTCATGGCCAGACGCCTCGTTCGCGCTAAGTCACCGAAGGTCCAAGAAAGGGTGACAACCAATGCAAGACCCACGAAAGAAATCATCATGTCGAAGGTGAAGACGGGGGATGGATCAGGCGAGTACCTTGAGGCGCCGAACATGCTGAACGTCGCCAACAACGCGCCAATCAGACCCAGCCCCAGCGTGCTGAATGACTGCCAGCGTTTCCCGTAGACAGCCATGGTATAAACCATGATTGGAACGGATACTTGCGAGAACATCATTAGCCCGTCAAAGCCCAGTTGCAATACATGCCCGGTGGCGACAACGAGGGTCGCTGCCCATGGGCAGCGACGCCGCACCATCAGCGGAGCTGACTGGAGAAGAGAAAGGCTCAGCACGGCGAGAACGGCGGCAACTGACATCGAAGAAGCGAGGCTGAGGGCGGCCGGTATGCAGAACAGCGTGTACAGCAGGCCGGTGATGAAATCTACTCGTCCGGGATTCTCGCGGATCCAACCGTCAATGCGACGGTGGGGATTGGCAAAGATCAAGAGTTCCTGCAATTCGACGTGTTAGTAGCTGTTGATCCTTATAGCGAAGCAAAGGATCTGTTTATCCAAGGTTATCGGCAATGAAGACGGCGATGCCTCATGCCCAGGGAGGAAATATGTCGACGAAAACTCATCAGATCTCATTATTTGAGATGAACTCTCAAATGGCGGACGCTAGTCGATAGAATCTGTGCCATGGGAAATGTAATTGATATTGCGGTCATTCCGGGTGACGGTATTGGCCCAGAAGTTGTTGCCGAAGCGGTTAAGGTTCTGAAGTTCGTCACTAACGGTGGCAAGAACGAGTTCAAGCTGACCGACTACAAGCTTGGTGCGGAACATTGGCTGGCGACTGGCGAAACACTTCCGGAAGCTACGCTGGAAGCTCTCAAGAAGCACGATGCAATTCTCTTCGGCGCTGTTGGCGCTGCCCCTGGAGATACGCGCATTCCGTCCGGAATTATCGAGCGCGAAATGCTTCTGAAGCTCCGCTTCTCGCTGGATCATTTCGTGAATCTGCGTCCGGCTAAGCTCTATCCTGGAATTGAGAGCCCCCTGGCTAACCCCGGTGAAATTGACTTCGTGGTGGTTCGCGAAGGTACCGAAGGCCCGTATGTAGGCAACGGCGGTTCGGTGCGCACGGGCACCGCGCATGAAATCGCTACCGAAGTATCGGTAAATACCGCCTACGGTGTGGAACGTGTTGTCCGCGACGCATTCCGCCGTGCATCAGAGCGTGAACGCAAGCGTGTCACCCTGGTGCACAAGCACAACGTGCTGGTGCACGCGGGGCATTTGTGGAAGCGCACTGTCGAAATGGTGGCGCAGGAATTCCCAGAGGTTACCCACGATTACCTGCACGTGGATGCGGCTACCATCTTCCTGACCACGGATCCATCGCGTTTCGATGTGATTGTCACTGACAACCTCTTTGGCGACATCCTCACCG
Source organism: Arthrobacter sp. JUb115 (assembly GCF_004365035.1). Classification (NCBI taxonomy): domain Bacteria; kingdom Bacillati; phylum Actinomycetota; class Actinomycetes; order Micrococcales; family Micrococcaceae; genus Arthrobacter; species Arthrobacter sp. JUb115. The sequence continues at coordinate 1,658 of NZ_SOBS01000010.1, read as the reverse complement.
ACCAGGCCGGCGCCATTACCGGTGGTATTGGCTTGGCCGCCAGTGGCAACATCAATATGGACCGTACCTACCCATCGATGTTTGAGCCGGTTCATGGTTCCGCTCCGGATATTGCCGGCCAGCAGAAGGCAGACCCAACCGCGGCGATTCTGTCCGTGGCACTGATGCTTGATCACCTCGGGTTGTCTGAAGAAGCTCGCACAGTTGAGCAAGCTGTTGAAAAAGAGATCACTTCACGTCAAGAATTGACCGATAATCGCACCACAAGTGAAATTGGCGATGCAATTGTGGCGTTACTGGCATAAGCTGAAAGTGACGTTTCTGGTTAGCTGATAACCAGTAGCAAATTCCACGAACGGATGTTCCGCTGAGGCGTGGAGCATCCGTTCTTTGTTTATTGAACTAGGAAGTCCAGGGTAGATGGAATTCACCGAAAATCTCTCAACGAATCGCAAGAGCGAACAGGACCGAGCCGGCGTCTTGGCTAATCCTGGGTTCGGAGACTTCTTCACTGACCACACCGCAGTCATAGACTGGTCAGCAGACGATAGCGGCCGTAACGGTGAATGGCATGATGCTCGAATTGAGCCATACGGCCCTATCGCCATGGACCCGGCCGCTTCAGTCCTGCATTATGGCCAGGAAATCTTCGAAGGCCTGAAGGCCTACCGCCATGCCGATGGTTCAGTATGGACTTTCCGCCCGCAGGCCAACGCTGCCCGCATGAACAAGTCGGCTCAGCGCCTAGCACTCCCGCAGCTGGATGAAGACGTTTTCGTCGACTCGCTGCGCAAGCTGGTAGCAACGGATATCGGTTGGGTTCCTACCGGTGACGGTGAAGCCCTGTACCTGCGTCCATTCATGATTGCTACCGAAGCATTCCTGGGTGTGCGTGCAGCGCGTGAGGTTTCCTACCGCGTCATCGCATCTCCAGCAGGCAATTACTTCGGTGGCGAACTCAAGCCAGTGGCCATTTGGGTATCGAAGAACTACGCACGAGCAGGCCGAGGCGGTACAGGTTCGGCTAAGTGCGGTGGCAACTACGCGGCCTCGCTCGTCGCCCAGTTGGAAGCTGAAGAAAACGGCTGCAAGCAGGTTCTGTTCCTTGACTCATTCAATGACAATGCCGTTGAAGAGCTCGGGGGCATGAATGTCTTCTTCGTAACAAAGGACAACAAGCTGGTGACCCCGGCATTGACCGGAACCATCCTTGAAGGCGTGACCCGTTCGTCGGTCATCCAGCTCGCGAAGGATCGCGGCATGGAGGTCGAAGAACGCAAGATCACCCTGGATGAGTGGCGTGAAGGCATCGCCTCCGGCGACATTGCCGAGGTCTTTGCTTGCGGTACAGCAGCGGTGATCACCCCAATCGGCCTGCTGAAGAACGGCGAAGAGCTCATTGGTGATGAGAGTGCTGCAGCCGGCGAAGTGACCATGTCCATTCGCGAAGAACTGCTGGGCATCCAGCGGGGTACCGTGGAAGACCGTCACGGTTGGCTGGAGCGTTTGGCGTAAAGCTAGCTCAAAGTCGCTGGTCTCGAGACTTGAAGTCTCGGGACCAGTGACTCTTCTATGTCTGTCAAGCCGCAACCGGAACCTCTTCAATCATTTTTGAAGCACTGAAGATTCTGAAGATCCGACGGGCGAGATAGCGTTTG
>NZ_SOBS01000009.1:0-170790 GCF_004365035.1 Arthrobacter sp. JUb115 | reverse complement strand
GGTGAGCACAAGGTACCGCGCCTGGTCCGCGCTGGAGAACACTGGGCCCTGGGCGTGAGCCAGGTCGAAGAAGGAATTCCCTCACCAGGTGAGCCACCCCGGGGACATACCATCGCGGCCGCACCCAGGTTCTGACCTTCAAGAGCAGCCTGTGAAGGACGCCCAGCGACGCAGGAAACCCAGCGACGTACCCCCAGCTGACGATGCCCAGGTACCCGCCTTGAAGTTAAGAGCTCACCCAGTAAAAACTCCCGGGCCCAAGGGAGACGAAAGCGCCGGCAGACGGCCTGCTTGGTGGTACGTCCCCGGACGGCAGCCTCTGGACTGCCGGGATCCTGGCTAGGAAAACCACGGATGCGCTGAAGAACCTATCCTGCAGTTCTGCCTTGGTCAGGGCGTGCAGGATAGGTTCCGGAAAATCTAGCTGAAGCGGATATTGAACCGTTGGGAAACATCCAGCAGATCTGGATCATCTGCAGGTATTTCCAGGCCCTCGCCCGCGAAAACCAGGTCGTTGTCCAGCCCGTCATCGGTGCGTCGCATCCAAAACGCCCAGCAAGTGCCAATGCCGTGTCGGGAAGTGAAGCGGATCCCGTCAGCGAAGCCGCCGTCAGCGAGCCGCAGGTTGCGCAATCTCGTGGAAATCAAGGTGGTCAGTTTGCGATCTGCTCCGAGCAGGTGGGATAGGTCCACGGCTTTCACACCGCAGGTTTTGGCGATTTCGGGGCCAAAGTTCCGATCGATATAGGCCAGCGAATGCGCTGTGCCCAGGTCGAACCAGACAAGGCCTTCCTTGCTGGCCAGTTCGTAGATCCGTCGTCCTTCACGCCAGTTTTTGGGAAACGTTCCAGGTCCTTCGTGCCCGAGCTCTCGCTGTTCCTCGAGATAGAGAGTGTGGGCCTCCTCCCAGGTGATGCCGAACTGCCCAGCCATGAAGTCGATGGCCGTGCGAGCTCCCCTGTCTATTCGGTACCCGTAGAGGCATTCGGTAAATGCGCCGAGGCGCGTGGACGCTGCGTACAACGTCCGCCCAGTGGTGTCATACCTGTTCCACACTCCGACGTCATCGGGGAAGAAGTAGCCCCGTTGCGGGGGATTAAGCGCACCGTAGCTTTCAGCTGCGATGCGAAAGCCAGCCAGTGGTGCTCGCACGATGCTTGGCTGGCCGTCCGCTTCTTCCAATGCGCTGCTCATTATCCGTTGTAACCTCCTGAGGACATGGCTTCGGCTGCGTCGATCACAGCCTTGAACCGATCTTGGTGAATGGCTTCGACGGGTGAAATTTCGTCGAGCCAGGGGTTGGCACCAAGGAACCACTGGCGAGCTACCTGTTCTCCGTCAACGTCGGAGACCATCATCCACGCACGGTGGGCCAGCAGAATGCGAGCCTGGGACGCATCCGAAGGGATCGTTCCATTCTCCTTTTGCCAGCGGTAGCTTGCCTTGGGGTCCTTGGCGCCCGCTAACGCGGAAACCATTGCAGCCCCGAGGGACGCATTCAGCCTCCGCACGATCTCACGGAAGTCCATGCGGGACGTTTCCGCATGAACCGTCCCTATAGTCGGTGTGATTCCCATCTGTAGATCCTTTTCCTTGCACCTCTGTGCTTCTGAACATAGGCCTCTTGCCTTTTTCACCGGCATCTCTCCGGCAACACAACCTTACCACTGATTTACCACCAAAATAAGTGCTGTTATCACACTTTCAAGCTCCTGCCCTGCAACATGATGGCGGGAAACTGGTGCTCGCTCCGTAGCCGCCCCTGGGGACGAACTCGCTCCGGCGAGCGCTGAGGCACAAGGAGCAATGGCTGCAGCAGCGGGACGTACCGCCCTCGGTCCGGGTCCCAGGCTGGAGACGCCTTCCGTGAAGATGAACGCCCAAGGAGGAGTGAAATGACGCCCGGGCGCAGAGGGGCTTGGAGTGGTCGTCGAGGGTTCTGCTGTTGAAAGAGGGCCAAGGACGTACCGCCAGGGGGACCTCACTGATGAGAGGCGCTGGCCGGCCCTCGCTGCCAGAAGGCCGTGTGGCAGTATGTCCCCCACCAGGGTCTTCAAGCTGCGGGTCAGAGCATCATGATGGCCATGCGTAAGGCGGCGTCGCCTGTCTGGGGTACCAGGAGACGGGGACCTAGTGAAGTACCCGGTACACCAGGTGTACTTCGCTTGCGAACGCTGAAGTTTCCGCCCGTTCCAGCTCGATATGTTGCCCTAAACCTTCAAACAGGGAAATGCCGTTGCCAAGCAATACTGGGGCGATATCAAGATGCAGCTCGTCGACCAGTCCCAAAGCTAGACACTGCCGCGATATCTTCCCGCCCAGCAAACTGACAAAGCCGTCTTGTGCATCCCGTTTGGCGGATTCCACGGCCCCAGCAATGTCATCGACCACGAAGGTATAGGTGATGCCGTCTCGTTCCACCGGCTCAGCGGCTGCATGGGTCATCAGATACACCGGAACCTGAAGCATCCCTCCATAAGGGATTTCACCGTCCTGGATCGTCTGCGTTTGATTTGCTCCGCCGACAATAGCTCCGATCTTCCCCATGACCGAGGCAACGACCTCATCATCTTCCGGCGCGGAGGGATGGCCAAACATCCAATCCACTCCGCCATCAGCATCGGCGAGGAATCCATCGAGAGTGATGGTGGCATGGACAATCACGGTGGCCATAACTTCGTTCTCTTTCACCAAGGGGTAAGGCGGACAGCAAAGCACAGTCAAAAGCCAGCGATCCGGACTGCCTTGTTCTCTGCCACCCTAAAACACCCGTCGGCGCACTGGATAGCCTCTCTTTGAACCGAAGTAGCCTGATGCGCCCGGAAGGCGCCGCCACTTGAACTCGGAGTGCAAACGAGTCGGTGCGAGAGGACGGCGAGCGCCGGCTGGGAAGAGCGGGACGTACCGTCGAGTGCCGCAAGCGATCGATGGACGAAGAAGGGCGCCGACTCATCCTCGCTCTGCCAGGCGGCCGCATGATGGTATGTCCCCCACGATGCCTGGCCGCACCGGCTAAGGTACTTTACGCCTAAACAGGATTCTTATCCTGGGGTGCAGTGCTTGCGAATGAGTGCAGCTAAGCGGCGCTTGTCGACTGTGTTGGGAATAGGGAATGGCACGCGTTTCTTAGTGAGAGACTGCGTAAGGGGCTGCAGTATCTGCACTGTATCTTTACGGAAACCAATAACGTTCAGCTCGTTCAGACGCCACGGGGTTTTTGGGTGAGCTTCACGAATCTCAAGTAACGTCTGAAGGTCTGCGAGATCATTTTCTGCGCTTCGCTCATTCCAAGCGAACGCTTTAAGGACCAATGCCTCTTCAAGATTTGGGACCTTAGTCCTATAGGTCAGGATTTCACCATTGCCCAAGTACGTTTCAACATCAATGATGAGCGGTGCGTAGAGGAAAATATAGTTCAGCTCGGTCAGAGTATCAATCTGCCCCACGCCAGGGACGTTGATAGGTCGAATTCCTGGAGTGCTGCCGGTACGGGAAGCTAGCCCGGGTATTTCATGAAGGCGACAGTCATTAACTGACTCAAAAGAAGAAAAGGTGACCTGAACTGGGAAAATAGTGGTGTCTAATCATCATCCACCCCGTTCAAAGGATCACCTTTTCTGTGAACCATTCTACCCACGTTTTCCCTGCCCTACCGACCCAACCCACCGGCCAAGCCCTCGTCTCCCATGCTGGGTTGTCGGTACTCACCAACTTTCTGAACGCCCTGGACTTCCGCCAGCTTTGCGAGGACCGGTTCAGCCAGTTCGTGCCAGCCACCGCGATCCACAGTCCAGGCAAGATCCTTGGCGCGCTGGCCTTGTCCCTGGCCGCTGGCGGGCAGCAAGCCACCGATATTGACCAGCTACGCGCCGCACCAGAGCTCTTCGGACTCGTGGCGTCTGATGCGACGGTCAGCAGATTCATGCGACGGTTCAAGGAACAGCCCGAAGCTTTCGCCCATGGCTTCGCCACCATGACCCGCAGCCTGTGACCCAAAGTTTGGGCGGCAGCCGGACCACGGAACCCCGCCCAGTTGGCTACGCCAGCGAACCCGCTGGTCATCGACATCGACGCCTCCCTGGTGCACGTGCACTCCGACAAAGAGAACAGTGCCGGAACATATAAAGGCGGGTACGGTTTTTCACCGATGATCGCCATGGCTGACTACGGCAAAGCCCACGGCACCGGCGAAGTCCTCGCGGTGCAGTTGCGCCCGGGCAATCGGGGAGCGAACTCCGCCGCCTCGCATATCGAGGTGCTCAACCAAGCATTGGCCCAACTACCTGATGATTTCTACGACGAGCACGGAAACCTGTATGGAGAGAAGATCCTGGTCCGCACCGATAGCGCCGGATCTTCACGTGAGTTCTTGCATCACCTGGATTCGCTGGGGGTCCAATTCTCCACCTCGTACTCGCTGCCGGTGCTCAAAGAGCGGTTCATCCGGTGGATCGATGAGAAGAAGTACTGGGAACCAGCGCTGACCGCTGACGGTGACCAGCGTGATGATGCGCGGGTGATCGACGCGTCCAAGGTGATCGAATTGAAGGACTACCTGCGGGCTGAACCGTTGCATCCCGGAGCGAAAGCGACCTTGTTCGATACCGACGGGAACAGGGTGACTGCGTTCTTGACCAATAGTCCGCGGTGCAACGTGGCGTTCCTCGATGCCCGGCACCGGGCCCGTGGCCGGTGCGAGAACAGGATCAAAACGCTGAAGAGCGCGGGGTTGGGCAAGTTGCCGTATTGGTCTTTTACCGCGAACCAGGCGTGGGCGGACTTGGCGATGTTCGCACTGAATCTGGTGTCGTGGCTGCAGCTGGCGGTGTTGCCTAGTGGCCATGAGGCTTCGGTCTGGGATTTGAAGCGGTGGCGGTACCGGCTGTTTTCGATGGCTGGGAAAGTCGTCTCTGGCGGCCGGCAACGCCGGCTTCTGATCCCTGAGAAGGCGCCTGAAGCGCAGCTGTTATGCCAGCTGCAAGAAGGCATCGGTACGTTGTTCCAGCGATGGCGCCACGGTGAGCTCACGGCCTGAACTGGTGGTTGATCTGTTGCTTCTGAAATTATGAAAGGACTCCGTTTGGTCCGGGTGCGTGGAGCCCGGCACCCAGCGCCGGTGCGTCAAGGCGCTATTTGGTATGGGCAGAGTCAGGAACGGCCGCCGAGAACCCCTTGGTATCGGATTTTGGCGGCCGTCAGATGACTGATGGAAAATCTGGGCTAGTCTGATTTCAAAAACGTCGATTTTGACCGGGCAATCAAGAACGAAACCGATGTAGCCGATGCTCACGCCAGGTCAAAAGACCGATGAACACATCTAACTCCCTGAGTGATGTTCGGTGTGGCGTGTTTCCTTCCGGCCGTGAACCGCCAGGATTCCACACTCAGCCCCTGTTGAAGATGCACTCGGACATGGTCCTTAGATCGATGTGTAAGCCGGCCTCGAACGGAACAACATCTGCTTCATCTCTGGATTTCTGCTGAAGATGGCACGTAAATTTGCCAGCGTGTCCAATGCCATAGTTCTGTCGCCACCCAGTCATGGCCCCGTGACGGGAGTGACCAGCGCGTTCAAGACCAGAAACCAAAGCCCTCCGAATTCAGTGAAGACGAGGGGCCCGTCTTGGAAGGATTTCCCGCCGTTTTCAGGATAAAAAACAAAAGTGAATGCATTTCTCAGAAATGAAACGCCCCGCCGACAAAGGCAGGGCATTTCGCATCAGCGCTCAACTCGACGAGGTCATCAGACCATCGCCATGGCATCAATAACCAGAACCATGAACACCGACACAGAGCAGATTCGCTTTCTGGTGCATCTGTGCGAGATCAATACAGGGGACGGTCTCCGTGCCATTGATAGCGGCGCTGCTTGCCACTTGCCACTTGCCACTTGCCACTTGCCACTGTGAATAGAACCAGAATACGGAAACGCTAACCCCTTAAAAGGGCCGGCTGCTCGGAATTCCGATAATCCCCATTGCTTTTTATGGACCTTGCAACAAGGTGATGACGACGTTCATGATCTGCAGCGACAGCACACCGAACGCGATTGAGATCACCGCCCACAAATACGCCCGCTTCGCCAGTGCGATACCGCTGCCGATGAGGCCGAACAGGATCGGAAGGAAGAACATCCAGAGCGGCTTCGCTTCACCGGAATTCGTCCAGTCGACGAGCGCCAGCATTGAAAGGAGCACGAGCGCTATGCTGATCCAAGTACCTGCAGGGCACTGACGTCGCTTGCTTACTGCCTCGGTCATTGGTGAACCACTTTCTAATCGTCAATTGAGGTCTACTTGAAAGGATTGCAGAACGAATAGGTGAAGTACACGCTGACTGCGCTGGCCATGGCACGTTCCTTGCCGCCCATCTTGTATGCGTTCCTCTTGATGCCTGAGACCAAATTGCGGTCGCACGAGCACGCGAAGTATCCGCGGGAGCCGTAACAACGGTCGTGCGTGCGGCAGAGCGAGTCGAGAGTATCCACCGCGCGTCCGCCGCCGTGGCCAGGGCCGCACCAATTGCCCCAGAGGGGCATGCCGTAGGTCGTCACGCCTCCGGCCGGGGCCGATTGTGCCGCGCTGTATTCGTTTAGCAGCTGCCCGACCTCCAGCGTCTCGGCGTCAGCGCCGGCTGCCTTGGCCTTCGCAATGTCGAAGTAGACCTGGCCGCTGCGCGTGGTCGTGAACTCCATGGTGGAGTCAACGTTTTCGGTGATTTGGCGCTCAGCGGCCTTCTTTTCCGAATTTGACGGTGCCGCGTACGACGGAGCCGCGAACACGCCCAAACTGGAAACCACCAGCGCGAGTGACGTCAGGAGCGTGATTCCTGATTTATAGATTTTTACTTTCATGATGAGATATTCATCATTTCTCGAGGTGAAAGTCAAACTTCAAGTTAGAGGTGACAAGGGAAAAATTCTTTTGCCTGCCATCCATGCGCTGTATTCTTGCAACAATTCGAGGTTTCCCTTCTGTTTTCAACTATGTTGGATAAATTGCATTGGCTGAGAATATTAACTCGGCTTGTCACAATCTGAATTGTGAATCCAGCGATTGAACTACTTCTTGATAGCCGTGCCAGCTCATGTTCGCAGGTCAAGGAAGGGGTTTCACCAGTGCGGGTCGGTGGCCCACTGGCTGCGCTCGTCCAGATGATGCCGTTTCACCGCAGGAAGTCTTGGGTCGGCTTTAAGCTTGATCTCCATCTTAGCCATTAGGTCATCAGCGATCTCCCATGTTTCCAAGGTCGATGGAGGGTTCACGCCCGCCTCTCTGGCGATGACCCGTCGGTATTTATCGGTGAAGCCGAGAACCGTTGCTCCATCGATATCCCGATCCCACAGCCAGCGTGCCAGAAGCTTGGCCTTCGCTCTGCGATTCGAGGTCGCGACCGTCCCCTGGCGGAAAGGGTCAGCAGGGCTGCTGTCAGGCTGGGCTCCGCTGGATGATGGACGGCCATCATGCGCGATTTGCTCTGGGGACGGCTCTTCGCTGCGAGCAGTCAGCCACCTGTCACGGTCGCCCATTTTCCGCCGTTCGAACTTTGGATCATCGGGGTTGGCGAGGGGGCACGTGCCGTCTGTTTTTCCAGGAGCTCGGCGGCCAGAGGCAGGATGGATGCGGAGTCGTCGTGACTCAGCCCCAGCTCCTGGAGCGCATCCTTGACCTTGCCTTCAACCTGCTCCGGGGTCAGGTCGCGGTCCCACAACCAGCGTGCCACGACTTTCGTCTCGGTCCGGTGCCGTCCAGACGGACTGGCTGGTGGTGAAGCAGCTTGAGCCGATTCGACATGCTCGACCTGCGGCCTGCTTGCTGTGTCCATGATGCCCAGCAGCTCCTGGTTGACTTCGCTGGGTTCCCATACATGGTCGTGTATGAGCGTGCGAATGTCAGCCACCATGTTTTCATAGGCAGCAATGCGGTTGCTTTCCCATCCCAGCATTTATTCCTGCTCCGAACGTCGATGATTAGTGAATTCAGTATCCATCTTGCCCATGTGTGCGGAGCGCGGCGAGAACCTCGACTTCAGTCCCGGTAGGTTTTTCCTTCCCGGTAATTCGGTTCCGGCGCGATGCCCTGGGCGAGCAGCCGCTTCTCGATTCGGCGAACCTGGCGGTGCGGCAATGGATCGGACCCGAACATGAACCAGTCCTTCACCGGCCTCCCGTTGAACGTCCGCCTGGTGATGCCTGATGGAGGCATCTGCCGGTGGCGCAGCTTGGCTTTCCCTGATTTTGCCTGCATGGGCCTCATGTGTGCGGAACCCCGTTATCTTGTTGACAGCCCTAAAAGAGGATCATAGGGACTGTCGGCCGACCAATCCCGGCATGGTGTCTTGCCCCTGCTTATCCAATAGTCCGGGGTGTTGCCACGGGGATTGGATGGCAGCAAGGTGATTGCTGATTAGAGGCACGGCGCCAAAAACGGACGCCAGTCGTAACGTGAATGTAAGACTTTGCTACCGACGGTTGGCCGACCTTGAACAATTAATCGGTCCAAAGGAGCACCGGTCATGAAAACCGAAGACATCCAGATCTTCCTCGGCCTCGACGTCGGCAAAACCGACCACTGGGCCTGCGCCGTCATCCAAGACGGCACCAGAATCTGGAACAAAACCCTGCCCAACGACGAAGCCAAACTCACCGCCGCGTATCAAAAGCTTCTAGCTCAAGGACAGGTTCTGGTAGTCGTGGACCAACCCGCCACCATCGGCGCGCTGGCCGTTGTTGTCGCTCAGAACCTCGATATTCCGGTGGCCTATCTGCCCGGGCTCTCGATGCGCCGTATCGCAGACATGTATCCTGGCTCGGCGAAAACCGACGAAAAAGACGCCTTCATCATCGCCGACGCGGCACGCACCATGCCACACACCTTGCGCAGCATCCGAGTCTCCGACGAGGACGAAGCAACCCTGGGCATGCTCACCGGATTCGACCTGGACCTGGCACGGCAGATCACCCAGACCAGCAACCGGATCCGCGGGCTATTCACCCAAATCCACCCGCCACTCGAACGTATCCTCGGCCCGTGGCTGGAACACGACGCCGTCCTTGAAATCCTCGCTATCTGGCCCACTCCAGCACAACTGAAGCATGCCGGCAAAGCGCGGATCGACGCGAAGCTGAAGAAATACGGTGCCCGCCGGCACACTGCCTGGGCCGTAGCCATCATGGACGCGCTCGATGAGCAAACAGTGGTCGTGGTCGGCACCGATGCTGCTGGACTGGTGATCCCTCACCTGGCCCGGCAACTAATCTCGTTGCACGCCCCGCGGGTAGATGTAGCCACGCACTTGGAAACCCTGGTGGAGGCTCACCCTCTTTACTCGGTCCTGACATCCATGCCAGGGGTCGCCGTCAGGACCCCAGCGATCATCATCGCCGAGACCTCCGGCAAGACCTTCACCAGCGCCGCAGCGTTGTCCTCCTACGCCGGTCTGGCACCAACCACGCGTCAATCAGGGACATCGATCAAGTCCGAACGCGTAAGTCATTCAGGCAACAAACGCTTGAAACGAGCCCTCTTCCTCTCAGCGTTTGCGTCCATCCGTTTTGATCCGACCAGTCGGGACTACTATGACCGGAAACGGGCTCAGGGGAAGCGGCATATATGACCGGAAACGGGCTCAGGGGAAGCGGCATAACCAAGCACTCATCGCGTTAGCCCACCGACGACTCACAGTACTATTTGCCATGATCCGAGACGGCTCACTTTATGACATGCCAGAGCTGAAAATAGCTTCACTTTTTACACAGGGGCACCCCCTTTTTTCAACCACGGTCGATTCCGGCGCATAACCAACTAGTATCAGTGGCTCTCCCAGGATCCGCTCCAAGATCAGTTTCCTGAGACCTGGGACCTGGGACGATCGGGTCATCCGTAGAAACATCCCAGGAGGTCACGCCATTCCAGGTGGCGATGGAGCCATTCACGTGCAGGCGCATGCCGGGGTAGTCGGCGCCATAGCGGATCTCATCCAACGTGAGGGTGCCGAGATTTGACACCAAGTAGCTGGAACAAAAGTACCATTTTGAATCGTCCCGGGTTTTATGCCGCTTTCTATTGAGAGAATGGAAAGCATGCCCAAGCAGTACACCCCCCGAAGTCAAAGCCCGCGCAGTGGACTACATCATGGAACGACTTGACCGCTATAAGTCGGTCTACGCAGCCTGCAATGACATGGCTCCAAAGCTGAACGTCGGTAAAGAAACCCTGCGCCGCTGGGTGCTCCAAGCCCAGGTTGATTCCGGTGAACGAACCGGACCGACCAGCGAAGAACTCGCCGAGATCAAAGCGTTGAAAGCCAAGGTCCGGGACCTTGAAGAAGCCAACGACATCTTGAAGGCATCAGCGATTTTCTTCGCGAGGGAGCTGGACCCTCGCCGGCACTAATCACCGAGTTCATCGACCAGCAACGCGAACACGGCTACGCAGTCCAGCAGATCTGTGATGCCCTGAATACTCAGGGCCTGAAGGTTTCTGCCCGCACGTATCGCAGTTGGAAAGCAGCTGAACCAGCACCACGGGTCGTCACGGACGCACTCATTTTGAACGTTCTTCATGACCTGCAGAAACCTGATGAAAAGACGGGGAGACCGAAGCCCGAGGTTCTTTATGGGCGGAGGAAAATGCTGGTCTGGTTGCAGCGCAACGGCTTCCCTGACATCTCAAAACACACCGTGGATCGGCTGATGCGTGTGGCTGGGATGAATGGGCTGGTGCGGGGTCGGAGAACGACTACAACGATCCGCGCTAAAGATAAAATCCGGGCGAAAGATCTATTGAATCGGAACTTCTATACTGATGCACCTAACAAGGTGTGGGTCACTGATTTCACTTATGTTCCGATTCGTGGCGGGTTCGCCTATGTGTCCTTCGTGATCGATTTGTTCTCACGCCGGATCTTGTCCTGGGCTTCGTCGACCTCGCATGACACCGAGTTTGTGGAGGAAGCTCTCCAACTGGCCCTATGGCAACGCCGGATTGAGCAAAAAGCGCATGTGAGATCGGCCTTTGGCACCATCCACCATTCAGATGCGGATAGTGAATATACCTCTCAGAGGTACACGCAGACGCTGGCGATGGAGGGGCTGGTGCCGTCGATCGGAACGATTGGGGACGCATTCGACAACGCGGCCGCCGAAACGGTGATGGGGTTGTTCAAGAACGAGGCGGTTGCTAAGGATTCACCGTTCCGCACTGGAGTCTTGGCTACCAAGGCGGACGTGGATGACGTGGTCGTGGAATGGGTGCACTGGTACAACAACGACCGGTTGCACTCGACCCTCGGATATCGGGCTCCGGTTGAATTTGAAGAACTCTATTATGATGAAATGAGCGGCTCGTTACCCGATGAAGCCGCCAGTAAACTGGCGGCGTAATTTCCGGGACGGTTCACCAGCGGGAAGCCATCACGCGGGGGCGCAATGTAGATCACCGCCAGCTGATATGAGCGCCCCTCATGAGTAATGGTGTGAGCCTGCGAACGGATATCGATATGTCCATCCACGTAACCTGCGACAGCATCTTTCAGGGTTGCTGAATCGAGGCTCTGACCACAGAAATCCGTCCCTTCAGCAGGGCGACCATTATCCTCAGCTCCTATCACGAGGTAACCGCCCTCTGGCTGGTTTCCCATCGCCGCGCAGTCCTTGATGAACTCCAACTTCTTGATCTTGTCGTTCAAATCGATGGTGCGTTTGAAATCAAGCGAAGAAAACTCTGCCTGGGCCCCCAGTAACTCCAGAAGTTTCTCCCGGTCGACCCGCCCATCACAAACAAACGGCTGCGGCGGAACTCCAAGTGGCGACTGCTCCATCTACGAGTCCTTTCAAAAACTGCACCAGTGCTTCGGCGATCTACCGATATATCAATCATGAACCATCACCCCGCCAGTTCAGCCTCACCCAAGATCCGTTCGCTACCAAGCGAGATAGCACGGCGAGCGCAGATGAGACGGGGCAGGTGGGGGACGTACCGCCCACAGGACGGGTTCCAGGAGGAAGAGGCCTTCCGCGACCGTCAGGGTTCTACAGCCGAAGGAAACCAAAGAACGCACCGCCGGGGGCTAGGATCTCACTCATGAGATGCGCCGGCCGGCCCTCGCTGCCGGCAGCCCGCCGAGGGTATGTCCCCAGCCTGCAGCGGGTTAGCTTGCTGAATTCTGGGGTGGATGCCTGAGATCAACGTCTGGGGGCAGCGCCTGGAAAGAGACCTAACATCGACAAGTAGCCGGACCTGGTCGAACGAGGACCTGATTCGTTGATAGCGCCCGAAGCGTAGATCCACTCCCGCAGCGCTACATGACGGTATGTCCCCACCGGTCTGCAGCGCATCAAGGCCTCCGGTACTTCAAGACCGCGGTTGCCCCATCGTCCAGTCCATGGTGAAGCCACCACGGCCTCACTGCGTTAGATCCTGGTAGCGGGTACACGGCGAGCGCAAGGCATGAAGCCAGCGTCCAAGGAGCATGCTCAGAGCTCCGGACCGAGTCCTTGGTCGAGGAAGGCGCCGGCTGGTCCTCGCTGCAGGCGGCTGCGTGATGGTATGTCCCCCAGCGCCGGCTTCGCCTCCCCCAACTGGACGCTGGGCTGAACGGACGGTGATCTTGCTTGGAGCGGTAGACCTCGATCCTTGTTCTTATATTGAGGTTGATGCCACCGAAAGTTCCTGTTGCAGCTGCCAGACCTGGCATCTGCAGAAAGACTCCGATCGGATCTGCCACAGCGCTCGGGCAAGGCGGCATGCACTCGCCAAACGCACCAGGCACAGAAGCTCACTTCGAAGCATCTCTAGGACAAAATGTCAGGGCGCTTCAGTACGATGACCCCAAGGTGCGAAACTCCTGCCAGGTGGTGAATGTCCTGAGGACGAGCCGGCGGGATCTTTCATTAACAAGAAAGGCAAGACCATGGCTCGAAGTGACTCACTCCGTTCGGAGATCGCTCGTTTACAAACGCGTAAAAGTACCTTGTCCTCCGATATTGCGAAGGCTGAAAAAGACGCGGCTACAGCGCGTGAAGCTTCCCGAAGAAAGCGTGACCAGGCAGCACGGTCCAAGAGTCCCTCTACTGCCCGCAGTGCATCGTCCGCAGCGGAACGAGAGGACAAGAAAGTGGCGGCCGCAGAAGCCAAGATTGCGAAAGCTCGAAAAGATGCAGCTGCTGTGGAGAAAACCATAGCAACTAAAAAAGCCTCGCTGCGCTCCGCTGAAACCAGTGAAACCCGCAGTGCCGCTTCCAAGCAAAAGCAGGCCGACGCTCAGCGACGGCGCGAAGAACTGGCGCACGCCCGGGAAGTATCCCGGCTCTCCACTCCGCGTTCGGAAATTCGTTTTGTCCAGGTGCGTCCGCCAGAGCCAGAAAAGCTGCGGGTCCTCTATCTCACCGCGAATCCCGAAGCCACCGAAGAAACTCTTGTTCTGCCGGACGGCACTGAACAACGGTATGGGACATGGCTACGCGTGGATAGAGAAGTTCGCGAAGTTCGCAAAGCTCTGCGTGGCACGAAATACCGCGACCTCGTGGAAGTTGAACACCTACCCGCTGCCACCGCTGGCGACCTGATTGACGGACTCAATGACCACCGGCCACACATCGTCCATTTCTCCGGCCATGCCAACTTTGAAGGCCTCCTCCTAGAGAATGAAACTGGCAGCAATGAGGGCAAAGGAATCACCTTCGAGCTCTTCGCGCAGGTCCTCGGCGACACTGACGATCCGCCGCGGCTCCTTGTCCTCAACGCCTGCGAAAGCCTTGCAGGCGCCGATGAGATCCTCTATACGGTGCCAGCAGTGATCGGGATGTCTGAAAGCATCAACGACAGTTCAGCGATTATTTTCGCTTCAGCGTTCTACTCTGCGATTGCGTCTGCTCAATCGCTGGAAACTTCACTGAACCAGGCGAAAACCCGTATGAAGTTGGCATCGTTGGAAGGCTCCGAGCTTCCAGAGCTCCGCGTCCGTGACGATGTTGTCCCCCGCGATCTGGTACTCGTCACTCCACCTGCAACATAGCACCACGCAAACTTGTCCGAGTGGCACCTGCCACTGAGTGGCTTACCCATACTCAGCAATCTCATTGGCCCGCGCCTTACCGTCTTGCCAGACGTTTGAGCATGATTCGCGGTCTTTGAATCCTCAGCACAGTAACCCGCGTTTTAGAGCGACTGGGAGCTACAGCAAGATGCCACGGCCAGGCAGGTCCCATGATGGCCTCATTCCTGGCCTGGGTCCAAGAAGACCGGGATCACGTTGCTCTAAGCGGATGCAGATTCGGCGGCGATGGCGATCGCAGCCAGGTCTTGCCGCATCGCCCGTTTCGTGACTGCCCTGCCAAGAGGCGCCATAATGGCACCGATCAGGCGCTGTGCGAAGTTTGCCCTCTGTTGCTCTCCACAAAAGCGCATGGTCAGCGAGCATCCCGTTGCCGTCGGCGTGATCTCGAACCCTGTTGTGTAGCGCATCCCGTGCGATTCAGCGGTGAGTTCGGTCGAGCGTTCCGGGTCAACGGCAACCACCTCCATCACTTCGCTCGCTTCGGTGCCGAACATCTTGCGAGTTTCCCGCCAGCGGGTTCCGACACCATAGGCGGGTCCAGCAAGATGCTCGATCCCGGTCACGCCCGGCAGCAAGGCCTTTGCCTCTTCGAGGTTGGTCAGAACGTTCCAGACTGCCGATGGCGTGGCCTTGATCTGCTGCTCGACCACGATCTTATTGGCGCTCATGCCGGCGGCCAGACGCCGATGATGATCGCCATGACAATGATTGTGATCGCCTCGTTGAGCACGGTGAAACCAGTCGCCGCGAACTTGCGCGGATCGAATGCGTCATGCACGACGATGCGGGTAGCCGTGAATCCTACGAACAGTATGATCGAGCCGATCAGGGCGTTGGCGAAGAACGATCTGCCGTAGAACGAGAACGACAGCCATGCCGCGCCAGCGAGCACCCAGGCGGTCAGGAAGCTGCCGATGGCGGGGACCGCATAGAGCAGCGGCGATCCGCCGTTGAGAGAGGATTCATCGTGTCCGACTGCGCGCATCCATGCAGTGCCCAGCACCTTCGGATGATAGAAGACGAAGCCTACGAGCATGCTCGAAACCGTCGCTGCGATAACAGCGAGATAGTTGATGTCAGGTAGCTGCATAACGAGAGTATATATCCCTGCCCTCACCGTGCATCGGAGCGGAGAACTGGTCAGTGTGTTCGTCCGGACCGGACACCGCCCGGTGTCGCGGCGGGCACTCAAATACCGCATAGGCGGCCTGCCTGATGACGCAATTCCCCGTTGCTCACCGCCTCCCTCATCATGCGCAAGAAACTTGAGCCCACGGCGAGCGCACGAGGCAGCAGTGGCGGTTACAGTGGCGGGACGTACCGCCGGGGGCTAGGGCCTCACTCATGAGATGCGCCGGCCGAATCTGCCGCCGCCCGCCTGATGGTATGTCCTCCAGCTTGCAGCGGGTTAGCCTGCTGAGTTCTGGCGTGGATGCCTGAGACCTGTGCCCGGGGGCAGCGTCTGGAAAGGGACCTACCGTCCACGAGTAGCCGGACCTGGTCGAGCGAAGATCTGGTTCGTTGATGACGCCAGATGAGTGGATCCACTCTTCGGGCGCCGCATGGCGGTATGTCCCCACCAGCCGGCAGCACAGCAAGGCCGCCTGCCCGCCAGAACCCGCGCCTGCCCATCGGCCGATCCATGGTGAAGACACCACGGCCTCACTGTGCCTGTTCCTGGTAGCGGGTACACGGCGAGCGCTGTCGGTGGGCCGAGCAGTGGTGACGCTCATCGATGTGGTTTCTTCTACCTCGCGAGGGGCTGAGTGGGTGTGTCCTGCGATTCCGGGCTGCTGCGCCCTGGTCTCTGCCAGTCTGGTAGCGCGCAGTTACGGCATGCCTTCGCTTATGGGCCCGCAAGGCGTTTTCGGGGCGGGCGAAAAGTGTGGGGTGCTAGGAGACGTACCACCTGCCGGCAAGACGGGGCCTGGTTACGATGGGCGCCGGCTCATCCTCACTGCCAGGCGGCCGAGTGATGGTACGTCCCCCACACGGCGCCAGACAGGGTCCGGCTGCGGGCCCCTGCCTGGTTCGGAACCTTCTTCTACTCTGGGGTGCAATGCTTGCTTATGAGCGCAGCGCAGCGACGCTTGTCCACGGTATCCGGGACCGGGAAAGGGGTGAGCTTCTTGGAGAGTTCCTTCACCAGCGGTTGCAGTACGCGCACCGTGTCCTTGCGGAAACCAATGAGGTGCGGTTCGTTCAAGCGCCACGGCGCCTCTGGATGGGCTTCACGGATTTCCAGCAGCGTGTGAAGATCCGCGAGGTCCTTGCCCATGACCCGCTCTTTCCATGCGAATGCTTTGAGCACGAGTGTTTCTTCGAGGTTGGGGATGCGCGTCTGATAGGACAGCTTTTCACCGTTATAGAGATCCACTTCGACATCCACGATGAGCGGATCGTAATGGAAAATGTAGTCCAGCTCTGGGAGGGTATCGATTTGGCCCACACCGGGAACCGTTTGAGGTCGAATGCCTGGGGCGGGTCCGGTGCGTGGGGCGAGCAAGTTGATTTCCACTCGTTGTTCAGGGGCGATGTCCTGATAGAACAGGTTCCCGCCTTTCTTGGTGAAGTTCTGTGCGAGGAAGTTTTGTGCCATGGGAGCGGCGATTTCCAGGCTGCCGATGGCGGTGTCGGCATCTACCGTGGACCTGGCAATAGCATTGGTCGTGGGGTAGACATGCAAAAGCAGGCGGACCATGTGCCCACCGACGATGCGGTAGTCGTTGCCTTCGGCTGCCTCCGCGACCGCTTTTTGTCCTCGATATCCCAGGTCGTCAGCATTGCTCGTGGACAGGGTATAGATTTTGTGCGGATCGGTCATAGCGAAAGAGTTGTGGTGATCAGAGCGGCAAGGTGTTCTGCTGCTTCGTGGCTGTCGATATCGTTGCTGTTCAAAACGTCCCAGTAGACCAAGACAGCATCAGCAAGATCCATGTCCTCATGAATGGCGAAGGCGCCGATCCAGGTCAACCGCCACACAGTGGGGTCCTCGGGGATGCAAGTAATCAGCGTGGCTTCCTCCAACGGGGCAGGGACAAAGCCGCAGCCGGCCAAGTCGACAGGACTGTCGACGTAGATCCGGCCTCGGGTCGGCAGTTTCCACGGCATCAGCCGGTCCGCCGCCACATCCCCGCTCACGAGAGGGTTCGCATCAAGCAGTCGAGCCTCTTCTACAGCGTTCAGGGTTTGCTCAACGATAGGGTCGAGGCTGTACCAGCCGAATTGCTGCCCACCAGCCCCGGGGTAATGCGCCCTCCAGCGCTCCAGCAGCTTGACCGGCTCCAGGGTTTCCACCCCATCAACAGTGTGGGTGGCCAAGGAGCCGAGGTCTTTGCAGACACGAGAGACCATCTGCTGGCTCACTCCCGCATACTCGGCGATCTCCGACTGGTGCAGGGGTGTATCAGCCAGCAGGAGGCACCGCTCAATGGCCCAACGCCCCCACGCTTTTCTGCCGGAAGCTGCTTGACGCTGAATGGGAGTCGATTGTTCGACTTCGGGAGTGAAAACTGTCCCTTTGAGAATCAATTGCAGCGGCTGCTGCGTGAGCACATCCACCTGACCTTCTCGTGCTTGCTCAATCACGCTATCGGTAGCCGTGCAGCCGATAAACAAGGGACGTACCGGAGAGCCGCGATGAGCAATAAAGTTCCGCAATGTATGAGCGGTAACCCGCTGCACCGAAGGGACCATCGACATCAAGAAGATGGCGTTATCCGGCGAGCGCAGCACCCTAGAGCGGGCGCTCGTGCCTTCTTCGATGCTGAAATCCAGTTCCCTAAGAAGAGAAACGACATCAATATCCATGCTCACCACCTGTTACAACTTTCATCCCATACTACGGGTTGAAAGTTGTTAGACAAACACAACACCAAGAGGTATAAGCCTCACAGGCGTTGTGAGTGGTAGCCGGCATTGGGTTTGTGAACTTGTCTCGCGGTGTGTAGATCTTTGTGTTGAGGATGGATACCGGCGCTTCGGTTTCGTCCTTCCTTGTGCCATTGGACCTGAGCTAAGCCTGCGTTGATGAGTTTTCTGCCTCGCTGGAAAGGGTTGCCCTAGAATCCCTACCGGTTTCTTGGGTTATAGGAACAGCGGACCCACCATCAGGTGACCTGCTGCGGGAGGCATGCAGGCCATTCAAAAACCTGCACGGAAAATAATAATGCCCCCTCACGCGCTTGAGGAAAATCCCAAGTCTCTACAGTTCGTTGAGCGGACGTAAGCCCGGATGAGTGAAATGCTCAGGCTTTTGCATGGGCTCCCCCGCGGCATCAAAGAACACCCGGTAATACACCGTGGTCAACCGCTGGTCAACGCCGCTCAACGTCCCGGCCCGGTAGGCTTCAGAGGCCCACTGCGGGTAAATCGCCCACAGCCACGCATCACATTCCCCAGAGGGCAACGGCACTCTGGAGCCGGTGACGCGGTGATGGCCCGCAATCGACAAGGTCAGGCAAGTCCCCTCAGCCACTTTGCCTTCGGTCAGCCACGACAAATCAGAGATGTCTGATCCCAAGGTCAAATCGACCAGGGGATCCCATAATGACTTCACTGGTCCCAGACCGGGAATTCGGCGCGAAGGGGCATCAACTGTTGCTGGTCCGGTATGCCCCTGGGGTCCAGTGACCTTCCGGAACAACGCCTCGATCTTCTCCCCGTGCTTCTTGGCGATCCGTTCGGTCAGCTCTGGGACATCCATGCTCAAGTTCATGAGGACGACTATAGCCACCACAACCGACAACCACAGTGGCGAAGCAACGAAAACGGCGAAAAGCACTGGAAACACCAGCTATGACGAGTGCACCACAACAGCGGACTCACCACCCCTCGACACGGTGAGCGCCCAAGGAACAAGGTGCAGTGGATGTCATGGCGGGACGTGCCGCCTGCGGGACGAAGCCCAGGCAGGTGATGGCTTGCGTGGTCTTCTCTTGCTGCGGCTGAAGGAAGCCGAGGACGTACCGCTTGTCTCCCCGGGGGCAAGGGCTCCATTCAAGAAAGGCGCCGACAGCCCTACTGCAGATCACTTGCCGGACAGTACGTCCCCCAGCTGGCTGGCAGCGGGTTAGCTTGCTGAGCTCTGGGGTAGGTGCCTGAGATCGCCCTCCGGGGGTCAGCATCTGGAAAAGGGCCGACCATCGACGAGTCGCCGGACATGGTCGAGCGAAGACCTGATTCGTTGATGGTGCCCGAAGCACGGATCCACTCTTCGGGCGCCGCTGTGGAGGTATGTCCCCCGCCGTGCCTGGCAGCGCATCAAGGCCGCTGGTTGCATAGCAAGTTATCTACCAAGAGGATGACGGCGGTTTTATTTGGCTCTGAATAAAGCCAGCGCCAAACGCCTGGTCGCTACTGGGCCAATACCCGCCGTAATTGAAAGACTGCTTTCGGGCCAAATCATAGACCTCGCTGATGACCCCCGCGATTTGTTCATCTGAGTTATCCCCGAAAATCTGGGTTCGGAAAGTGTCGTCCTCCCCGTCGAGCTTTTCGAGAATCGGCTGGATACGATCCTGCCGGTAGGCAGCGCAGCTCGGATAAAATTCATAGTGGCCATTCCCAGGGTTCTCATTAAGAGCTATGCAGCACCAGAGGAAATCGAACTGCAACAGCGAGTCAAGTAATGCATCAGGGATCGATACGAGTTGATCTTCTACCGATGCTTCCTTAGGCATGTAGTCCGGGCTCAACTGGGGTGTGTTTACAAGGATCTGCCGAGCAGCAGAGATCATCCCAACACCAGCCTTGTCGTTGTCAAAGAGGTTGGCACGGGATGCTTCGGTGAGCCCGTGGCGGATCCATGATTTATACCCATACGGGGACGTACCGATGGGGTGCAGCACTATTGAGCGCAGAACTTCATAGTGTTCGGTTCTCAGCGCCAAAGATCCAACGACCATGACTCTGGAGATGATTTCCAGACCATAGCGTATAGCGCTGTATTTGAGGATCGTCGCGTTCTCGTAATTGCGTTGATAGGCCTTGTAAAGCGCATCGGTCACTTTGATCAGGGTGTCAGTGTCATCAAAAACGCAGGCTTCGCAGGCAAGAGCAGTGAGTTTATCGAGAATCTCAACCCGGCGGTCATCGTCTTCGATGGCTTGTTCGTAAGCCGAGGTTCCAGTGAGAATCACGCGTTTAAGCATGGACGACTGATTAATTTCGAGGACTTTTCGTACTGACGCGGTGAAAGTCGGTAGGTCCATGTCAAGGTCAGGCGCTACCGGATGTGCAGGACCTGTAGCACCCATTTGCGCCACGACCCGGTGGATCAGTTCATCGACATCCGCGCGGGCTGCTGAGCGCACCTGTTGCTGCAGCTTATGCAGAATCTGCTCCCATGTCTTATGGGAGGCAAGGACGTTCTGCGAACCCTCCCGGGTATAGACCGCGCCTTGCTGGAAGATCGGCTTTCCATTAGGCACTGCTCCTAGCTTTTTAGTCACCAAAGGAAAGCCATCGCGCGGGGGCGCAATGTATATGACCGCCAACTGATATGACCGTCCCTCATGAGTGATGGTGTGAATCTGCGAGCGGACGTCGATATGACCATCCACGTAACCTTCGACTACTTGTTTAAGGGCTGCTGAATCGAGGTTCTGACCACTGAAGTCAGTCCCCTCAACAGGGCGGCCGTTATCTTCAGCTCCTATCACGAGGTAACCGCCCTCTGGCTGGTTTCCCATGGCCGCGCAGTCCTTGATGAACTCCAGCTTCTTGCTCTTGTCGTTCAAGTCGATGCTGCGCTTGAAATCAAGCGAAGAAAACTCTGCCTGGGCCCCCAGTAACTCCACGAGTTTCTCCCGGTCGACCCGCCCATCGCAAACAAACGGCTGCGGCGGAACTCCTAGTTGAGGCTGCTCCATCTACGGTTCCTTTCAAAAACTTCACAAGTGCTTCGGCGATCTATCGATATCCCAATCATGAACCATCACCCCGCCAGTTCAGCCTTACCCAAGATCCGTTCGCTACCAGGCGAGATAGGACGGCGAGCGCAGATGAGACGGGGCAGGTGGGGGACGTACCGCACTCGGGGCGGGTCCCAGGATGAAGAGATCTTCCGTGGTCGTCGGGGTTCTGTTGCTGAAGGAAACCAAAGAACATAGCTGCAGGCCAAGGGCAGTGCCTGATCGATACCAGTTCCTCGGGGTGCTAACCCACTGTTGCCCACGGCCCTTGGCGTGTATGCCTGAGATCAATGTCTGGGGCAGCGCCTGGAAAGGGACGTACTATCACTTCTAGCCGCCGGGCCCGGCCGAACGAGTAACTGATTCGTTGATGGCGCCCGAAGAGTGGATCCACTCCCACAGCGCCGCATGACGGTATGTCCCCACCGGCCTGCAGCGCATCATGCCGCCTATGCTTCAAGACCGTGGGCCCCATCGTCCAGTCCGTGGTGAAGCCACCACGGCCTCACTGTGTTAGTTCCTGGTAACGGTTACACGGCGGCGCAAGGCATGAAGCCAGCGTCCAAGGAGCATGCTCAGAGCTCCGGGGGCGAGTCCCTGGTCCAGGAAGGCGCCGGCTGGTCCTCGCTGGGTATGCCCCCCAACCTTTGCGGGTTAGCTCGCTGAGATCTGGGGTGGGAGAAAAGCGATCTTCTGGGCATTGTCGAGCGACATGTAGGGTGCGCCTTGAACGTTTTCCTGGAAGTGGCCTTCGACAATGAAGTACCACCCGCTGAAGTCGCTGATACTTTCCAGGTTCTTGGCTTGCAGCAGCTCGGCGAGCACCTCTTTGTGGAGTCTGACGGCAGGCTTTTTCTCATTCACGTAACCGGTATCCAGGAAATATCCTCGTGCGTGGTGGACCTGTCCCCAGAGGATCATTGTGGTGCTTCTAAGGGTGAATTCATCGACGTGAACGCAACCATCGGCGATCGTCGTGCGGGTTCGATCGCTCAGCGTTAAAGCCCTTCTGCTGTGGCGGAAATCTGGGTCATCGATCAGCATGCCCAGCAAAGGCCCGTAGCCTACCGACCCTGCACGCCGCTGTCTGTCAGCGCCTTGATGCCGGTGGGTCCGCCCCGGTGATCCAGTGGCCCCGGGGGTGTTGTCGGTGACCGGCCGGTTCTGGGGCAGAGGATCAAGACGGATGACCAGCTCGTCCGCGGTGTTGGCGATAGCGTTGAATTCTTCGACAGCTCGTTGCAGTTCAATCTGCTCATCGCTCTTCAATCTAAACCGGCAATGGTCTGAGTGGCGCCCCCAAAAGTAGGCAGAACCACCGCTCTTGGAGCGTATGTGCCATCTCATTGGCGCTCCGCAATCCTGGTCGAGACAGCTCCAGCGCCCTCTATAGGGCTCGCGGTCTTGTTCTCGCAAGTCCGAGGCGTAGATCTGCTGTACACCATCAAGCCATGCCCAACGCATCGCCATTCCCCTTTCAAGTTCCTTTATTCAGATGCTTGAGATGAAACCTACCAGCCATCACCCACAGGAACGTTGATCCATCCAGCACCCCTGCCCAAACCATGAGACCAGGCGCAGCGCGGAATCGCTCTCCGACCCCGCCCGGTCCAGAATGCCGACTGCAGAACCGACGAGCCACTAGCTGAATCCCAGCAAATGCTGAGACAAGCGTTGAACAGCGAGCGCCACAGCGAGAAGGAAGGTTCTCTGGCCGAGAGGCAAGCAACCCCAGCAAGCGCCCCAACCCTCTGCACAAGTAACGCGGTGGGTACAAAGTGCCGCACATGATCCGCAGTGGAAGCCCCGCATTGGAGAACTCTGGGCCCCTGGGCATGTACCAGAACAGGGAAGGCCTATCCTCACCAGGTGAGCAGCCCCCGGGACATACCACCGCGGCCGCGCCCAGGACGACCTGCCCCCCATCGCCACCAGATCCCGGTAGCAGCCAGATTCTGGCCTTCGAGAGCAGCCATTGAAGGAAACCCGGGGACGTACCACCAGCCGACCGTCCCCGCGACCTGCCCCAAAGAAGGCCCCTGTCCCCGCGGAAGGCGCCGGCAGCCGCGTTGCCGGCAGCCCGCCCGATTTGCCGGCAGCCCGCCCGATGATACGTCCCCCATCCACCAGGCACCAAGTGCCAGGTACCAGGCAGGCGACTGGCAACACAAAAACCACGCGATGCCATAGGATAGAATTCCGGTTCGTCTTGCGTATCCGCTGGCTCATCGAAGATGCTGGGCTTCCACGTAACGGCGATGGACGTGGCTTTCTCGGCAGCCCTCTTCACAAGTTCCCTCACCTTTGAGGCGGATTCCCTCGCCCGAGCCCACCGCAGGTCCTCTGCGAAACTTTTCTCCCGCTGAGGCATCTCATCATGTCTCAGCGAAGCACTGGTTCACTACTATCCAAAACATGCAGCTCGGCTCGTGAAGGTAGTCCTTCCCAATCGCCTGGTGATAGACAAGCGAAAGCACCAACTCGCACGGCAGTAGCTAATGCCTGTTGCACCGTACCTCCAGCGCAGCGCTCGGTCAGATATCCGGAGACAAAAGCATCGCCTGCACCAACAGTGTCAATGACTTGGATCTGGATGGCGGAAACTTCACTTACAACTCCGTTATCCAGCGCCAAAGCACCTTCAGACCCTCGTTTGATGACTACTTCCGCCGGACCCAGCAAGCTCATGCGTTCTGCAAGCGTCACGGGATCACCTTCCCCAACGATCATCTGTGCTTCATCCTCGCCGGCGAAAACAATGTCTACAAGAGCCAAGATTTCGGTAATGACCCTAGTCGCGTCGCTCTGACTCCACAATTGAGCCCGATAGTTAACATCGAAGGACACTTTTAACCCGCGAGCTTTTGCCCTGCGTGCCATGCTGAAACACGTTGCACGAGCCGAATCCGAGAGCGCCAAAGTAATTCCCGTAAGGTGAACCGTCCCGGCTCGTTCGAGTATCGGATCCGGGATATCGCTGGGCTCCAGCTTCGAACCTGCGCTGCCGGCGCGATAATACATAACACGCTGATGCTGGTTGGTACGCTGCTCTTTGACCATCAGACCGGTCGGGGCCGTCGTGTCTATTACAGCATGAGCAAGGACAGCTTCGCCACGGATTTCCCGCAGGACTCTGTAACCAATGGGATCTTCTCCCACACGACCACACCAAATGGCTTGACCGCCGAGACGCTGAATTCCTATGGCCACGTTGGATTCTGAACCGCCAACCCCGACTGAGGCGGCGTTTGCATTAGCGAGCGGTCCGGCAGGCGAGGTTCGAAACAACCCCATGGTTTCTCCAAAGGTCAACACTGCTTCGGGCTGTCCCGCTTTTTCCCAATGCGTTTCGCTCATGATGCGCTGAATTCCTTAACCTGTTCGACAACGCGAACCGAACGCTCGCTCAGCGATTTGAGGTCTCCGCCCTTAAATGCGTCGAGCAATAACGGGCCACCGAGGCTGACAGCTAATGCACCAGCTCGCATCCACTGAACAGCACTTTCCAATGAGACGCCGCCGGAAGGGACCACCTGGATCTCGGGGAACGGTCCGCGCAAATGAGAAATATAGCTAGGTCCGAATACGCAAGCTGGGAAGACCTTCACCGCGCTCGCGCCGAGTGTCCACCCGTCATGCAATTCACTGGGCGTCAGTCCTCCTGGAAATATCGGTACCCCACGGGATACCGCGCGATCTATGATTCCTGGCCGTGTGGTTGGCGTGACGAGATAGTCGGCACCCGCATCGATCAGTGGGTCAACCTCCGACAGCGCGGTCACCGTTCCCACCCCGAGGTCGATTGAGTTCCCAAATTGCCGCCGCAGAACTGGCAGTTCCTCAATAACTCCAGGGGTGCTGAGCGTTAATTCCACGCTCACGATACCCCCTGCTATTAAGGCCTCGATCACTGGGGCATAGTCACGTGCGTGTTCCGCACGTAGCACAGCAATCACCGGAGCAGATTGCAAACGGGGAGATACCGGTCTCGCGAATTTAGTGTTCTGGCTCATGCCCTTTTCCATTCCGTTGTATTCATTGCCTCGGACAAAGCTTCACGTGGCCCTGAACTGTGCAGAAGATCCACATAACGCCCCACGCGAGCGATAAATTCTTGGTCCTCGGCGACATCATCACCGAGGAACCGAAGCTCGGCCAATGCGATATGCGCTAATTCTGTTCCGTTCGAGGCTGCTGCGGTGCGCTCGCGCAAGACCTCTCGTAACGGATCTTGCATGGCCCGCGCATGTTCGCCCGGATCAAAACCGGGTAGCGGACTGACACAGCTGAGATAGCCGGACACCGTCAGGGCCAATAGTTCACGACTCTGCCCATTTTCACGCAATTGCTGGCTAGGGAAAGGCACGCGTTCGCGCAGCTTCACAGAGCCATCCGATCCTACTTGGCTCGTGCGGTGTCCCAAGGCCACGTTGCGCCAACGTCCGAAGAGCTCTGCCTCATAGGCGCGGACATCCACTCCCTGAGGGACTTGGACGCTTGGAAGGTATTCTTCTCTCAACACCTTTCGAGCTGCATCTGCGATCCACGGGTCGGAGACAGACTCGGGAATAGTTGCTGCCCCGGAGAGCGCGCCCAGATATGCCAAGAGCGAGTGTGTTCCGTTGAGCAATCGCACCTTGAGCTGTTCGAACTTGTCGACTTCGTCGCTGAAGATGGCCCCGCCGGCTTCCCACTGCGGACGTCCTGCAGCAAAGTTGTCTTCAATAATCCACATGCTGAAAGGTTCAGCCGGGACTGGAACTGCATCAGTGTATCCCGTTGCCGACGTCACCTGATCAATAAGTTCCTGCGTCGTCGAAGGCACAATGCGATCGACCATCGTGGAAGGGAAGGTGACATTGCGTTGAATCCATAATGCCAAGGAAACTCCCCTTCCCTGCGGTAGCTCGGCGATGAAATCTGCTACAAGAGTCTTAGTCAGTGCCCCATTATGGGATAGGTTGTCACAACTCAAGATTGTCACCGGTCCGTTGCCAGCCAGCATGCGGCGTTCGAGCCCAAGGGCGATCTGCCCAATGGGAGTCACCGGAAGTTCATGGCCGTCCAGATCCTGCTGGACCCGGGCATCAGCCAAATTTAAACGACGGGTTACCGGATCGAAGGTATAGCCGTTCTCGGTTACCGTCAGCGAAACGATCTTAATACGCGGGTCTGCTATCAGTTCTAGAAGTCGCTCTCCTTCATTGGCCGCAACCAGCGCATCAGTATGAACGTTGGGCACCGAGTAGGAATAATCATCTGGTGAAATTTGAGCGACCGTATAACAGAAGTCCTGCTTTTTCATAGCATCAACTACTGCGGCCGTACGACTGGCAACCCCGATGATTCCCCAGTCACCACCATGGGCATCAATCGCGGCTCGGGTATAGGTCGCCATATGCGCCCGATGAA
This sequence comes from Arthrobacter sp. JUb115, assembly GCF_004365035.1. Taxonomy (NCBI): domain Bacteria; kingdom Bacillati; phylum Actinomycetota; class Actinomycetes; order Micrococcales; family Micrococcaceae; genus Arthrobacter; species Arthrobacter sp. JUb115. The sequence continues at coordinate 144,406 of NZ_SOBS01000009.1, read as the reverse complement.
AATTGCCCAGTCCTAGATGGATAATCCCGGGCCCGAAATTTCGAGGCCTGCGCTCTACGTGATCCGTCATGGCCTACCAGTCCTTGACAGAACCGTCGAGATTACGGGCAACGGGCAAATATGCCTGCCTGTATTCGAACTTACGGGCTGCTTTCTCATCGAACTCAACACCCAGGCCCGGCTTATCGGATGGATGCAGGTAGCCGTCGTTGAAGGTGTAATGGGAGGTGAAGACCTCGGATACCAGGGGGTCGTAGCCCATATGTTCCTGGATAGCGAAGTTGCTGGTGGCCAAGCCCAGATGCAAGGAGGCTGCCATGTTGATAGGCGAAACATCGGATGGGCCATGAGGCGCGCCCTGAACGTTAAATACCTCGGCAAGAGCCAAGATCTTACGCATGTGGGAAATTCCGCCAGCGTGTACGACCGCACAGCGGATGTAATCGACAAGCCGTTCGGTAAGAATCTGCTGGCAATCCCAAATCGTATTAAAAACCTCGCCGATGGCCAGAGGAATCGTGGACTGGTTCCTGACCTGTCGAAGTAGCTGCGGGTTTTCGGCAGGCATGACATCTTCAAGCCAGAACAAACGGACAACCTCGAGGTCTTGGGCCAATCGCGCGGCTTCGGAGGGTGTCAGCCGGTGGTGCACATCATGAAGCAGATGCAATTCGTCGCCTACCGCATCGCGTACCCGGGCCAACATCTGCGGTGCGGTACGAAGATAAGCAGCGCTATCCCAGTCTTCTGTTACGGGTCCAATGCCACGTCCAGCTGGTTCGTAGGTAGCCGCTTCACGGGTCACCCCGTAAACTTTCTCCAGCCCTGGCACACCAAACTGAACCCGAACTGCCCGGAAACCTTCGGTCTGGCGCTGGGCTACCGAGTCCATGAGCTCTTCGAATCCCCAACCCGTCGCATGGGTGTAAGTCAGGATCTTGTCCCGTGCCGCACCGCCTAGCAACTGGTAAACCGGCATGTCGGCAGCCTTGCCCTTGATATCCCACAGCGCCATGTCGATGGCGCCGATGGCGGCCATGGTGATCGGGCCGCGGCGCCAATAGGCGCCTTTGTAGAAGAACTGCCAGGTATCTTCAATACGTTCGGCATCGCGTCCGATCAGCGCAGGGCACAAATGATCCTTGAGGTAGCTGGCGACGGATAGCTCACGGCCGTTGACGGTGGCGTCGCCATAGCCGACGAGCCCGTCACTTGTTGTAATTTTGAGGGTGACGTAGTTTCGGCTTGGACTACTGACAAAAACCTCAGCAGCAGTAATTGTTCTGTTGGCAGGCATGCTATTTCCTTCGTGGCATGTGGGGTGCTGGAAGCACTTCAGTTCAAGCTGTACAAGGTGAAAATCAGAGAACCTTGCTCAGGAAATCTTGAGCACGGGCTGTCTTGGGTGAGGAGAAGAACTCGGCCGGGGTGTTTTCCTCGACGATTTCGCCATCAGCCATGAAGATGATTCGGTCTGCAGCAGTCTGGGCAAAGCCCATTTCATGAGTCACCACAACCATGGTCATGCCTTCGCCCGTGAGCTCTACGATCACGTCCAGTACTTCCTTGATCATCTCCGGGTCCAGGGCCGAGGTCGGCTCGTCGAAAAGCATGACCTTCGGTTTCATTGCCAGAGCTCGGGCGATTGCCACACGCTGTTGCTGCCCTCCAGATAGCGCGCTGGGTCGCTTGTTGGCCTGATGGCCAACTCCAACACGTTCAAGCAACTGGAGTGCCCGTTCCTTGACCTCAGCCGGTTTCTGCCCAAGTACCTGGACCGGCGCCAACATGACGTTTTCCAACACGGTCATGTGAGAGAAGAGGTTGAACTGCTGGAAAACCATCCCGACTTCAGCTCGCAGTTGAGCCAATGGTTTACTCTCCGAGGGCAGCTCTTTGCCATCGATGATGATGCGCCCTTCGGACGTTGGCTCCAGACGGTTGATGGTGCGGCATAAGGTTGACTTCCCCGATCCGGACGGGCCGAGAATGACTACGACTTCACCGGGACTGACATCGAGATTGACATTCTTGAGTGCATGAAATTGTCCAAACCATTTTTCGACCCCTTGGATGGAAATCATCGGTTCATTTGCAGGCATGGCTGAATAACCTTTACTAGAAGTGAGTGACAAGGAACGATTGCCGCTTCTTGAGAATTTGAGCGCGGTCTAGGAAACTCGCTGACTGAGAAGTGAGGAGATTATTCCCAACAGAAGGCAGATAGCCACGTAGATCAGGGCAATCGCTGCGAAAATCGGCACAGCGTACTCTCCGCCGAGGAATTCGATTGCGTGCTCACCAGTGAGCAATAGGTCGGTGTATCCGATGACGAAGCCCAATGACGAAGCCTTGGTAACTCGGACCATCTCACTGACTAAGCTTGGGAGAACGAGCTTGACCACCTGGGGTAGCTGGATGAAGCGCAACGTTTTCACCGTGCGTAGCCCCAAAGCATGTGCTGCTTCGGTTTGGCCACGAGGAAGTGCCATGAATCCCGAACGGAACACTTCTGACATCGCAGTGCTCTCGTATAAAACCAGACCTACGACCAGGGCCCAAAAAGTGTTAATGGACCAGCCGGTAACTGCCGGGATGCCGAGGTAGATAAAGAACACTAAAAGTAGTTCAGGCAACCCGCGCAATGCTTCGATCCAGATCCGGCAAAGCGTGTTCAACCATTTCCGATGGGACAAACGCCCCAATGCCAACAGGAGTCCTACGACAAGCGAAAGCAGGACACAGACGATGGCTACTTTGGTGGTAGCCCATAATCCTTTACCTAGTGCTTCGAGCAGATCCGGGGTCGTGAGAACTTCCCAGCGCTCCGCGTCAAATAATCCCTGCTCGTGGAGGGTGAAGGAGGCAAGCACCAAAAGCAGCGCAATGGGAATGGAACCTCCCATGATTCCAAGGCGAATTCGCCGTCGTTCAATTGGCCCAGGAGTTTCGAAGAAAGATGCTGTAGTTGCCATTACGTCGTGAACACCACCTTACGTTCCACGATTCCTGCAATATATCCGGCAGGAATGGTGAGTAATGAGTAGAGAAGAGCTGTAAACACCATGAGTGCTATTACGGCTGAATCATTTGTATTAATGAGCTGGAGCATTCCGCCAAACAGCTCGGTGACGCCAAACACGCCAGCAATTGCAGTCACCTTGATGAGCGCAATCATGGTGTTGATCAAAGGGGGTACGGAGTTTCGGATCCCTTGCGGAAAGACAATTTGGCGAAGAATCTTGCTCTTCTTAAGTCCCAGCGCTTGGGCTGCTTCCAGCTGGCCACGTCCGATAGCGTTGATTCCTGACCGAAACGCATCGGAGAAATACGCCGAAAAGTATACGGTGATTCCGATGCAAGCCAGTGCGAAAAAAGAAAGTTTCACGCCGAGCAAAGGCAGCACGAAAATCGTGAAGAAAAGGTGCGCCGCAGCGGGGATATTGCGCATCAGGCCTACGTATACCGCGTTGACCACGCGGAGGAACTTAGACGGAGAGATCGAGAATGAGGCAAGTATCAAGCCGAAGACGATCGATATCATCCCGGAGATCATGGCCAGCAATATAGTCTTGCCGAATGCTGCAATGAATACATCAAAGTTTTCTATGACTGCGTTCATGGGCTTATTCCTTAGTTGAGGGATGGCTTAGCAGCCAGTCATTTCCTCAGGCTTGGCCGGAGCTTCAAGACCTGACTTGCCCATATGCTCATCCCACATTTTCACGATACTTCCGTCGTCGAAGGCCTCATTGAGTTTTTCATTGAGGTATTCACACAGATCGCTGCGGTCCTTTGACATGCCGATGCCCCAACGTTCTTCTTCGCCGTACTTGATTGGGGTGAACTCGAAAACATCTGGCTTTTCTTCAACGAATCCTGCCAATAGCGGGGCAGTTGAGTCCACGGCATCCGCGGTTCCTTGTTCAAGTGCACGGATGCAATTGGTCAACACGTTGAATTCGACAATCTCGGCCTGCGGGATTTCTTCGGCTACACGTGGCTGTCCTTGGCTTCCTTGAAGTACGCAGACTTTGGTGCCCTTGGGGATTTCTTCGAGTGTCTGCATTTTCTCGGCGTCACCCTTGCGGACAATCAGCTGCGGGCTGGTCTTTAGATACGGACCGGAGATGTTGACCGTCTCTTCACGCTCTGGAGTCATCGCCAATGCGGTGACGAACATGTCGATCTTTCCCTGCTCAATGAACGGGATTCGGTTAGCCGCAGTTGTTTGCACCCATTCGATGTTGTCGGCTTCGATTCCCAAGGTACCCGCTAGGTATTCGGCCAAGTCCATATTGAACCCTTCCCATTCCTGCTGGAGGTTCAGTTCCGCAAGGCCGGGTTGGTTGGGCGAAGCTCCCAGTTTGATTTTCCCCGCTTGCGCGATCTTGGCCATGGTCGACCCTTCTGGAAAATCAACATTCTTGACAGGCGCACCTGAATCTCCTGCACAAGACGAAGTGAGTAATGCCAGGACTGCCAATGACGAGAGAGCAGCTGCCTTAAACGTTTTCTTCATGATGAATACACCACTTTCATTTTGGGCACACCAAGTAAACCCAAGTGTTGAGATGGGATTTTCTAGGGAATCCTAGAATTCTTTGCTAACGAGCCAGAACCTTACTGATGAATCTTTCGAGCAGTCGAGCCTCGGACAATGAGCTGGGATTCGAGTTTTGTGGTTTGTTGTGTCACTTCGTGTTGTTCCACCAGCTTGATGAGCTGATCGACACTAGCAGTTCCACAATCGTTGATTCCGAGTCTGACGGTGGTCATTCCTGGGTCGGCGATTGCGGCAACGTCAAGATCATCGATGCCAACAATGCTGATGTCTTCCGGACAGTGCATTCCCAAGGTCCGCAAGCCGGCTTCCAGGCCTAGCGCGACAAGATCGTTGTAAGCAATGACGGCAGTTGCTCCACAGGCCGCTACCGAGGCCGCAGCCGCGAGACCCCCATGAGTGGAAGCTGCCTGGTTGCGCATGACCGTCAACTGCATGGAATACGACTCAGAGATTGCGGCTATCTGCCTATGCCTTTGGGTATTCGCCCACGACATTTTGGGTCCAGCCACATATGCAATATGCCGATGCCCCAGTGAATGCAAATGCTCGACGGCTTGGTGCAACCCGTTCTCAGTTTCCATCAGAATTTGAGGAAGCGGGTCAACCTCTCCATTGATAACGACAGTTGGAGTCGCCCCGACAGCTCCTTTGATCGCGCTAGATCCAGCTCGCGGCGAACATAATACGATCCCGTCGACTGCTCTCCCCATGGTGGAGAGAATCTCGATTTCGCGTAGTGGATCTTCGCCTGTGTCCGCACTGTAGATCAGGTGACGCCCAGACCATGCACGTTCTTGGATCGACTTCATCATCGTTGCGTAAACGGCATTAGACGAATCCGGAACCACCACAGCAAATGTGTGTTGCGCTTTTCGCTGTACGGGAATGTCATATCCAAGCTTCAGTGCGGCGGAAACTACTTTTCGTTGCGTATCTGCCGAAAGCAAGTTCGAATCCTTGAACGCGCGAGATGCAGTCGCTAGCGACACTCCGGCTTCAGCAGCAACCGACTTAAGCGTGACCATATGCACCTCGTGAACTCGCAAACTCTTCCTTGAACATGACTAGCATCACATAGTTTTCACTAGAATGCAATGTTTTCATGAGTTTTCATAAATGCTGTTCGCTAAGATATTTCCAACCGGGAGTTGAACCGTAAGGGTAGAACTGAAAATTCGTTGCTCTCGCGAGCTCTATCCTCCGAATGGCTCCAGACCACAGTGTTTGTAGAACATGAATCATACGAATGCTGCCCTTGCGGTCGTGCCAAACAGGCGTTCAATGTCCGAAGACAGAAGCCGTGCGTTGAAGACCTATTAACGTTGCGAAGCTCGAGCTGGTGCAACTGTTTTGGAGCGCGTATCAGCAGATGGCTGATGCCTACTGGTAGAAGAACCGGAGATGGGGACGTAGAACATTGAGCAATTGGTCGCCGAGATCGGTACCAAAGCATCGAAGGATTTATCAGCTTCGAAGAAGCTCAGTATCGCGTGGGGTTCCAAAGATTATGCGCACAGTGCACTACATCGCACGGTCATTGTTGAAAATCCGTGGTTTTAGATACCGCTTACACTCTGACCTCGCGCGGTGTCCCCTGCCCGAGAGGGGACCAGCTCGTCCGATACCGATGATTCCAAACTCATATAGCAATGATAGGGAAAATTCTGCCCAATTTGATTGCTTATATTTGCAGTATCATGTGCTCATGAGCAATGAAATGAAGCTTGACTCGATAGATCAGGAAATTATATTTCAACTTTAGCAAGATGGCCGCCTGACGAATCTTGAACTGTCCAAACGGGTGGGGCTGACTCCTGCCCCTTGTTTGCGTCGAGTGCAGCGGCTTGAAGAGAGCGGAGTGATTTCCGGGTATTACGCGGCGATTGATCCTGTTGCGTCGGGGCGCGGGTTTTGCGTGGTGATGTCCATTGAGATCACGATGACTGACCGAGATACTGTCGAGAATTTCGAGTCGTCAGTAGCTGCGCTTGAAGAAGTTCCGGAGGTTCGCCGGGTGTACGGGTTCCTGATTATATCGTTACTGTTCACGTTCCAGACGGCAACGCCTACGAACGTTTTCAGACTGAAAAGATGACGAAGCTTCCAGGGGTTCGTCATATCACGTCGCATTTGACGATGAAGCTGGTGAAGGGCCGAGAATAGTTTGACGCGAAGTAGTTGGCACCCGCAGCATCGTCAGGCATGCGGCCTTTCAAATGGCTATGCATCCGTAGCCCCCTCATCCTGCTGTACCGTTCTGGCTTTCACTAATCGGCTGGTGCCCGGCGCGCAGATAATACTCAGAGCTCTTCGAGATGTTCGAATGAATTTCAACATCCTTCGTGAGAAGCAACCCGATTAGATGAGCTAAGCGGGGAGACGGAGAGCAGCAGGCGTACACGCCGTATGCGAATTATTCTGAAGCTCTCGCTGCAGGCGCGGCACCGATCAGCCGTGTCGATCCCTGCTATAAATCGCATCTTGATCGCGATGGGGGACGGATCGGTTACGACTCCTAGCTCCCCAAACTCGCTGGTACGATAGCCATTGTTGTGGTCATTGGTCAGAATCACGGATCTTGCAGATCTCACTTCTCGACATGCCTGTGGATATTGCCAACTCCGATATCCCTGCCCCACCCTGCAAAGCGTCGCGGATCGCCCAGTGAAGTTCCTTCCTGAGTGCCACTATTTCTGCCAGTTTTGCATTCACTTGCACTTCCAAATAGCGTATGTGCTCCCTTTCACCCATGCTGACCTCCGTTTTCTTTTCTCACGCGATGTTTCAGGAAAATTCAATCAATCAATTGCTCTCATGGTTGACGTGCTTCGTTTTTGCATCATCACGATTCGGAAAGCCACTCCACACATCGCCACAAACACCGACCCCAACAGGACCGGAAAAATAAGGTAGTCCCATCCCTCATACGCAAGCAAAATTGCTATGGGATTACCTCCAGCTGGCGGATGTGTGACACGCAACAACGCCATCGCCGCTATCGATACACCGACAGAAAGTGCGAGGCTCCACCACACGATCGGAAAAATGTTCGGGCTAGCAGCCCGCAGCATGCTGATACGACATGGCCGCCAACCACGTTGATCGGTTGAGCCATGGGGGACTCGGGCAAAAGAAAAACCAAGACGCACGAAGAGCCGAATGCAGCTATAAGGACAGGCGTGCCAGTGAGGCAACCCAAAATCGTGAGGCTTGCAATGACAGCAAAACTTCCCACCGAAGCAGTCACGATACGCCCCCAACTCATTGGGTGTTGTGTACGTTTCAAATAGGCAAGAAATGCCGGTTGTAGTGACATGGGACCTTTCAAAAGATGGCTCCCGCAACGGCGAATAGTCAGTCAGAGGTGAGGACGGAGCGAACTGCGTCATCGATCGCTTCCGATAGAGATTCTGCCGAACGACTGGCAAGGCGGACGATAGCCACGGGCATCGTGACATGTGGATCTGTTAGCGAAAACACACGGATATTGGGGTTCAGCGGATACTCGGTAATTGCCGATTCTGGGAGCACTGCGGCCCATGGGCCGCAAGCCACCAGGCTCAGAAGTGATTCCAGGGAATCGACTTCGAGTCGAGGTTCAAGATGGATTCCATGTTCCAGCATCCGTTTATCGAGCTGTTGCCGCGCACGCATATCGGGTGCTAGCAGGGCGAGCTGAACTTCGTTGAGCATGCGTCCTCGAATGATTTTAGTATCCGAGGAAAAAATCCCAGTCGATGCAATTACCACGTTGGATAATTCGCCAAAGGCCACTTCGTGCAAATCCGGTCCATCTGCTGCTGATGGCAGAATCACCCCCGCTTCCAGTTCGAAGCTCCGGAGTTTGGATACGATTTCTTCGCTGCTGAGCCCTGTATTCAAGGACGCAGTCACTGACGGGTGGGTCTTTCCCAGTTCCGAAATAACAGTTGCCCCGATTGAGCTTCCAGCGGGAATCGCACCTATGCGGATGTGGGCATTCAAATTGCCTTTTGCTGCCGATAGATCCGTGAGCAGGGAATCCTGATCGGATAATATCCGTCGCGCCCAAAGCAACGCGAGCTCCCCTTCACCGGTAAGCCCCTGGAAATTTCTGCCTCGGTTGACCAGCTGCGCCCCAAGTTCTGCTTCCAGTTTCTGGATCGACTCGGACAAGGCCGACGGTGAAACAAAACAGGCGGCCGCGGCTCGCCCGAAATGCCGCTCGCGAGCCAATGCCACAAAGTATTCCAGTTGACTAAGAAGCAAAACAGTCCTGCTTTCGTTTTCCCATGGCTCATAGGGGCATGGGCATGGGCTCACTGCGATGGCAATTGATATGACCCATGCCCAATTCTCCTACAGAAAACTACTTCTTTTCAGCGTACGAGTGAGCTCCGGTTCCAGCGTAGTTACCACCCTGAACGATCAGGTATTCAGGGCGGATCTCGCGTCCCTCAAAGAAGCACTCCAGGATTTCCCGAGTGCCTGCCGCATACTTCGCCTGGGCAGAGAGCGAAGTCCCGGAAGTATGGGTCGTCATCGCATTGTGCGGCATGGTGCGCCATGGGTGGTCTACTGGTGCGGGCTGGGGTGCCCATACGTCTCCGGCGTAGCCGGCCAGTTGGCCCGATTCCAGCGCACGAACGATGGCGTCACGGTCTGCGATTGCGCCGCGGGCGGGGTTGACGATATACGAGCCGCGGCGCATGGTGCTCAGCAGCTGCTCATCAAGCAGTCCACTGGTCTCGTCGGTCAGAGGTGCATGGACCGTGAGCACGTCGATGTTCTTCACCAGGTCCTCGATGTTCTCGTGGAAAACCAGGTTGTACTTCTCTTCGTACTCGGCCGGGAGGCGGAAGCGATCCGTGTAGTGAAGGTGCACACCGAATGGTGCAAGGCGTTCCATGACAGCACGACCGATACGTCCCGCTGCGAACACACCCACATCCATGCCTTCGAGATCATAAGAACGCTCGACTGCATCGGCGATGTTCCAGCCGCCGTCAACAGCAATCTGGTGCTGGGGAACGAAATCACGAACCAGCACTAGTACCTGCATCACAGTGTGCTCAGCAACGGAGAGGGAGTTGCTGTAAGTTACTTCGGCAACCGTGATTCCAAGCTCGTTGGCCGTGTCCAGGTCAACATGGTCGCTGCCGATGCCAGCGGTCACAGCAATTTTCAGGTTCTTCGACTTAGCAAGGCGTTCAGGGGTGAGATAGGCCGGCCAGAATGGCTGGGAAATGATGACGTCAGCATCTACCAGTTCACGCTCAAAGACGGAATTTTCGCCATCTTTATCGCTTGTGACGACTAATTCGTGCCCGTTGTCCTCAAGGTACTTGCGCAGTCCCAGCTCTCCGGTTACCGACCCGAGAAGAGCACCAGGGGTGAAGTCGATTCCTTTGGGGTTCGGAAGCGTCTGACCGTTAGGGTAGTCAGGCAATTCAGGCAGGGAATCGCGGGCGTAGTCCTTCGGGAATTCTGGGAATCCATTCACTGGATCCGGATACAGGACGAGTACTACCTTAGCCATGATTTTCCTTCTGTATTTCGCGTTGAAGCACGAAATGCGCTTCTATTTCATGCTATTCCTGGCCTCGCTGGAGGTAAATCACGTACTCCCGGACGTGCATTCGGCGACACCGAATAACAATTCGGAGGACATCTCGCAGGACTTTTAGTTACTCAACCTTCAAGCCAATCGGGCGTGATGGCGACTTACGGTGAGGACGATTGCGACTGTTCGCGACGAACGCGAACTTCCCATCCCGGACATGCTTCGGGCAGCGCTGATGCCATTGCCAAATGAGTGGTCGGCAACCAGTCGCCTGACCGCGTTCGGGCATTTTCGTTTGGCTGAGCGCTGTCAAGCCGTCCAGCATCAGGCGTTTCTTGTGATGCCGGGGCTCTCCGGGAAGTCGTCTGCAAAAGCTGATCTCGATCCTTAGACGCTGCCGATCAGGCAAGAACCGATATTTATGGCCCGTCACCTCGTGAAAACTCGGGTGGCAAGAGGATGCAACAGAGCAAAAGCACGAATAAAAATACCTCTCTCATGGCTTCCCAACTGGCCAGATCCAAAAGAGACCATTTGGACTCGTTTCGAGGTCAGAGCAACGATTGGAGGAATTCCTCGTCGTCGACGACTGGTGAACCTTCCGGTTCGACCCGGCATGGGCTAACTCCGTAACTTTGCAGCAATAACTGCAGTTGAATTCTTCGTCGAGGAATAATAGGCATAGTATTGGGCTGGATTTATTCGGGTCAACCGAGTGAGTTCTGCAGCGAACGCAGACCCCAAATTTCTGTATTGGCTGCTTGCCTGGTGTCGTCCCCAAGATGCCAGGCGTCACATTTGGGTTCCCCCAGTCCCCAAATGTGCAAGGAAGCTCCCGGCCTGCAGGGCCGGGAGCCTTTTCTACGTTCCTGCCACCATGAAACCTGGCACTGCATTAGATCATCCGAAGCTCCGGTATCCCGTTCACCGGGTAACGATCTATGCATCCGGCTTCGACGAACAACTCCTAGTCGGTCTGCCGGCTATCGGCCAGCATGCCCCCCGGATTCGTACGAAGGCGAAATTGCTGGTTCTTCGCCTAGGCTCGAAAGCAGGCTCAAGGCCGGGGCGAAAAAAGCTACACCGGTTCGAGGTGTCGAGAAATCCAATAGACGATCATGCAGGCCCGGCGGGTCCCCAATGAACATGCGCTCCAGCATCCGCTCAATAACCCACAAATGCCGCGTATACCCGATGAAGTAGGTGCCGAATTCGCCGCTACCCGGGCTTCCGAAAGGCATGTTGTCGCGCAGAATGTCATGCTCACCTGTCGCGTCTTCGATCGTGGCCAGGGTTTTGTGCGCTTTCTGTCCGGCCGCGGCATCCTCTAATTCAACCCCGTCAGCCTTCGTGCGCCCGATGATCGCTTCCTGCTGTTCAGTCGTGAGGTTTTGCCACTCATCTAGCGGATGCAAGTACTTTTGGACGACAACATAGCTGCCGCCTGCGAACTCAGCATCTTCTTCACCCACGAGGGTGGCCGCCGGAAGATCCAGCCCAGTCGGGTTCGCCGTCCCATCGACGAAACCAAGAAGATCGCGGGAATCGAAGTAGCGGAAACCTGCAACCTCATCGACCACGTTCACGCTGTCGCCCAGCGCCTTCAATATGAGCCTCTCCAGCTCGAAGCATAGATCCTGGCGTTCGGATTGAATGTGGAAGAGCAAGTCCCCAGGTGTTGCCACAGCGGTATGCGTGGCCCCTGCAACCTCTCGGAAAGGATGCAACTCGGCTGGATGCGCACGCCTGGTCACTTCATGCCACACTCGGCTACCGATGCCAACCGTGCAAGAGAGCCTGGCTTTCAGATCCCGAAACCCAACTGTCTTGACCAGCCCCTGGATATCGCTGAGGGTTTCACGGACCATGTCGATGGCCGCGGCTTCATCGCGGATTGTGCATACAAGGAAGACCGCTGATCTGGTGAGCGGAGCATCCACGCTTTGCGGCTCGATAGGTACTCGATTCATAGTGCCTGATCCGTCCGTACCATGGGAGTTTGCAGTCATCGGGCTCCTTCAGTCGATGTGGCCGTCTTTCAGCAGAAGCTGGATATTGCTAAATCTACACTCTGGTCACAGGACTACTGACCAGGGGCAGCCTTGCGAAATCCTGAAACTCCGTACAGGACTCCCATATTGTTGGCCATTATTGAACATGCCTGAGACGATCATGGCCAAGAGAAGAAATCCCCTGAGAAATTCGACAGGCAAGTTCACTTCTGTCACTCCGAGCCGCGCCCCTGCAGCGTGCTCGCGCAGTCTGCACCCACTTGCCGTGTTTTAGACTGGTCACCAGAACTCCAACTTTGAAAGATTGCACGCGGAAATGCCCGACCAAGACTCGTAGCTACCCGTCTTGGACCCGCCGCGCTTCAACCAACAACCCGGCTGGATCCACACTTGATGCTAATCGTCAGACGCGTCCACAGCGCTCTTCTAGCACTATCCCCCACCCGTAATGATCACTCGGTGGCTTGGCGGCTCACCGCCAGCGTAGGCATCCCGTCACTATTGCTCCTTGCCGCAGGGCATCCCCACTTGATCATCTACGCAGTGTTCGGGGCCTTTCTCGGGATGTACGGCAGAGATGATCCGCCTCAGCTGCGCATCGTCCACCAAGCCCAAGCCGCTGGTTTGCTCCTTGGTGGCGCAATCCTGGGCATCAGCCTGGCCTACCTCGATACAGGACTCTGGGAACTTGTAGGCATTGAAGCGCTTTTCGCCGCCGCAGCCTCCGTCTACGCCGATAAATACGGTCTCAAACCCACCGGACCATTCTTCGCTATCTTTGCTCTCGGCGCCTGCGCCTCGGTTACGCCGACCGTGCCATGGTGGTGCGCTGTAGCTATTTGCCTGGCGACCGCCGTGTTCTCAGCATGCATCGGCTTTGCAGGCTGGGTGACCGACCGGACCTGGTCCGCTGAAGCGACCCGAGATGTCGCTTCCCTGCAAATCTCAGCGACCCTGGTCCACGCATTTCGCTATTTCCTGGCCCTAGCTGTCGCGGGTGTAGCGGGCCTCCTGCTGGGCATCGGCCATCCATACTGGGCTATGGCAGCTGCTGCCGTTCCACTTGCTGCAGAAACTCTCAACCAGCGCATTAGAAGAGGCCTGCACCGAATCATCGGCACCTTGTTGGGGGTCGGGGTTACCGCACTAATACTGTGGCACCAACCGCCGGTTGCGATGCTGGTCATCATTGTAATTATCCTGCAGTTCCCCAGCGAGCTCCTAATGACACGGAACTACGCCCTCGCGCTGACATTTTTCACCCCCATGATCCTGCTCATGACACTCTTGGCCAGTCCTGTAACTACTGAGACTCTAATCGTAGACCGCATAGTGGAAACGCTGCTGGGGTCCGTCACTGGAATCTTGGTCGCGCTGTGCATCAAAGAACCCCGCCAACGCCTCGCTCGGTAGTCCGCATCACGCTGTTCTTCCCTGAAGCGACGAGGCATCCTGTGCACACAGAGTGAACGCCGCGAAGCACAGGTTCCATGCAAGAATCCGTCACACCGTGCAAGGCCCCGAGGGGTAGTGCACGCTTTTCGGCGGTCTGCCGATACATACGAATGGGTTGCACCAGAGTGGACGGGACTCCTGTCCCGTCCACCCAACTGGTACTTCTTTGGTTCAGGCCATTCCAGCCGTTATTTTCGGCTCAGTTCAATCGTCACTTTCAGATGCTTCATGATTGGCTGATCACTCTGCGTGCTGTAGTCGCCGATCGCGCACAGCACGTTCATCTCAGGCATGTAGCCAGCAGCGCAACTGACCGGGATATCGTACGGAATCGCCAAATACCCGGCTAAAGAACGGGTGGAACCATCCTTGGCAGTGCTCACGATATCCACGGCATCGAATTCCGAGATGCCGCGATCCGCCATATCCTGCGGATTCATGAAGACCAGCGTGCGGAGGTTCTTGATCCCGCGGTACCTGTCATTGTCCGAATAGATGGTTGTATTCCACTGGTCGTGCGATCGCATAGTTCCCAGGGCCAGCGTCCCGGCGGCCGGAACCACATCGGGAAGCGCCGCGGCAGAGAACTCTGCGCTGCCCGAGTCGGTGCGGAACACCAGTTCCCTTGCGGGCTGCTTGAGGCGGAAGCCCAAAGGCAAGCGCACCCTGCGATTGAAATCCTCGAATCCTTCCAACGCGCGCGACATGGTGTCACGGATGCGGTCGTAGTCTTCCACGTACCACTGCCACGGCGTCTTGCTCTCCGGCAGCGCGGCGTTGGCGATGCCGGAAATAATGGCGGGTTCGGAGAGAAGATGTTCGGAAGCCGGACGTTTCATGCCCACAGATAGATGGACCATGCTCATCGAATCCTCCACCGAAGTGCTTTGGATCCCGGCAGCTTGGTGGTCTTTTTCGGTACGCCCCAGGCAGGGAAGAATCAGTGCCGCCCGGCCATGGACCAGGTGGCTGCGGTTGAGCTTGGTACTCACATGCACCGTGAGGTCGCAATTGCGCAGAGCAGCAAAGGTATAGGGAGTATCCGGAGCCGCGAGGGCAAAGTTTCCTCCCATTCCAATGAATACCTTCACCTCGCCGCGATGCATAGCCTCAATGGTTTGGACGGTGTCCATCCCGTGCTTGCGGGGTGATTCAATGCCGCAGACCTCATCTAGACGAGACAGGAATTGTTCGTTGGGGTGGTGGTCGATACCGCAGGTTCGGTTGCCCTGGACGTTGCTGTGGCCGCGTACCGGCGATGGGCCGGCACCTTCCCGCCCGAGATTGCCCCGCAGCAGCAGCAGGTTGGTAATCTCCCTGACGGTGTCTACGCCGTGTTCATGCTGGGTGACTCCTAGACACCAGCTGATGATGCTGCGGTCAGCGTCCCTGTAGACCTGCGCCGCTTTGAGGATCTCCTCATGGGCCAGCCCGGATTGGAGTTCGATCTCTTCCCAGCTGGTTGCCTCGCAGATGGCCCGGTATTCCTCGAAACCGGCGGTGTGCCGGGCAATGAATTCACGGTCCAAGGCCTTGTCGTCGGTCAGCGACATTTCCAGAATTGCCTTGGCCATCCCGCGCAGCAGGGCCATATCCCCGCCGATGCGTGGTTGCAAGTTCAGCGTGCTTGTTTTCGTTGACCGGAAAGTTGCCATGTCCAACATATCGTGCGGGACGATGGTGCGGGTGGCGGCGGCCTCGACGAGCGGATTGATGTGCACCACTTGGGCGCCTCTCTTATATGCCTCGGCAAGGGCCGTGAGCATTCGCGGAGCGTTGGAGGCTGCATTCACGCCCATAATGAACAGGGCATCGGTGATTTCCCAGTCGTCCAGGTCTACCGTACCCTTGCCGGTGCCCAATGCATCTTGAAGTGCGCGGCCACTGGCTTCGTGGCACATGTTCGAGCAGTCCGGCAGATTGTTGGTACCAAGTTCGCGGGCCATGAGCTGATAGAGGAATGTGGCTTCGTTGCCTAGGCGTCCAGAGGTGTAGAAAGCCGCTTGGTCAGGATCGTCCATTTCCCTGAGATCTGTTCCGATCAGTTCGAACGCGTCTGCCCAGCTAATGGGAACATAGTGGTCCGTTGCAGGGTCATAGACCATGGGCTCGGTGAGGCGGCCTTGGTGTTCCAGATCGTACTCGCTCCATTTTGACAGTTCTTCTACTGAATGGGTGGCGAAGAAGTCTGGCCCAACTCTCCTGTGGGTCATTTCCCAGGTGACGTGTTTAATGCCGTTCTCGCAGATGTCCAGATGCAGGCCTTTGTTGTCGTCCGGCCATGCGCATCCGGGGCAGTCGAAGCCCTTGCCCTCGTGGTTCATTCTGAAGATCGCCTTGGG
Organism: Arthrobacter sp. JUb115; assembly: GCF_004365035.1. NCBI lineage: Bacteria > Bacillati > Actinomycetota > Actinomycetes > Micrococcales > Micrococcaceae > Arthrobacter > Arthrobacter sp. JUb115. The sequence continues at coordinate 128,488 of NZ_SOBS01000009.1, read as the reverse complement.
GCCGTCCACAAGGGCGCCTTCTTTGACGAGGATCTGCCCGACGCTCTTTGCAGCACCCCACCCAGCCGCGGGATGGTGGTAAGGACGGAATTCCGGGGTCGCGTCGGAGCTAGGTTTCCCGTTTGGCTCTGGCTTGCCCTGGTTGTTCTTTTTCTCGAAGGAGTTCACAGCATTCCAACTTCCGAGTCAAGGGTCAGCGTTACTCGCTGGTTACTTTGAACCTTATCGCTGTGAGCCGACTATTGAAACGGAAAAGGTGCTTCTCGGTTTCTCAAACTGTTTTCGACGATTCATCCGCGTGCTCCAAGCACGGTTCATAAGAACCTCTTCTGCGGCACAACCTTGCTATATTCTGCACACCCTGTTCCCCAGCCCACGCACATTAGCCGCTTATCGGTCCTACCCAATGAGGCTGATCACCAAATTGATGGTGGTGGCCAGGAGCCCTGTGCCAAAGACGAAGGCAAGCAGACTATGATTCAGCACCACTGATCTCATGGAGCCTGAAGTGATGTTGGTGTCTGCTACTTGGTACGTCATGCCTACGCTGAAGGCCATATATGCGATATCCGTGTACTGGGGCGGTTCCGTTTGGTTGAAATCGATGCCACCTGGCTCGCCACTAAAATAGACCTTGGCGTAGCGCAAGGTAAACAATGTATGGATCATGAGCCAAGACATGGCCGTGCAACTCATTGCAAGCAGAGCCAGCGCGAACCGTCCGGCTCCTTCAACATCGCTGCTACCCATAATGACGAGCGCAACTGCTGCCAGGGAAGAGACTGCGGCCATCAGGATCAACAGTTCCGAGGTGCGCTGTCCAGGGTCTTCCTCCGCAGCATGGAATGCCGTGCGTTCTGCATCCATAGGAGCAACCGTGAGCCAGACCGAGGAAGTGTAAATGAACGCCGCGACAGTCCACCCCACCGCCGGGGCGTAGATCCACTGGCCCAATAGCCCCGTTAATATCATGGCAAGCGTGCCGAAGACGAGCATGCACAGGGAACGAATCTGGCGATGTTTTCTGCGTGTGCTGCCCGGGAAACTCATGCTGAAAGTATGCCACGACTACCGCCCCGCCCTCCGCAGAGGGCACCCGTATAGGCGCAGCGCTACAAGGATGCAATACAGGGCCTGATCTACGCTGTTAGAGCGACAAGGCGCTCCGATTCTAGACTGGGTGGAGAATCTTTGATCGAGAAGAACACCAGCACGGTTATAACTCCGGTCGGCATCGGTCAATTTCACGAAGAAAGTACCGAGTTCCAGGCAAACGATCGATGGCTCATCAAACCGACCAACGATTCACCTCTGAACCGCCGGATTCAAGACCTGACATCAGTTACATCAGGGTCGTGGAGTCATAATCATTCACCATTTACTTGCAAGTGAGGCAAGTCACATAGGGTTCTTGAAAACTTACTAATCCCCTATCGTCCCCGTCCCGAAATTAGGATCAATTCATGAATGGCACGCTCAACAACGTTACTTCCGCCGATAAAATTCGAATTCACTTGGTCGACGAAGATGGGTATTCCCGCTCGGCAATCACAGCCCAACTAGGTGAAGCAAGCGACCTGGCATTAGAGGCCTGCTTCAATACGGTCGAACAGTCCTTAACCCAAAAATCCTTTAGCGCCCCTGACATCTTGCTCATTAACATTCTTCATCCGGACCTATTATCCGATCATGCTCTCAGCGAGGCCGTCTCCACACTGCCAGAGACCAAAGTCGTACTACTGACCATGAATCCCAGCATGGACGTCCTCGACGATGCCTACGACTCGGGAATCGCCGGAGTAATCTCCAAAAGAATGGTCAGTGCCGGGCTGCCGAACTATATTCGGGCCATCGCCGAAGGTTACTGGCTTTTCATCCGACCGGAAACCGGCGGCCCCTGCGCTGCAGAACCGTTGCGCGAAGGTCTCTACAAACACTATCTAAGAAACTTGGAGACAGCCGATCAGGAAATAGTGCGATACGTGGCCTTGGGACTAACGAATGCCCAGATCGCAAAAGAAGTGCACCAGAGCGAAGGAACCGTCAAGAAGCGCCTCTTCGATATTCTCGCTGAACTTGGGTTGTCTAAACGAGTCCATCTGGCTCTTGTCGCCTGCGATGCCGGTATCGTCCGAACCAAAGACCTCCTAGCCACACTGGCCGAAGATCTTCGCTTAGGGGCTTAGCGCCACCACCTTGGGCATCATAATCCATAATTGAGCACGGCTGCTACTCGCATATTCGGCGAGACCGCAGTTCTCGAAACCACAGCGCTCTAGTTCCGTGTGCACGGCTTGTGCGAGACCTCCACCCGTTATGCTGTGGACATCACCTAAAAGAGGATCATGCGACTGTCGGCCAACCAGTCCCGGCACGGTTTTTTACCCCTGCCTTCAACGATCCGGTGGCGCCCCTGTGGGTAGAAGTTGCCCATGAGGGTGCGAGTTCTGTCCGCATTCAGAAACTACATCAGAACCATCGAAGACAAGCAGTACGCAAGCAGCTGTCACAAGATAGTCGCACTCAAAAAGCGCGGACATCTGCTTACACTTCAAGGACATGCCGCCACGCAAGGACTGCGTTCCGCACAGATCCTGGCGAAGCCCGGTATCCCGAAACGCTGGCCCAGAAAGGGGATTTACTTGGTGGGTGAGCGCATCCCACTGGAGCCTGGATGGCGACCAGCGGACTCCGGCGGCCGGCAACCCCACAAGGGACATGCCACCACTCAAACTAGGGCGCCAGGTCTCGAACTGGCTCCAGCTGAGCATCGATCCCAAACCTGCTCTCCTGTCTCTGGGAACGCGATTCAGAGAATCCGAACTGGGAACATCAATCAGCCCGGACCATCAGCTAACAGGACGCAAGCAGCCAACCGTGCAGAAGACCTCCTGCAGTGCCACCCAGGAAGATGGGCTGCCAGCAGCAGCTGGGCCGCCGCCGGCCCACTTGCACGGACGAAATGTCCCCGTCAGACACCAAGCAGAGAAACACCAGAGCACGTGAACGGCGAGCGCAACCACCCGAGGGAGAACTGAGGAGGAACGTCAGGAGCTGTGGTCAGGGGCGCAGCAATCAGGCGCAGGTCCGGGGGCGCGCCTGTCATATTTGGTGGCGAAATGCACCCTTTTCATTGACAGTATGCACCCCAGCCTGGATGCTTACCAATGAGAGCAGGCCGCCTTGCTAGGCGCGAGTCCTGTCCGTGTTTAGCAACACCAACAGATCCAAAGTGGACGCACGGTGCTTCAGCTGCCGCATGTGGCACCGAACCTCTCACCGCCTGTGCTAATAGCCAGAGCAAACGCCGTCGATGAACCAATACGACGAACAACCATGCCTGGCAAGGTCTGCTCAGCAGACCCAACAGCAACTGGAATCCGGCCCCGGCTAAATAGCGATGCGCTACCGGTTCCTCCCGTTTACTTGTTGCGCAAGCCAGCAAACTCCGGCGGCTGGCAGTTCCACAGGGATATACGGGCAGCTGCCAAGCACAACGGATCCCAGGCAACCCACTGCCAGGCCCCAGGGCAAGACGCAGAACGGGACGACGCGAGAAGGAAGCGGAGGGCGCCGCGGTGGAATAAGAGTGAAAGAGTCAAGACATATGGACGCGGGATACAAAGCCATACAGGGTTCCGAGTCATCGAAGACTCGATGTAGGGGGATAACTTTCGAAACTCGTTGCGCGGTTGTCAAACCCTTTGTACGAACCGATCTGTTTTCACTAAAAGAACGGCGGCGTTGCAGATGACAATTGAACATAAGAGGGTGACCACCTCTAAGTCAGGTTGTCACTTTCGGCATGTGGTGTCTACTCGAAGTGGAAACCGAATAGCCCACCATCTTCGAAGGCATCGGTGAGATGTGGTTCGATTACGGCATTCGATAAAGAATCGTTGTATCGCTCAGCCTTGGCCAGATCGTCACTGTTCATCGTCACGATGTACTGCAGTCCTTCCTCTGCACATACTTTCGACGCTAAGTTGAGCGCTTCGGCGACTTGACGTTCGTCGACGCCGTCGAAGAGGTGGCTGTCGTGTACAAGGAAATCTGGCCCGTGTCCGTTGCGGTGAGCGAGCACAGCGCACGTAAGGTCGAAGCAGAAGATGACCATCTTTCCAATACCCTGGCTGTTTTCACCGCCGATATGCGGCGAGATCCGCAGACTGGTTGAGAGCGCTTCGATATCAACATAGGCCTCCCTTCCTGGCCCGTAAAGGGCTGTTGCGAACCGCTGGAAGAGGATATTAATCTCGGCGATGTGTTGCTCTCGCTCATTCAGGTCACGGTTAATCTCCTGCTGGAGGCGACTCCTCTCGAACTTGATCTCAGCTTGGGTAGCCTCAAGTTGTCTTGCAGTCTCGAAACGACTTGAGATCGTCTGTAGTTCTGAACGCGCAAGAGAAAGTTGCTCTTGCAAGGCGGTAAAAGCGTCGAGCGCGCCACCTTCATGCAATGCTCTTAGCAGACGCGCCTGTTCTTCACCGAGCCGTCCTCGCTCGTCCTGGCGACCATCAAGACGGGTTCTGGTTGCCGCAATTTCTTCCTCTAAGTAAGCCCTTCGATTAGTTAAGACGGAATGATGGAATGACTGGACATCGTCATAGCGGCGCAATACAGCGTCAGGCAATATGATGCCGAGCTCTTGATAGGCTCGCTGAAGATACTCTGCATCTGGCTCATGCTCATCGTGTAGCGCGTCGTTTAGATCTTGCAGATTACGACGATCAGCGGCATCTTCTGTCCGAGCTCGACGAATCCGAGCATCGACTTCGTCTGCTCGCTCCTGTAACAGTTCATACTCTGGGACAACCCGGAACGCAGAGACTTGTTCTTCGAGTTCACGCACTCGAACGATGGCTGCTGCAACTTGCCCCCGAAGTTCCGAAACCGAACCGACAATCAGACCAAAGGCCGGGTCTTTAATCGCCTGCTTTAACTTACGACGGAGTGATTCCCGTCCCGCAAATTCTTGGTAGCTAGCTGCGAGATTCCAGTCCAGCCCGAGTAAGTAGGCAACATTTGTCGTTGCCTCAGTCATCGCCTGCGCCGGAAAAGTTTTAACCGGTTCGTCCATCCCGTGCTGGCTTACCCTGCGGATATACAAGGACATGAGTGCCCTAGCACTGATTCCGGTATGTTCCTCCGGAAATCCAAATAGTCCTCGGCCAATGGCTTCTACCCATTCTGGAACAGCAAGGTAGCCAGAAGCGTGTGCGGGTACCGATTCCAAAGTGACGTTCGGGGTGAGCTCAATACGGCTCTTCTTAATTAATGAACGGGTAACGGTCACCCCATTGTCGGCATTCGGCCAATCGAGCTTTAGCGAAAAAGCGTCGTTGCTCAGTGCTGCATTAGCCATAACTGAATTCGTTAGTGTGCGCATACCGAAGATAAAGTGCAGAATCTCGATAATTGAAGACTTCCCTGCACCGTTACGACTGTCGACGTCTCTCGAATGGGCCGTTTTATCCGCAATTAGGATGTTAAGACCTGAGCTGAACGAAATAGATTTGAAACGATCGTCGCTTGATCGCAGTTGCCGAAGCATTAGCTGGTTCCTTTTCGATAGAGCAATCCGTCTTCATAATGCACGGTACCCAGGCTATATAGCAGGTCAAGGGCGAGCACGAACCAAGAGAATGGGATAAGCGCATCGTTCGCGTGTCGGATTCGCCATGCTTTGAAAGCAACCCATACTTGGCTGACAGTCATTGGTTCGGTGAGGACAATTGAAATCTGGGCTCCGACGGTTAGAAGTGCCCGCTGGGGAGCGATACCTTTGGTCGGAGCTATCAATTCTGCACATCCATATTCGCTGGTACCCAGCCGGATGGGACGTTCTCAAATATGTCGCAGCTCTCGAAAAAATAAGCAAGGACCGCAGTTTGGGCACGGTAAGCCGGCGCTGTCGGCATACGATTACCAGCAAGAAATTCTCGGATCCTCAGAAGGACGTCTTCTGGGTCCAGCCCGCTGTTCACAGCAGCACGGTACTCGGAATGGAAACGGCCAGCCACTTCATCACGTTCAGTAATATCGATACGCTGTTGATAATAGTCAGAGATAGTTGACGAATAACGCATCCCCTCACGCAACTCGGCTTGGCTCTCCTCGCTGAGATCGCTGTACCGCAGCTTATACGCAGATACTGTTTCAATTGAGCCTAAGGGCGCGTTGATCAAGCGCTTCTCAGACAAAGCTGCGAGTAGCTCTTCCATCTCCTGCAGTCCGAGCGCAATAGCATGTTGCATCGGCAAGGGGCTTTTGAGTAAAGCTTCGACATCCTGACTATCCTTTTTGCCGAGAAGGTCGCGGAAATGGCGCATACCCATAGTCTCGAATGAGATTCCAGGATGAGCGCTTCGTGCTCTGGCCAGAGCTGCAGAGATCTCTGGGTGTATGCCTCGCACATCGTTGTGGACGAATACAAAAGTCGTGAACTGTCCAGACCGTTTCTTAATTGCACCGGCTAAATCGGAGTTGAACTTCTGGATCGTGGCTGCAGCGTCAACCGTTTCTGGTGCGTAACAAGCATAGAGTTTGTCTCCGTAGAGATCGAGCCCGTCACTTGCGAGGTCACCAATGTTGCCATGCGTACGTACATCAACGAACCCCGGGAAGCATAGCGACATCAAGTCATGGAAAAAGGATTCGAACGCGTTGCCGTGGAGCTCGTGAAGATGAGTCCAAAGCAATCCTCGCATCGAAAGACGCTCGTAGAAGTCCATGCATCCCTCTCGGTGTCGAATCCACGATGATCTCGTAGGAGCTAGTTCCAGTTATTTTCTGGAAGTCTCCATTGTTTATCCATTAAGGATAAATTTACTGTGAACCGTTCCGAAAATCATGGCTGTAAATGACTAACGGCATCATCGAATAACGAGCCGTTGAATTCATCATAATGGAGTTCTTCGAGCTCTACCTGACACCGGTAGCTCAAAGTCAAATACGATCGGGAGGCGTTATACCAATGCCCCCTCGCTGCAGAATAAGAGCCCCCGAACCCCGCAAGCCCAGGGCAGGGGCCGAGGGCACGACGCAGAACAAGCCAACGCAGAGCGGCACGGATGGGCACGGAGCACCCCTGGGGGCAAGACGCAGAACGAGACCACGAGAAAAGGACCAGACGAACACCAGCACGGAACGCAGCGGAACAGGGGGGGTGAAGAAGGCGAGACCTCCCCGGACCGCAACCCCTTCCACCGTCTCAGCACCTGGCGAGCGGTTCAGCAACCCTGAACATGCGCCCACCCAAAGGCGACGCACACGGCAACTTCAACGCGCCAGGTTACATAGCCCACCAGGAACTCAAACAGCAGCATGCAGCTCTTCAGGATGGCGCCAAGCGGCTACGCACGGTATGTCCCCACCAGCCGGCACACAACCAACACCAGACGGCAGGGAAGACCGGCAAACGCAACCAGCAGGCAGAGCGCAGAGGAAGAAACCGTGTGTCCGCGCACGAGGCTCAGCGGGTGTGTACTTTACTCGAAAAAGCAGGCCTGCATAAACTTCGGAAACAGGGCGAAAAGGCTCGTCACAACGCGAATCTGGGATACAACGACCGCGAGTCGCGCCAGACCACATACCGCTTTTCCACCCATCCACGCTGGAACGAGAGGGTTGAGATTCGGCTTCATAAGCTTCCGCTCTTGGCGCGTAAATGCCGCACCTGTGTGCCTTTCAGTTACTGGGCGGAGTCTTTCAATCAAATCGCAGGCAGCTACAAGGGCGAAAAGTATGCCTTGCTCAGCTGAAGTCAATTTCCCGGAAATGACCTTCGATTCACCATCATCTTCGGCGTCCATCATGGTCAAAAGTCCGCTAATCCATGTCCGCCCGTGAGTTGCAGCAAGGTGATTGCGCTTCCGCGCTATAGCTTGTGTTTCTGTACCTTAGCGCGCGCCCGCGCCCATTTCTGGTCCTGTTGATTCGCCCAGTTTTTGTTCTGTCGTTTCCGTTTATCCTTCCGGGTCTCTCGACACACGTACTTCCGAGCATGGGTGACCTCTGAGGACTTCATGACCACGGGGATCTTCACGAGCTGTTTATAGAACTCGCGTTCGTTGTCTCTTTGATCAATCACAACAAAGCCAAACCCAGCAAGAGCACCGTAGAACAGTGAGAAAAGTGCAGCGCCTGCTAGTCCGAGTGCACCATAGGTCTTGTCAATGGGCCATATGAATTCCAGAATAATGACCCCAAGTACCAGGAACATGACAAAAATGAGAGCAGCGACAAGCATAAACGGAGTGATCTTCTCCAGCATGCTTTTCCTCTGTAGCGAAAACGTGGTCAACCGCAAGCTTTCAGTCATGATTGCCTGCTCAGCAGCTTTATATGCATGCGATGAAGGATCTAGTGTATTTTGGTTCGCTTTCAACGCATCCAAACGAGCGATCACCTGAGAGCTACGGGCCTTGTTTTTGAAGACAACGAGGAATGATGAAACTCCCGCAGTTCCCAGAAGTGCACTGATTATTTCAGGGCTAATATTCATTCAACGGAACATAGCAAACACGGTGTCCACTAAGACAAAATATGACATGATCTCAATAAATCCCCACACGTGAAGTACCGAAGTGGTAATTGCTAAACCAGTCCCACAGGGGACGTATGCCCTCCATTGCAGGTCTTTCCACAGCATAATTTGTATCGATAAGCTCAACTGAGGCTCAAAAATCTGCTCAAAGTGTCCGTATGAGTCGACACGAGATCTGGCACGGCATCGGCGAGCGCAAAGATTGAATGCACCGGGACGTACCACCGGTGGCTAGGACCTCACTCATGGGATACGACGGCCGGATATGCTGACAGGTGGCCGCGTGATGGCATGTCTCCCACAGCGCCTGGTTCTTCAGGCTGCGGTCCAAATCCCATTGGTCATGTGTGGGGCGCTGCGGCCCGCCTGGGATGCGCGGCGGAGGTGCTCAGTGAAGCACCCGGTACGCCAGGTGCACTTCACTTGCGAACGCTGAAGTTTCCACCCGTTCCAGCTCGATATGTTGCCCTAAACCTTCAAACAGGGAAATGCCGCTGCCAAGCAGTACTGGGGCGATATCAAGATGCAGCTCGTCGACCAGTCCCAGAGCTAGGCACTGCCGCGCTATTTTCCCGCCCAGCAAACTGACAAAGCTATCTTGTGCATCCCGTTTGGCGGATTCCACGGCCCCAGCAATATCATCGACCACGAAGGTATAGGTGATGCCGTCTCGTTCCACTGGCTCCGTGGCTGTATGGGTCATCAGATACACCGGAACCTGAAGCATCCCTCCATAAGGGATTTCACCGTCCTCAATCGTCTGCGTTTGATTTGCTCCGCCGACAATAGCTCCGATCTTCCCCATGACCGAGGCAACGACCTCATCATCCTCCGGTGCGGAGGGACGGCCAAACATCCAATCCACACCGCCATCAGCATCGGCAAGGAACCCATCGAGGGTGATAGTGGCATGGACAATCACGGTGGCCATAACTTCGCTCTCTTTCACCAAGGGGTGGGCGGTCAGCAACGCACGGTCAAAAGCCAGCGAGCCGGGCTGCCTTGTTCACTGCCACCCTAAAACACCCTTCGGCGTACTGGATAGCCTCTCTTTGAACCAAGGGTTACTGCGGTGGCGATGTACTCCAGCGTGGTGGTGTGAGCTGACGGCGAGCGCCGGCTGGGAGGAGCCGGACACACCACTAGCGTCAACGCTGGATCATTGCTCATCCTTATGTGCCGGACCCGGATCTGGAAGGCAGGACGTACCGTCGGGTGCCGCAAGCGATCCCTGGACGAAGAAAGACGCCGGCTCATTCTCGCTGCCAGGCGGCCACGTGGTGGTATGTCCCCCACGGGGCCTGGCTGCGCCGGATTCTTGGGGTACAGGAACAGCGGGCCACCATCAGGTGACGCGCTGTAGGAGGCGTGCAGGCCACTCGAAACCTGCAAGGAAAAGAATAGCGTTCGCTCATACGACATGGGAAAAGTGCACAGTGAGCCATCAGTCAACGCACCAGCTGAAAAGCCCCAGGAATCCTGAGTGAGTCTAGAGCTCCGGGCAGGGGTGTGTTTAGACTGTGAGCGTGTGGTTTGACCGAACCCCACCCTACCCAGGCAAAGGGGGAAGGGGTGGCGTTCCTCTTTTAAGTTCCACTTGCGTCCGCCGAGATGAAAACCAGGCCCATGGCATCATGACAGCGTCGCAATGCTTTCCCTGCACTAGTCGGGCACCAGATGAGGCCGAGGGCTAAACGATCAACGACTAGCCGCGGCACCCGCGTACCTAGAGCGCGAACAGGCTCCCTGTTGAGTGCCGAGGCAGGCGGATGGTTCGGCAGTCACCGCTATTTGAACGCTGAGTGCAAATAAGATGCCGCGGTACACGGTGAGCACCCAGGGAACAAAGTGCAGTGGTTGTCATGGCGGGACGTCCCTCCAGTGGGACAGAGTCCAGGCAGGTGATGGGTTGCATGGTCTTCTCTTGCCTCGGCCGAAGGAACCCAAGGGTCGTACCGCTTACCGCCCCCCGGGCTGGGCCCTTGTGAAAGGTGCCGGCGGCCGCGCTGCGGCAGCCCGCCCCGGTGGTTTGTCCCCGGGCGGGCTGCCGCACTGCTCAAGACGAAACCAGGTGGTCCCGTTCTAGGTCCGTCGGGCTTCAATGAGATGTCGTGACGAGTGCGCAATCAACGGCTGGCCACCACGCATCAAAGCATCCAGCTGTCACTGAAGCCGGTCCTAAGCCGCGAGGTAAACAAAGGTCAGGTTCCAGCCCGCTCACATTCAATATGCTCGATCTGAAGTTCCGCCCATCTCTTTTCGACTTCAGATTTTCGATAAATGTAATTAGCCACGGCAGCCCGAGGGTTCCAGTCGCGTGTCCACGAAGTTTCTTTCTTTCTGGAAAGGAAAATAGCGAATGTAGGCAGCAAACCCGTGAGACTGCAAGTGATTCCCACTAAGGGAGCAGAAACATACGCCAGCCCTACACCAATCGCGGCAAGCGCGGCTAGGTAAAACAATAGGAGAACTAAGGCCAGCAACTTATCCCAGACGGAAGTTTTCATCATCCAGGATATAACGGTGTGAAAATTGGTCACAGCACAGAATCCACCGATTACTGCGTAAAATGCGTAAATTCCTAGGGCCGCAGAAAAGGACACTGGGTGATAAAATACCATGGTTAATGAGGCTAAGACAAAGCTCAATGCTAGAGGAGGTAGTAAAAATACCTTCCACGCAGCAAACCGTGATCTACTACGAAAAATTTCAAGGTTCACTTGTGCTTTACTTAGCTTCGTTCGCGCTAGCTTCAATTGTACTCTTGGATCGTTAACTGCATAGTTACCTAGCGTTATCGACAATAAGATCAGAGCAGTATAAGCAGGTATAACGACTAGCATTTTAGCCGCCTTATCCGCTTCTCCGACTGAGGCGACTGAGGAAAGTACAATTGCAGGGAACGTACACGCGATAATTAAAGTAGAAAATACGCCTAAGGTCCTACTTGTTTGCCATGCTCTATCGCCAGTCCCTCTAATTTGTCCAGTGACACTCACTACAAAGAAACCCAACAGGATCGTTAGGTAGAATCCGCAAACCCATCCAATCTCTTCTAGTATCGAATCCCCGAGGGCACGTACAACTCGATGAAATTCATCCAACCCACTACCCACGGGAAGCGTACATTGGATCGCCGCAAAAGAGAGCACTAATATTACGATCGAAACTGTCATTATTTCACTGAGAGTCTCGCTTAGAGGTCGTGTCGGCCATTGGCCGTAATGAGTTACCCTTGCTTTTCTCACAAACTTGTTCACCTAACTTATTTTCAATTCATTTAAATAATGGCAGACAGAGCACACTTATCGATATATAAGCCGGGTGCCTCACCTTAAATTTTCAGATAGAAAATCTTGATTATTTATCGTTCCTTTCGAGGTAGCGCTGATTTCATAGTGCTCACCAGAGCCGGAGTGTCTGCCGCTGATCCCTCACTTTGTTGCCATCGGCCTACGAGAAACTGACGAATCAAGCGTTTCACGGCGGCCGAATGCTTCAACAAGAGGCCGTTCAATCAAGAAATACAAAATCCATGCAACAGCTACAGCGATCACGAATGCGGTCAGCGCTAGGGTAATGATTTCGGAAATGCCCTTCAGACCGTCAGATGACTTCGACCATTTGGCGACCAATTCAAGTACTGGGTAATGCACCAGATAGAACCCGAAGGACAGCTCCCCTAAAAGCATCAGCCAGCGAGGCGCATCAGTTCCACGCGCATAGGTGCGGCTTAGTGAAGCGGAAAGTATCAGCCACGCGCTCGGGATCACCAATATGGCCCGATGTGACCACAACGTCGGTGCATACAAGCAAAGAATGTATGCACAGATCAGACAAACGAGTGCTGGAAGAATTGGAGCTCTTTTGATCCACCCTGATCTGACGGCTATTGCAAGGCAGCCTCCGAGCACAAACTCTGGAAGTCGAAATAGCGGAGATACATAGGCAATCCAGTAACCGAAGCTCTTGACGTTCGGATCTAATGGCATCGCTACTCCAGTATTGAAATAGGTTGCAAGCAGCACGATGCCAGCGATCGCAATCAGTGCTCCAACGGCCAACACAGTTGCCCTCATCCGAGTTCTACATTTATGCATCAAAGGTGCGATGAAAAGCGGGAAAAGAGCATAGAAGAAGGCCTCGACGCATAGTGACCATCCAGGTGCGTTGAGCCCAAGCGCGGTTGCTGGGTGTGTGAACCACGCTTCACTCATGACCAGATATCCGGGAAGCAGATGTAACCGATCTGGGTTAATCATGACGGCCAGGATCCCGGAGAGCCAGTACAACGGCAGGATTTTGACGAAACGGCGCCGCCAAAAACTACGAACTCTATCACCGGGTTTATGGGACCAACTGATCACAAAACCACTGAGGATAAAGAAGAAAGTCACTCCCAAGCCGCCAGCTGGGTCTGCTAGCCAGCGTAAGGTCGAATGGGATTCGACCTCAGATGAGAGCAAACCGATCTGAGGGAGAGTCACGTGGAAGATGAAGACCACAAGGGCCGCGGGGAACCTGAGAACAGTCAGCATCTGCAGACGTGGTGCGTCCACTGGGCTAGGGGGTTGCATGAGATTTCGTTGCTCTATTCATTTGTGAAGGTGCGATGCTGGAGAATGGCCAGCTTGATGAGACATGCCATATTGAAAGGCCAGTGCAGACACTGGCCTTTCAATATGTTTTGAGTTGCAAGATTGTCGATGGCGCTCACGCCGTGGTTTGAGCTATTCCGCCATAACGGCTTCGACCAGCTCTTGTTTCTTGGTTCGAGTCTGCGCAGCCAACACCAGTGCAGCAAGGACGACGAGCACGGCCCCTGTCCACATTGCGATGGCCGGGTCATCGCCAAACATTCCAATGGTCACAGCGCTGACCGCTGAGCCCAGCGTGACACCTGCCGAAATTACGGCAGTGTGGATAGTGCTGACCATCGTGCCTGCACCACCAACTTCTGCCACACGAGTTACCAGAGCCGGGTTCATCGTGACTCCGACGAAGCCAACGACGATCACCATAATCAGAACGACCGGCTGGACGTATCCGAATGCGGCAAGCGCGGCGAGCGCGATGAATAGCAGGGCGTGGCCGATCCGGAGAACTGCGATGGCGTGCTTGTCTGCGAATTTCCCGACGATCATGTTGCCGATGTATGAGCACACACCGTAGGCAAGAAGGATGATGGTGGTGGCGTTTGTGCTGAATCCTGCGCTGGTCTCTAGCAATGGCGTGAAGTATGAGAAGGAAGCGTAGGCAGCACCAACGGTAAGCAGGCTGACCAGGTATCGTGCCCAGAGTCGTGGCATTCGCAGGTTTCGTAGATCTTGTGCAGCTGCTTCCTGTGCTGGGGCTTCGCGTTTAGGTAGGACGGCGAGGCTTGCGACGAAGAGTGCAAAGGTGAGGATGCCTAGGACGTAGAAGCTGGACTGCCAGCCCCAGCGGTCTGCGATGAAATGCGATAGTGGCAGCCCTAGGACGGTGCCGACCATGATGCCGCCGAGCACGATTGAGATCGATTCTCCGATTTTCTGCGGGCTTGGGGCGAGGAGGGCGGCGTAGGTGACGGATAAGCCGAATGATGCGCCAGCTAGTGCTCCGGTGACGATGCGTACCATGGCGACCCACCAGTATTCATCGACTAGGGGAACGAGTACCTGCATGACTGCGTAAAGGGCCACGATGGTTAGTAGGGCGCCTTTGGGTGGGCTGTGTCGTAGGAAGTAGGCAAAGAGGGGTCCGCCGACGGCCATGCCTGCTGCGAACATGGAGACGAGCATGCCGATCTGGCCTGTTGATACTCCAAGGTCTTCGGACATGGCTGGCATCATGCCGGCGACTTGGAGTTCGCTCATGACGGTCACCATGATGGTGACCATGAGCAAGTAGAGGTGCTTTTTCATAGGAGTTTCTTCCTTGAGAGCTTGGATCTTGTTGGTTGTTCGAACAATTTTGGATTACATTATCCAGAAATTGGGTATGCGTAATCGTTGTTGTTCTGGATCAGGCGTTCGTTCCGCCGTCGACAGCAAGTGTCGCTCCAGTGATGTAGGAAGCTTCTTCGCTGGCGATGAATACTGCAGCACGTGCAACGTCGTCCGGAACACCATATTCTCCAAAGACCGTAGTGGAGCGTTGGTAGTCTGAGGCTGGTCCGTCTGCAGGGTTCATTTCTGTATCGATTGATCCGGGCGCAATTTCGTTGACGCGGATTCCGAGTTCTCCCAGGTCTCTTGCGAGTCCACGGGTGAATCCAGTGATGGCAGCTTTGCTGGTGGCATAAGAGGTGAGTCCTCTGCTGGGCACTCGATTTCCAAGGCAGCTGCCGATGTTTACGACTGATCCCTTGGGACTGATGTGTGGTGCAGCTGCTTGTGTAACCAGAAATGGTCCGATGACGTTGGTGGTGATCGTGCGTTTAAGCGTTTCGGGAGATATCGACAGGAAGGCTGGCGCGCTCATGTCGGCGTATCCTGCGTTGTTGACCAGGACGTCAATCTTTCCACCCAGGATGCCCACGGCCTGCTGGATTGCTGGGGCGATCGTTTGTTCTTGTTCGAGGTCTAAATGTATGGCGGAAGTTGGCAAGTTGGTTTCGGCGGTGATGCGTCGTGCCGTTTCTTGTGCGGCTTCTTGGTTGCTGCGGTATGTGAAGGCTACTTCGTATCCAGAGTTAGCGAATTGCTGGGCGATGGCTGCGCCGATCCCTCGGCTACCTCCAGTGATTAGGGCCGTCTTCCGTTTCGAAGTTTTAGTTGTCTGTTGTGCAGACTCGATGGTCAATGTACTTTTTCTCCGTTTGCACTTGGGTTTTCAATGGTCGATGCCGTGGTGTTCTTTACGTGTTGCACCACCATTGTGGTTAGGCGGGTTGCAATCCGTGGCGCAGTCCGACCTCAGCGGCTCGGAGGTTGTCTGCTTCGGTAGCGACTGGGATCGGTAGTGCAGGTTCAGCCTTGGTTCCGGCTTCTTTGAAGAACTGTTCGGTGCCTGATGGGGTGAAGAGAAACTGCAAGTGAGCTGGTGTCGCTGTGTGGTTGTAGAACCTGTGGACGGTTCCGGCGGGAATCACAGCAACATCGCCCGTGTGAACTTCTTGGCCTTCTTCGTAGAGGTAAAGAGTGACGGAACCGTCCAGGACTGTGATGATTTCCAAGGCATCAACATGGATGTGCGGTGGTGGGCCCCCACCAGGTGGTACCCACGCGTCTGTGAGGGAGATGGCTCCACCTGTCGCTTCACCGGGGACTGTCAGGGTGTAGACATCGCTGCTTAGCCAAACTTGTTCGGCTTCTGCGAATCTGAGAATTTGCGCTTTGGGCGTGTCGGGGTTGGTTTGTTTTCTCTGGTTCATTTTGGTCTTTCCTACAGGAATGGTCCTGCAGTTTTTCCGCCAAGAATGCGGTTCCCTGCAAGTTCTAGTAGTGATTGTTGGGCTACGGCATGCTGGCACATCACGTGCAGGTCACTTAAGCGAGCGCCGAGATCGCCGGCGGAGACGTAAACCGCCTGGGCGCCGAGCAAGTCACCTGCTTTCATGACCAGATCTCGTGATCCCTGGAATGCGCGCTGACGAATGGCTGCAGAGGCTACGAGGATCGAGTCTTGATCAGCTTGGGTGTGAGGGTTTTGCTGATACACGTCCCAGGCTGTTGCCAAGCTGCTGTAGACACTTGCTCGTAGTGACAGTAGGTCAGCGGTGAGATTTCCGATGGAATGTAGAACGCGATCGTTTGGTTTCTCGCCCTCTTTGAGGAGAGCTGCGACTTTCTTCTGGACACCGGCGACAACTGCGCTGAGTCCGCCCACAGCTACACCGAGAGGGATTCCTGCCATTTTGCGCAGAATGGCATCGTGGGGACGATGCATTGGGCCGTCGAGTTTCGGTTCGTGCAGGGAAAAGGTTCTCTCGGTAGGGATGATGAGACCCTCTGCGCTGTAATGCTGACTACCTGATCCTTGGAGCCCCCAAGTGTCCCAAGTCTGCTCAACCTTGACTGATTGTTTGTCGAGTACTGCAATGCGCCAGGTCCATTCGCTGGAGTCGTGGGCGAAGTATCGAACTCCCCCGAGCAACACGTCAGCATGGTCGATGCCTGAGCCGAATTGCCAGCGACCGTTTACTTGGCAAGTCCCGTTTCCGAGATCGACGGCCGTACCTTGAGGATGAATCCAGCCGGCACTAATCAGTCCGGATGTGGGGAACACTTCTTCGCTCACGGAGGATGGTAGGAAACCTCGGTAGATTCCTGAGTCCATGCCAATCATCACGCACCAGGCTAAACTGCCGTCGATCGTGCCTAGCTCTTCTAAGACTCGCGCTTGGGCTGCCGAGGTTAGTCCGCGGCCGCCTTGTTCCGTGCTGAGCGCGAGGTCGAAGAGTCCGCCGGTGCGCAGTAGTTCTACGCAGCTGTCAGGCAAGCGTCCGCCTTGTCGGGCTTTCACGCCGTGGTCTTGCAGTTCTAGACGGTGTTCCTGGACCCATTCCAGGACGTCCCATACGCGATCCTCTTCGGCAAAGAAGTAATCGTCTTGCTGTTGCAGCATTGTTTGCAACATCTGCTCTCCTGTCTTGTTGGCCCTACAGGGTGGACCTAGTACTTAGTGGTGTTGCAGGCACTTCTGTATGCCCCAGCTCAAAGGTTGGTGGCGGTTTGAGCCGGTTCGTTATTCTGCTCCGGCGGTAACGTAACGATTACTTGCAAAAACTCGGGTCGGGTCAATCACTCGACTAATCCTTTGTGCAAGGAGAGCGTCAATGCTCCGGCCTTGATCGGCATAGTCTTCTCTGGTGTGCCCTGTATCAACTCGGTAGGGTGCGTATCCTGAGTCGACGAGCTTGGAAACCATCCGGTCAAATACTTGGTGGGCGTCATTGGAACCGGTCTCGTCACGCTGGAATGAGAGCGCTACGACCAGGTCCACGGTGTCGTGGTCAAGTACGTTCACGGTAGTTCCGGCTCTTACGTTTGTTCCGACGATGCTTTGTCGGACAATTTCGATAGCTTTGACGACATCTCGACCATGCATGGGTAGGAAGGGCAAAGCGAAGATCCAGCCGGTCCCGTGTTTATCGGCGCCTTGTGTTGATGCGTTAAGTGCGTTGCGTACGATGGTTTCGCTATTGCTGGTGTCACCGTCGTACAAGCTGATGACAGCGGACATGAGCGGGTCATCATTGACTTTTGAGGCCGGCACTCGTTGTGGTTGGATGCTTCCGAGGCGCCGCCAAAGTTCTGAGATTTTGGCTTCTGCGATCTGCTCAGGACCATCAATGCACGCGTGAATGGCAATCCTTGCTTCACGGGCTCCGTAAAGTGAACTTGATTCTTCGTCGTAGATCTTTGTGACGCCGCTGAGAATTCCGTCTCCAACTAGGGTGCGTAGTTGGTCGACTACCGTTTCCATTGTTCCGGGGTCGACGGTGAAGGTCACGATCTCGCGGCGGGAAGGACGTGGTCGAAGGCTAATGGTCGCGGCGGTGACTACCGCAAAGTTTGATTGTGTAAATAGGTGAAGCGACGAAGGGCCCAGTCCCCAACGATTCGCCGCGAGCGATCCCACGTTAGGCCACCACCCAACTGTGCCAGCGGTGCCATCAGGTAGAACGACTTCAACTCCTAGTAGATCGTGCGTTCGTTGGCCGTGAAGGCCGACTCCGCGATCCATCATGTTTCCAACAATTGAAGTTTGGCCCGAGGAGGCAGTGCAGTTGAGAAAACGTGATGTTCCTTGAAGCTCAGCACTGAGCTGATCCTGTGTAACGCCAGCTTCTACAACGGCGAATCCTCGCTCAAGGTCAATGATCCTGATCTTGTTGAGTCGATGTAGATGTACAAGATCAGTATTTGGTGTGGGGCTCGATGCTGAACCGAGTCCCCAGTTATATCCGCTGGAGACGACGCGTAGCGGGAGGTTGATGCTCGCGTTGTGTGCTTTGAGCAGTTCTTGGACTGCGGCGACATTTTCTGGCTCGAAGACTGTGCCTGGTTGAACTGCAGGAAACTCGCTGACGTTCATTCCTTGGAGGCGGTTCATGCGGACTGCCCCCACTCACGGTTACGGTCTGATTTGATCGCGACATATGAGTGTTCATCGTCAAAGGTTGCATCCGGGGTGATCAAACGTGCCCGACGAACCGATTCCAAAGAGTAACCAGCTTTAATTGCAGTGCGTACAGAAGCGGAATTTGCTGGTTTGATTCCAAGCTCAATCCTTTGAATTCCTGCAGATTCAAAGGCCCAGTTGGTAAATACTTTGAGCGCACGCGCGGCATAGCCCTGCCCACGATGATTTGGCATCGTGGCATATCCGACGTCAAGAACTCCTGGTGGGACGAGTCGACGTATGGACAGCTTCGCGACGGGTGGACCGTCCATCTCAGTGCGAGCGATGAGGAGCGATGTATCCCCAAGTCTCCAGCCTAGGTAAGCTTCTGCAACAAGAGTTTGAATCGTCGCGTCTGATGCAGCGGGGAAGAGCGCGTGTTGGCGTGTTCCTTCGTCCATTTCATTCGCGCATAAGTCAATGCAATCAGTGACTCGTGGGTGCGTGAGCACAAGCCCCTGGCCGCGGATACAACCGTCTTTCAGGACCGGGAAAAACATCTTAGGTTGCTGGCTTATCTGCTGACCTTCTGATGGAGCTTCCCATCGCGAGTTGCCCAGATGTGTCCACCCTTCGCCAATCAGCCGTTCCACCTCCTGGCAGTCGCCCATTGTCACAATCCGAACATTGGGCTCGATGCGATACTCAAGGGCTCGGTGATCTAGAGCCATCTTGTTTCCTCCCTAGGTGAGTTTTCCTAATTTGCCCTGACAGCTTCGAAAGGTCGTTGTGGAGCTGTTGGTTTTGGACAGGGCAGTACTTTCATTCTGTATTTGAAAATACAGAATGAAAGTACAGTTTTGAAAAGGTGTGATGATCAGAAAATTAGTGAATTAGTACGGAATCCAGGCTGGCCTTGGCGACACGCTCAATTAGATCAGGCTCAGCTCCTGCTCCTGCCGTTACCCTCATTCCAGATATAGCGGTAATCACCAGCATTGCCACATCTTCTGGCGACATCCCCGGGGTAACACTGCCATCCGATTGGCCGATCGTTGCCGCATGGACCATGTGCTCTAGGCGCCGCTCAAGGTCGCGATCCAAGATATCTTGGATGCGCCCGTCCCGCGCGCGAAGAGTTGGGGACATGTAGGATTGCACGATCATGCAGCCTGCCGCGCGCCCCCCCGAAAACGCTGCACGCTCTTCATCCACAGCCATCTCCACGACCCGACGAAGCCGGGTCCCTCCATCGAGGTTAACGTCAGTCAGAACTGTCGCATGCGCTTCAGCCATAACCTCCGTGTAGCGTTCTAGTGCTTGAATGAAAAGCTCGTCTTTCGACACGAACGCGTTGTAAAGACTGCTGCGACGAACGCCTGCAGCTTCACACAATTGGTCGGTCGATGTTTCCTCAAAACCGTTGATACGAAACTCCTTGATAGCAGCATCAAGGGCGGCAGTGGTGTCAAAAGAGCGCGGTCTAGCCATGGGAGGAGCGTATCATGTTTTGGACTACAATATCCAATATAAGGTTCATCTCCAGGCGTCACACTCCTCAAGACCCCACCTATCGTTCACTTAGGACACATGTCATGCGTCCTGTCACCCGGAAGAGGTTTTACTTTGAAGGCACTTGTTCTCGCAGCCGATGGACTCGAGTTAGCTACCATCCCTGAACCCACACGCGAAACCCCAGATGCAGTACTCGTGGAAGTTACCCTTATATCCCTCAATCGAGGAGAGACTTCTCTACCTTGGCGCTCAGGTCAAGTTGCTGGCTGGGACGCATTCGGCACTGTTATTGAAACAAGCTCTGATGGACAGGGCCCTCCGGTCGGTTCCACCGTGACCACGTGGGGCTATTCAGGAGCCTGGGCACAACAACGGGTCGTCTCACGCCATGATCTGGCAGTCGTTGCCGGGAATATCGATCCTTATGCCGCGGCAGCACTTCCCGCAGCTGGAGTATCCGCCCTACATGCAGTAAAAACAGCCCAAATAGTCAAAGGCACACGGCTAGCCATAGTGGGCGGAACTGGCGGTGTCGGGCATCTGGCAACCCAACTAGCAGCAAGTCTCGGCGCCATCGTCACAGTCGTAACCAGAGACCCCATTTCCGCCTCAGCAGCACACACAAAATCAGCAAACTGGAACATCAATTTCACCTCTGTAGAAGACATCAATCCCTCCGCTGAGTTTGACGCCATCATTGACACTGTCGGAGGCACACCACTATCGCTTCTGACCGAACATCTGGCGCGAAGAGGCCGCGTCCTGCTCGTTGGTGCTGCAGGCGGTGAAAAGACAACCCTTGACACTTCTCAGCTCATCAAACGAAAAGCCAGCATGCACAGTCTCGACGTCCCCACACCTCTTGGAAATGACTTATCAGACTTACTCACACTCGTTTCAGAAGAGAAAATACGACTCACAGCTTCCGACGGCGGTAGCTGGGTCCGGTTAATTGACGAACCAGCTTCTCAACTCATGGGCATGGGAAAAAGCGTGTTCCACGTCAACTAATACTCAACGGAGCACGCCAGCATTCTCAAGCACACAAATCCCCGGCGAAGCGCTGATCTCCAATACTGCCCTGACCAAGCGGGGCATGCAGCATCCTGCAGGGACCGTGAGCATCATGAGCACTAAAATTCCTGTCGACTACACGGTCGTCGGTTCATACACACCGCTCGTTACTTGAGCTGCCGTGCACGGCAAACGACCGCCCACCGGCTCAACACACAACCCGGGGTCAAATACCCCGGAACGAACCTGCAAGTTGAAGAAACCAACAGAAGCAGCAGCCATGTCCGGCAAGGTCCGCTCAACCACCCCAACCCACCACAATCAGCAACCCCATGAATCCGAAACCGACTGAATAAGGGTGCGTTACCCGGACCATACGGCCTGACCCATCGCGCTGGCCAGCATTGCTAGCAGCCGGCACCCCAAAATGGGGACATACCGCCAGCCGGACCCAGGGACGCCGGGCCTCAGACCGGACCCCAAACAACCCCTTCCATCGTCACCGCAACTGGCGAGAAACTCAGCAACTGGCGAGCGGTTCAACAACCAAGAATGTGCGCCCGCCCAAACTAGACGCGCACAGCAGCTTCAACGCACCAGATTACTTAGCCCACAAGAACCCAAACAGCACGCAGCAGCAAGAAGGCCTTCAGGATGGCGCCAAGAGGCTACGCACGGTATGTCCCCACCAGACAGCAAAAACCAACCGAGTGCTTGTTCGATAACACCCCAATCTTCATGAAGATCTGCATCAGACGGGAGATTATTGAATGGCAGGTCCAATTTGCGTGAAGGAGTCATAAATGAGTGCAGCAGATGATGAGTTTCTTGGCGTCGGTCTATTTACTGAGATCAGGACTCTCCAACGGGGGACTGTCGCAGAGCCTCAACCAATAACGAAATTCGCTGCTAAGAATGTGGAAGATCATGCACGTTCTAACGACGGCACCACTCATGATGCTGTGGACCGTGATTATATGATCTTTTCGGATAGCTCAGGTTTCATGACTGCGCCGCATTCGCACGTTGAAGCTTATCGACGCTATTGGGCTATTCAATCTTTCGATGATGATGGACAAACTATCCGTTGGGTGGAGAGTCGGCAGAAAGATTTCATGACACCGCTTAACGTGTCTCGAAAGGAGCTCAATGCAATTTGTAGAGAGCGACCTGTGACGTTCAAGGGTTTACGTTGTCCAAGGTGTAATGAGCCGGTTCGGATTCATAGTCGCAGAGAAGCAGTAGACGCGATCTGTTCTCCGAGTGGTTATTGCGGAAGTTGTTGGCGTAGTTACTGGGATGAACTAGTGCAGAGAAACGACCGTGAACGCGATGAGAGGATGCTTGAATCGCAGAAACAGGAACGCAAGCTTCGCCGAGTTTTCGAAAGCATTTCTTGCGAAGATTCACACCTTTCGGAGTGCCTGAAGCTTTTAAGCACTTCTGCTCTAGAGCTCTATCTAGACCTGAAGCAAAAGTCTGATAATCCTGAACAAGGATTCTATCGAGAAGAGCTTCCAGGTCATTCTGTGTATCTGATTAATCCGTGGCTTGAAAGACCGCAGGACGCCACTTACCAAGATCGTGGCCCTGATCTGTTTTCGCTATCCAGACACAGGCTGATTGAGCCCGAACAACTGAATGGGTTCGTTACTTTGACTCAACATGGCCTGATAGATCCCACAGGGCTGCCCCACGTCGCTTGGGTTGTGCACAACGCGCCAGATGGCTTTCCAGTTGAAGAAGAAGTTCAGAGGCTCCTACGAGAAGTTCAGGGGAATTAGCTTGGACATTGCATTCGCTTTCCTGAAAACATCCCCTCGTTGATATGTAGCCGAGCTACGACTGGGGCAGCTCAGCTTCGCTTCTCTCGATGCAGAATTCGTTACCTTCTGGGTCTCGCAGAGTAACCCACCCTCGCCCGTCAGAAGAGCGGTGATCCGCATAGATCGTTGCACCCAATTGGATGGCTCTTTCTACTTCTGCATCTCGGTAACGTTCTGTGGGCTGCCAATCGATGTGCACTCGATTCTTGACTGTTTTGCCTTCCTGCACGCGGATAAACAGTAGCCCAGGCAGGGGATGAGGGGCCTCTACCAAAACTTCTGGATCTCCAGGCGCGTCAATGTCGGAGACGGGCCAGCCGGTCATACGACTCCAAAAGGTCGCAAGAAGATAGGGATCAGCGCAGTCAATGGTCAAATGGCGAAACCTCATGGTCGCTCTCTCCTCCTCCAAGCGGGCGGCTACAGCCCAGCTCTTCCGTTACCTTTCAAGAGCCTTTTACTCTGCCACGTCGAGAATAAGAAGCATAGGCCTTAGGTGACGAATCTAGGATCCGAAACGTTTCGGGTTCACTGCGAATAGTTGCGCCAGCTTACTCAGATATGAAACGGTAGAAGCTGTGAGTTGATTGCCGTAATTTTGGGTTTCATCTCATGATTTATGCGCATTCCCCCCAAGATAGTGCATGAATCAGTTGCTTGGCAGTCCCCCAAGATGCCAAGCAATAGTATCTGGATATTTACTACCTCAAGGTGTTCTGGATGCGACCAATGTAGGGATGCTTTGCACCAGCGACGCATCCCTACTTTTATGCGCATTATGCGAAATCCCTAGGACGTTAAATATGAAAGACGTAGCGTAGTTCCATGGTTGGGTGGGACGTTTCAAGGCATCCTGAATGGGACATGATGTACGCTGCAGGACTCACCGTGCGTGAGATCTCTACCTGGTGTCACCAGACCTACAGCACCGTACATCTACATTTGCAGGTCCGAGAGAAGTACTCCCCCGGGCTCCGTGCACGCCATGAAGCCGCACTCGCTGATCGCGGCCCAAGTATCCCAAGCACGAAATGGCGGAACCGGCTTGCGGCAGTTGTCGACTTCTACCAAGCGCACGATCGGATGCCTGCGGCGAATGATGAGCCCGTGGAGCAGTCTATGCACTTATGGCTTTGCTCGCAGAGACGCGCTTTTGAACGAGGAATCATGCCCCTTTCGAAAAAGGTACTGCTCGAAGCGTTGCCTGGTTGGGATCAGAACTCACATCAGCAGCAGCTGGACCAGCTATGGAATTCCCACCTGCAAGCTTTCCAAGACTTCGTTGATACTCGTGGGCAGATGCCCAGATACAGGAATTATTCTTCGGAATTTGAGCACCAGTTAGGTGTGTGGCTGCATAACCAGCACCAGCGTAGATCTCAGGGGAACCTGGTGACTTGGCGGCTTAAAGCTTTGAACGCCGCGGCGCCTGACTGGCAAAGCCGTGCGTAATCAGCTACTCGTATTGCCATACAGGAACTATTCAAAGGCTTTATACGCGGCCTCTTCGTGAACGACGTGCTGCTAAATCACTCGGAAGCCGCCAAAGATTGCTCAGCAAGCGGCAACGAGCTGTCGAATCGCCACAGTGGCAGCTTTGTTAATACTGCCGATCCACATGAGATTTTTGCCGGAGTGAGATTCGTTCTTTTGCATGGCGATAGCCGAGAGTGCTGCCACCACTCACATCTAAAGTTGTACCTGTTGTCCGAGATGACCGCTGAGATATTAAGAAAAGCACTGCTTCAGCAACAGTTTCAGGGCTCGAAACATCCCCGAGTACAGCATGAGATTCCATATGTTTTCTCACTACAGGATCTGAGAAAAGTTCGTGCCCGTTATCAGTGAATCCTGGGATCACTGCATTGACCCTGATCCCTTTCCGTGCCAAAGCTTCAGCGGCATGGAAGGTCATTGATTCAAGAGCGGCCTTGCTCATCGAGTACACGATGTCGCCTGGACTCGAGAAGTGTGCTCCTGCCGAAGAGAAATTGACAACAGAACTCCCAGGGGCCATTAACCGGGCGAGTTGTTGGGTTAAAAAGAATGGTGCTCTTACATTGACTGCTACATAATTATCGAAGGACTTTTCAGTAGCGGTTTCAAATGATGGGCCGAGCAGCAGCGCTGCGCAATTGACTAAACCCCTAAGTTGCACTTGTGGGTCTTCCAACAGGTACGAGACTCTTGTGACGATGTCACGCACAGACGACGACTGGATAAGGTCGCACTTGAATGTATCGCATCGTGCACCTAGAGAAAGAATTTCAGATCGCAGATTCCTGATTTGAGGTTCACGAGAATGAAAGGCGCAAAAAAGATCGTACCCTTCTGAGGCCAGTCGAAGGGCTACGGATCTCCCAATTCCTCCGCTCGCTCCTGTAAGCACCACTAAAGGCCTTGCTTCGTCGGTCATGCGTTCTTGCCGCCCTCGTGATATTCATTTTGATGTGATCGAACAGCAAGTGCCACTGTCATCTCAAGAAGTTCTGGTGCGTCTTCCCAGCGACCGGTGAACTCCAACAAATCTTTCGTCCCCAGGCCGGCTGCGGTAATTAGCCACGCAAGCTCATCGATATTGGAATCGTTTCGGATTTCACCTGAGCTTTGGGCATCTATTAATGCAGAACTGACAAATCCTTGCCAAGTGCGAAACGGGTTGATATTCCGTTCGGGAAAATATCTGTGGGATTCGGCTGCAATCCTGATTCCGGCGCGGACAATGACATCGTTGGCGAGGTTTTCTCCCACAAGCCTGAAGGCTAATTGCAACCGGTTCAACGGTGTCGAAGCTTGAAACAATGCTTGGCGTTGAGCGGTTCGCATACTGTTTCCCTCATAGGTCAGTATTGCCGTTCCTATGGAGTGCATCGATTCGAAGACTCTGGAGAGTTCGTCTCCTTGAAGCCCTGCTTGTTGAGTGAGCGTTGACAAAGAGACTGCTGAGTAGGGCTGAGTAGCCAGTACTCCAGCGCATGCTTTCAGAACGGAAGCTGGTACGTTCTCGTGCTTCATGCGCTCTCCTCGTAGGCTAGGTCTGCACGCAATAGAGCACCAGAGCTTGTGACTGCTTCTACAGCTATATCTCGAATTTTCCGCCCTGCCCTTTGGAAGTATTTATCACGAACTATGGTCATTGCACTTGTCATTGATTGGTCGAGTGGCTGAGGCCTGCTGCTCGTGCTCAACGAGACACTCCTCATCCATAGGGTTCCGGAACGTCCCGCCTGATATCTAAGCTCTAGTAGTGCTTGTGAAAGCTGTCCCATCAGCACCAAATAGTCGACCGCTGTAAGACTTGGCCAATATGCCGATTCGATCCCTTTAGGGAGAATCCGGTTGTAGTCAGGGCGCAATTGAAACTGATGTTCGGCCTGTAGTGTCGCTGCAGTTTCGTTATAACTAATCAGCTGCGTCTCTGGAAGCATCGCCCGGTAGCAATCATCATAAACGTTCAAATGCTTCTGCAGCTTTCCTGTAGACAATGCGGTGGCGGCACCTGATAGTTCGAACTTCCTCGAATATTTCCCACACGAAATTGAAAACCATTGGGCAACGCTGTTCCCAAGAGTCTAAGTGAAACGGGTACATGGTCTAAGTCGGTCCTAGCACCACTACTGGCTCGCAAGTTAAAACGAGTTACGAACAATTCAGGGTTTTGTTCTTGCATACCCAATAACTTCATTGGCAGCAGGAAGGCATCGATGGTGCTTAAATGAGGTTCGCGGCTTTTCCCTTGGGTATCTAATGACCACGTTGACGGGTAAATAATTCTAGCAACTGTCTCCGCGCCATGAGCTGTTAGGTTTATTTCGTTCAGAAACTCGTGCCTCACGTCACGATATCCGGAGCCAAAATACCGAGCGGATTTTGGCCCCAGTACAGTTTCTAGATTTCCTAAAGCAGTCACATCAATACACTCTAGTGCGTATGTATATTTTTCGTCCATGTAGTCACTAGTCAGGTTCTCAGTCTTCACAGAACTAGATTTGATAAAGTAGCCGAATGGCAACAAAGCACGAAGGTCGGCCACGGGACGCTTCGATTAGCCGAGCACTCGTGCAGGAGACCGAAAGAAGGATGGAAAAAGAAGGTTTCGACAAACTCACGGTTGATGGGATCGTCACCGAAGTCGGAACAACTCGTCAAGCCTTCTACCGGAGGTATAAAAGCATCTCGACTCTCGCACTAGAGATACTTCTTTCTCGGTTTGGTGGACAAGACGAGGTAAACACCGGCAGCCTCAAACTGGATCTCTTGGAACTTCAGCACAGTGATGCTGAAATGATGTCATCTCCGCTAATCCAAAAAAATTTGCCGGGCTTACTCGAAGACATCCGCACGGATGAGGCGGTACGCGACATCTACGTTGAGAAAATGATTCGTCCTCGCCGTGAAAATGTACGCAATGTTCTCGATCGAGCTCACAAACGCGGCGAAATCTTGCGAGCTGATTTCGATTCCGAGTTTATTTGCGACTTACTCTTTGGACCATTGCTGGCCCGGGTACTTCTGCCAACTGGCCAACCAATCGACAACAAACTGGCCCAGCAAACCGTTTCTTCTGCTCTTAATAATCTAGGAATCTACGAAAGCCAGGCTTAACACGTCATTGGGTAGCTTCTTCAGTGCGGGTTCATCAGGTATTTCATTTCTACTTCCACCGAATGTTTCACATAGCCAGCCGCTTTATTCATTGAAAGAACCGCCTGATTAGTGGTGCCATTTGTTGTTTCCACATACTCAACCAGTGGGAATCCCGTGCGCAATTCTTCATAGGCCATTGACTTGACAGCTACGCCTAGCCCCTTTCTACGTTCGCCCCTCTTCACATAGGTCACACCCTGAATGGCATTGTTTGGACAATTCGAGTCCACACTCATCCTCGTGTGCGCCACAGCTTGTCCAGTCTGATCAAAGATACAAGCGGCTATCATAATACGTCCCGCATTGGCGGCCGCAGTTTCAACTGCACAAAGAGTGGAGATAGATGCTTCAATCGAGCTCTCTGGGGGAAGCTTAGATTCCGGGTTGGAATCTTTCACAGATAATGAAACAAGAGGTGCATAAAGACGAATTAGTTCTTCTGGACAGTCCCCAACCCATGCTTGCCCTGAAAATGCGGTAGGCAATTTTCCAGTGAGGCTGTTCTGTTCGATCTTCAATCGCTGAACTAGAGATGAGCTTGTTTTCCGGAAATTTATCGCGTCAAGTGCTCGATAAACCTGGTTCGTGGATTCTTCCTCTTTGAGTCGGATTCTTGCAACCAATTCTCCATTTGAGCAGTTACTAAGCTTCAAGCAATAGTCAAATAGTCCTTGCAGTAAACCAGCAGATTCCTCCACATTGATCCCTGAACCTAGGTTCAGGGATAGAACCTGCGTGTCGACACTGAACGGTTGGGGGTAGATTGCCCCGTGCCCAACCGTTCTTCCGCTCTGTTCTATAAAAAAGGCAGCGTACCCGGGAGCTTTGAATATACTGGATTTCACCATATGGATCAGTGCTTCATCCATGTTGCCAGATTCTTCAGCAGTGAGTGATTCTTGAACCCACAGTTCAAGATTCTCAATAGTTACGGGCTTGATCATCATTGCTCCTTAACGAACATGCATCCCTGCTCATCAAGGCGGTTGAGCAACGGAAATAATCTACGTTCATTCAAGAATTCATGAAGTGCTTTTGTCGGGCCTGTGAACTTTGCATAATCGTCGAGAATGATCACACCTCCTGGAGCAACCAAATCGTAAAGTTCTTGGAGCTCGACTCTAGTCGAATCGTAAAGATCAGTATCTAGTCGAAGCAAGCTAATTTGCTGCGGCTTCTCCTGCGCTAGTGTTTCCTGCACCAATCCTTTAACAAGATGAATCTGAGGTTCTGGGAACCCTGTTGCAAGCAGAAGTCTTTTTACTGCTTCTTCGCTAACTAGAGGATCAGTTGATTCTGAAGCAAACTCGGTGAGCTGCGAAAGATCGACTTCAGGTGCAGAGGTAAGCGAATCGTTGACGCTAGGGGATTCCCATGTTTCGGAGAACGTGTCATATCCCCATATATGTCGTGAAGGATCAAGTTGCTGGGTCAGCAGTGCTGCTGCTTGAAGTGTTCCTCCGCGCCATACTCCGCATTCAACAATGTCACCAGGCACTTCGTTATCGACAATGTATCTAATCGCGGAATCCAAGGCCAACAACATAGCCGGCGTCGTAAACGTAAATCTTTGAATGGTCTCGAATAGATGCGCCACGTCAGGACGTGTGGTTAAGACATCGTGGTAAGGGCCCTGTATCGCTCGTGGGAGCCATGATGAGCCGCGCTGCTCTTCGGATACTTCCGAAGACTCTCCGCTGGCATCGCTTGATACCAAAATTCCCGCATCCGCGAGCCCGGACAATGCTTCTGACAGTTCTGCAGACACTTCATCTGCCAAGCCATGTTTAGCCGTAAGGTCAGAGGCCGAAATCGCTGGATCCTCGCTGATCAAAGTAGCGGCAAGATCATTGGACACTTCATACTGTTCAAATGCGGACGACGAAACTCCTACCAGTTTGGTTTCCTGGTCATTTCCGTTTTGCGCAAAGTACACATCTGGCGCTAATCGATAGTTCATTGCTAGGCTACGAGCTCCTTTGGAGTCCCCAAAAAGTCTTGGAGCGACTCATCCATGTCAGCCAATCGAATTAAGGCTTCATCGATATGATCCTGTGTGGTGCCTTCTCCAAACCGTTCAATGAAAATCTTTAAGGTCTGCTCACTGTTCGCTCCAGCCCAGAGCAAGGCTGCAAGGAGTTGAACCTGTTCGTCTTCACCGTTGTATACACCTGAGAAAAGTGCCCTGCGCTCATAAGTTTCTCGTCCAGCGCTAAGCTTCTTGAGCAGTTCTGATGAGTGAACATTCTCCATAACTGCCATCAGCACTTCTTCATTTTCCTCGGCGCCTTGAATATAGGACTGGACCTGCTGCTCTGGAGACCCGCTAGTAAAAACGTTGACCAACGCTTTCTCATAGGCAACAGGGTCAGCTAAGGAGAGAAGTTCCATTGCCTCGTTCCTGCGCTTGACAAGTGAATCCTTCAACCGCATTGGATCGACGATGCGAACTCCAGGAGCGTAGTAATCTGCGGGGCGACGCACGATTCCTGGATGTTCGTTGCAACGGACAACAATCGTAACGCTAGGAGTATCAATCCAATAGATATCGTGGATCAGTTCTGGGAGGATCGGTTCAGCTTCGCGTTCACGCATCAAGCGAAGATCAGTCGCATCCAAATTACCTAGGGTGATTGCTCCATCAATCTCTTCCCCAGGTGCCGCAGTGAACTCATAACGAGGGTGTAGGCGATCCCCAATTAGCGCACCGAATGATCCACAAGTTACATGATCGTGCACCGGTGCTGCCTTGTGCATCCAGTACAGTAGGTCAATTCTCAAATTCTCTGTTCGGGCTACGGTAATTGCAGGTTCACCGAAATCGAAGTCCCAGCCCTGGTAGGGAAGCGTTTCCGCTGACACCGACCAGGAAAGAAAGTCCTGTGCATCAAAGTCATTCTCTCGCATGAAATTGCTAAGTTCCTCGGTGGCAATTTTCGCTAATTGCTCATGAGAAGCGTGGGCCAAGCGTTCTTCAATAGTTCCTGATAGGGCTTCAAACTTTTTGATGTAGTCCACTGCGTTCTTCCTTGCTAAAAATATTGGTAGTGCAAACGTTGAAGCCCGCCACACTCTGTGACGGGCATCAACTGGATGTTGGTCCTTTAGAACAGAGTCGGCTGGCTCTTCTTGGTCACCTTGCTGACCTTCTTCATAGCGATGACCATCTTCTTGTTTCCGTTGTTCTTCTGCATTTTTTCCTTCCTTCCGGACGTATCTCGCCCGGAATTCACTGTTCCAATGAGGCCAGGGTGGCTTCACGGAAAGATTTAGTGGTGATTGCGATAATCGCAATCAGTATCAGCGCGAAAGACATGGTCCACAAAGCTGGGTATGGGTCACCGCCCTTACTGAGCATGCCCAGTAGCGGCAAGCAGAGCGTCATGAACAGTGATTGCACGAGCGCGAGAATAGCCTGCACTCTCCCCATCGAGTCCATAGGTACTCCAGCTCGGACTAAAGGAGCGCCATGCGAAATGTAGATTCCCTGACCCAGGCCAACAACGAAAGCCGCGCCAAAGGCCCAAACCCCGGTGGACAAGACAAATAAGATCATTCCAATAGCAGCGATAAAAATACCGATGCAAGCTGTCGCCCCTAGCCTGTTGAAAGTTCCACGGATACTTGCATAGGCAGTTACGAATAATGCTCCACCAGCGACAGCACCCATTGCCATACCAGCGGTCAAAGGCGATTCGCCGCTAGCACGTGCCCAGAGTGGGATTATCAAGACTGTAAAAGGAATGAGGAAACCAGCAACCACCCCAGTTGTCAGCACTGTGATTCTAAGTACTGGTTGCCTGCTTGCAAGCACCGCGCTCTCCCGCAGTGCGGTCATAAATGCGATCTTGGGTCGGTTTAGTCTCTCTGGATTCGAGGGAATCGCCAGCAGGCTCACGATAATCGCAACTACCGTAAGAATATTCACCCCAGAAGCTAGAGCAAATCCTCCAATTCCAACAAGCAGGCCACCAAACGGTCTGCCAACGACTTGAGTGAGTTGGTTCAGAGACTGCTCAATCGACAGCGCCCTCGGGAATGCTTGGATAGACGTAAGCTCTCTCGTTAAAGTCGCGGCTGCTGGTGCGCTAACTGCACCGTACAAACCAGTCGAAACAGTAAGAACCACTAATTGAATCTCATTGCCCCCGCTAGCAACTGACCAAATCATCCCCACAGCCAAGATGACCGACAAGAAGACTGAGGCCAACAACATCATCTTTCTTGGGCGGAGCGCATCTGACAAATGACCTCCGATAAGCAAGAAGGCCATCGTAACGAGGCTCGAAAGCATAGCAATGAAAGAAGCGAATTCCACTCCGTACTTTGTCGCTTCCCAAATAATCGCAGTTAAGAAGACAGCAGTTCCCAACGACTTAATGCCAAGACCACACAACCAGCCTATGACTGGTTTGCCCAGCGGCATTTTAGCCGCTGACAAGGTCGCTTGGGTCTCTGTGTTCTTCATAACAATACACAGCCTACTGTTTTGTATTGAAATGCTCAATAGATATTTCAAAAGATATTTCTTGTTGCAGTAGCCTCCACCAACCATAGGATCTAGACACGAAGCGGGTCTTCGTCCAGCGCCCAGAAATTCTCTAGAATCCCCGCTGGCTCCGTAACTAGCGTGTACCGCTATCGCGGTCTTGGCGCTCACATTTCATTCCCATGCGACTATCGAGGATGATTATCCGGTGGCCTCATTTAGCACTCGACAGAAAATCATCAATTGCCTGCATCTTTCTCGCATGCAGCCCTATCTCGATGCCGCTGACGGAAATCAAGATAAGGCTTTGAAGCTGTATCAATGGAATCTTGAGCTGACTGCGGCAACACAATCGATCCTTGGTATTACCGAAGTGGTTTTACGTAACGCCATGGATCGTGAGCTGCAAGCCTGGAATCAGGCGAATGGCGGCAGGGCAAGTTGGCTACTTGAAGAACCAGAAACTCCGTTGCGCGGGCTGATCTCTAGCAAGAGAAGCAGCGCTTTGAGCCGAGCAAACAAAGAATCAATTGCGCGCGCACCAGAGCATAGAAGATTCGGGGCCCAGGTCACGCATGACGATGTTCTAGCGCAAGTGATGTTCGGAATGTGGAAAGATCTCTTACCCAATCACGCGCCTGAGGCTGGAAATTCGCAAGAGAACATCAATCGCGAAATGATGTGGACTCACTGTCTCGTCCGTGCCTTCCCAAATATCCAGGACTCAGATGGGTCCAAGACTTATTGGCTAGTGAATCATGTCCACGGACTCAGGAACCGTGTATCCCACATGGAGCCGCTATTCCAGATTGATGTGATGGACGTGCTCAGAGATGCACTGCGGATAATTCGAAGTATTGACTCAGATGTGGCCAATTGGGTCTCTGGCGGGAACAAAGTTCCCGGAGTACTTAAGAACCGCCCAGTTTAAAATGGAAAAGCCTACAGACGCATACGTTCTGTAGACTTCCAAACTCATAATGAGGGACCTTGTCCTCACCTTCTGTAGTATCAACGATACTCTCTTCGGCCCAGGCTTCCAAGTTAAAAGCAGTCCACTCTTTCATGTCGGCAGATGAAAATCATGGAATCAGCAACACATCTCGCCGGTTTTCAGCACTGAACGCTGCAGCAGCGAATCAAATGAGCCTAACATTCGCTTCTTCGTCGAGCACATACTGCCGAACCACCCGGACCCGGTCTTCATACTGAAGCATGCGCACAAAGCAGACTACTGCCGGCACGATAAATACGAGACAGCCCCAAAAAAGAGGCATTGGCATTGAACCAGGATTCAATACCTGCATCAGAACTGCAGTAAGTGGGAAAATGCCAAGCAAAAACGTCCACAGCCGGCATCGTAGAAGTAATTTTTGCACCACTTGCAGCTGAATCCTTCGTCGTTCTAATCTGATAAGTTCGTCTGCCATCAGTCACTCCTCACTTCCTTAGATCAACTATCTCGAAGCTATGCCTTTGATCGCAACGTTATTAAGAAGCCCCGGCTCGCTCCCAAGATGCTTTAGCTGCGATCTGTGTTCGGTTCAGAATGCATGAGGTGATCGAACCGTCCGATGCATAACCTAGCCTTAGAGTTAGAATATATGTTCTAAGGAAAGTTGAGCAGTATGGGAATAGATCGAATACTTCAGTGTGCCCCAATCACTTCGGCTAAAGCTGTCGTGGCGGCAGCTCTCGGCAGAGTGAGCGCGGGATACCCGTCCCCAGCCCAGGATTACAGCGACTCCAAAATTGATCTTTCTGAGATGCTGATTAGGGACCAGGTATCGACCTTCATTGTTCGCGTATCGGGTGAGTCAATGCGAAATGCGGGTATCAGCGATGGAGACGAGCTTATTGTTGATCGATCAGTTGAACCGCATGATGGACACGTGGTTATTGCAGTGATCGACGGAGAGATGACCGTTAAACGGCTCTCCCTTGGACCTACCGGAGTAGTACTGAAAGCGGAGAACCCTGATTATCCCGACCTACATGTTGCTGAGCTATCGGATTTCAGGATTTGGGGAGTTGCCACCACATGTCTTCACCATCTCAATTAACTGATAATCCTCACCAGGAGTACATCGCACACGTAGACGTCAATAGCTTCTACGTGTCCTGCGAGCGGGTCTTCGATCCCAAACTAGAATCGCGGCCGGTGATCGTACTTAGCAATAATGACGGCTGTGCCGTCGCGCGCTCTTCCGAAGCTAAGGCTTTGGGCATTGAAATGGGCGCGCCGTGGTTCAAGCTCGCTGCAGATGCTGATCGTCTCGGGCTTGTTGCTAAGTCCTCTAATTACGAGCTCTACGGGGAAATGAGTTCGCGTGTTATGAAGCTGCTTTCTAGATTTTCTGCCTGGGTGGAGGTCTACTCCATTGATGAAGCTTTCCTGGGCGTCAAAGGCACTTTAGAGGAGCTGCAGGTACTTGGGGAGAAGATCAAATCAGAGGTTCTGAGGCTCACCGGCCTGCCAGTCTGCGTGGGAATCGCTCGGTCGAAGACGTTGGCGAAAATGGCCAACAAGACGGCAAAGCACGTTTCTGAGCTGCGTGGCGTGTGCGTATGGGATCGGGCGCCACGGGAAACAACTGAGACGCTGCTGAGCAGGCTGCCGGCAGTGGAAATCTGGGGTATCGGGCCACGGCTCACCAAACGACTGCGAGGGCTGGGGATTTGGACGGCTAAGGATCTGCGTGATGCTGATGCGGTGCGGATCCGGGATAAATTTTCTATCGTCCAGATGCGAACGGTGCTGGAGCTCCGCGGTATTCCGTGCATCCCAATGGAGGAGGAGCGCGCGATCAAGGATCAGCTGATATTTTCCAGGTCTTTTGCTGAGCCGATCACTGATCGTGTGGGCATGGAACAGGTTTTGGGGATCTATGCGCAGCAGGGCTCTGCCAGGCTCCACCGTCACAAGAAACACGCAGGGGTGCTGAGCGCCTGGGCAATGACGAGCTATTACAACCAGCAGCAGAATTACCAACCGGCGATTACCGTTAAGTTGCCTGGCCCTACGTCCGATCCCGTAGTCCTCACTAAGGCGGCTAAGGAACTGCTGCCACAAATTCTGGTGGGTGTGCGTTATGCCAGGGCTGGTGTGGTGCTCACGGATCTCAGGCCGGCGGCAATGCAGGAAACTTTCGAACCTTTCGTTTCAGCTCATGAACAGAAACAAATTGGCAGCCTTGTAGAGCAGATTCGACGAGAACACGGGGTGAAGTCCATTGGCCTGGGGCTAGCGGGTCTGCAACAGGGTCCGGCGTGGGAGATGAAAAGAGAAATGATGAGTCCCAGATACACCACCCATTGGTCAGAAGTTCTCACAGTAAAAGCTGCATAGTCAATAACGGAGCGCTAAGGCCCACTGGCGAATGTCTCCTCAACATTATTTCACAGTGGTGCAAGAAAAGTTCATCCTCGTATATTTGCATGCGGAAGTAATGCTTAAAGACCAAAATCTTGGCAAGGAGGCAGTCGGACAGCTTTGGAGACTCCAAAAAATCATGACATTAACCCACTTCAGACTTAATTTTCGTCCGACACACCCGCATCAACACTCACACGTTATAAAGATTCGGTTAGGTTTAAGGGCATGAGCACATCAACAACGACCCCTCGGATTGGGTACGGAATGCGAAAAGATGCAGTCACTGCAACTTATGCCATCTCGGCCGAAAGCCGAGCCAGGTTCAAAGAAATCGCTCATCGTTCTGGGATGAGCGCCGGCCACTTCCTCGAAGTCCTTGCCGATCAGTTACCCCTCGACGAAAACGGGATTCCCTTGTTCTTGTCTGAGCAAGCAGCCGAAAGGAATGAGGAGCCCAAACTCAAAGCTGGTTAAACAAAAGATGAGCGGATCAGCGCCAACCGATCCACTCATCTTAGAAGTCTGAAGCATCACTTAGCGCCAACTGAGTAATGCAGAGAAGGCTTCTAACCTTCACGATCTAAACGAAATTGCGAGTTTCGTTTGATCCATATAAATCCGATCCACCGCATAAAGAAGAAAGGACTGTTTAGTTAACAACCTTCCCCGAAGGGAAGGGGGACATTTGCATACCCACAGGAGGATTACTCTGTCTATGAACCAATATAGGGACTCCCATGCCCTCTTGTCCACAGGGACATACCATTTTGCGAGCGAATCCACAGACTCAGCAGATGCCCAATGGAACTTCTTCGCACCCAAAATCGCCGGCCGGAACACCTACCGCTGGATGAACGCCGAAGGCAAATACCTTCCTAGCAACGAACGTCCCATCAGCCAGGGGTCACCAGCACGTCCAGCTGCAGTCATGATCTATTCCCCTGAAGGCCAGGCGCAGACTATCTGCCTCGACTTCGATGCGAAGTTCCCCTCTCTTGATGCTGACCTCGAAGAGTGCCGGGCTTGGCTTGATTCATTCAACATTCTGTATGTAGTCGACCGCTCCATCTCGGGTGGCCACCACATCTATATTCCGCTCAACGAGACTCTAACCTGCCTCGATGCCAGGTTCTTCGTTGAACACCTCGCAACGCACTGGGCTTCTCTGGACGCTTCCCCGCATCGTGTGGCCAAGCATGGCTGTATCCGCGTTCCAGGTAGCAGGCACAAAAAGGGTGGTAGCCAAACCCTCATCACTGACTTCGACATGTCAGTGATGATCTTCACAGTGCGCAACACTGCTGAATCAATCAATCAGCTCCTCGACAGCGCTGTGCGCTGTTCTGTAAGCAAAGCTGCAGCACCGGAAACCGATACAACTTCTCCAACCCCAGCTCAACCCACCGCCCAAAGTGCTGCACGCATCAAACCGAAAACTTCACTGGCCCGCGCCATCGCAGAAGGAGCACCTTTCGAGGGATCTTATGCATCCCCTTCTGAAGCACGCATGGCCGTTATCTGCTCGCTTGTATCGTCCGGGTGGGACATTCACCAGATTGACAGCGAAATGACCTCTGGTCGACTTCCAGGGCTTGCCGCTTTGTACTCCAAGTACTCAACTGATGCTAAAAACACGCGACTTCAAGCCGAGATCTTGAAAGCTGAGTCTTTTGTAGAAAAACGTCATGTCAGCAAGGGTTTTATCCCTGTTCGTAAAAACAACATAAACGACACTTTTAACTCACAGCGGGGGGATATTCATAGGGAGATTCGGAAGATGAGGGCTCTGATTGATCTTTTTGATCAGAGGCTTTCTCGGATGCGATCGGGGATTTATCTTCGGGTACTCTTGCGGGCATTGTTCGAGTTTGCTCATAAGACAGGGCAGACTCGGTTTGCTGTTGGGTGTAGGGCACTAGCTATTGCGACGGGCATGCACTTCGCCACGATTTCCAAGCTCCTTAAGGAGCTTGTCCAGATTCCAGGAACTCCCGTTGTCAAGACGAAGAAGGGATATCTTGGCGAGGCAGATGAGTATGAGCTTCGTCTGGAATCTGCTGATCGGCTGGTTGCAAACGACGGACGGCTGGCTAAAGGGAAGATCTACTCAATTCGCCCTGTATTTCGCGCTCTAGGGCCTGTTGCAGCACTTGTGTATGAGTCGATTGAGGAAACCCCTTACCAGTCGAGAAAAGACATAGCTCGTTCTACGGGGCTCTCTGCGACAGCCGTGTACGAAGCATTGAAAGAAATGTCTTCGTTAGGCATGGTCTATCTCGATCACGGCGTATGGCGCATACGAATTTCAGCGAACCTTCGGCAACTCGCAAACATGCTTGGTGCGCTTGACGAAATGACTGAGCAAATCTCTCGATACCGTGCTGATCGTAAAGCCTGGCATGAGTACCTGGCTAGAGTACCTGGAAGTCGCTACTACTTGGCGCCGGTGAATGAGCGCGAAATCTTCGACCCGGTTACTGAGGAAGCCATAGTGGGGCCTCCTCCCCCGAGGTATCGCCCAGAAGAGGATTTCAGGCCTCTTGATGAGCATGAGCTCTATGATGCGGAGATGGACTACTTTTGGGTCCATCCAGGCGCGGATGGCGACGCTTCCCTTGTCGACATTTCGCTCCTTCGCCCTTACGAACGGATCGCGGCCTAGTCTTTTCAATCTAACTGATCATTCTCTTTGACACCCAATTATGCTAATCTTAATTAACATATAGGACGTTGGGAGATCTCCTCAGCTCGCAAATGAACTCTTCTTCACTACATGGGCGTCCAGGGACGGTGAGCAAAGTGTTGCAACGGGTGACATACACCTGCACAGTGGATCAGATCGTCGACCTCGACTTGAACGAGGTAGCCCATTGGGCTGCCACGAATTGCTTGATACGAGAACTTTCCGGAAATGAGCCCGCGCCGGTAATCGCAGAAGAAATGTACTGGATGCTTCTTAAAAATTCCGCACTTCGAACTGAAATCTGTAGCCGATACGCAAAGCACCACGCAGTTTCGGGAACATCGAATTTTTCTTGAGACAACTAAATGCAGGTGGGGCCAGAAACGTTCTGTTTCTGGCCCCACCTGCATATTTCTATTCAGTACGTCGCGTCGCGTTCAGGGGCTTGCCCGGGCCCTTATAGAGCTCACGTGCCTGAATGAACTCCTCTACCTCATGTTTCAGATGCAAAAGAGGCCGTTGCACGACCGGACTAGGGAACGAATCCTTCCACCTACTGCGCTGCACCCTAGCTACGGCCTCGGACACATTCAGGCGCTGCGCGAGCCATTGGGTATCGACTAGTTGCTCCCTGAGAGTGCGGGCTAACTCAGCCGAGTCAACGGAAACATCGGCCGGCAGCAGCCTGCCCAGGGCTCCACTCAAAAACTCTTCGATCCTGTCCTGGTCAGCCATGCTGGTATGTCCCTCCTCTGACTATCATTGATCACGATTTCTTCGTCGCCGACGTGACTTTCGTCCAGAAGGTGGTTGCGGATCAATCAGGCGATTGCCCTTCTTGTCGCGATTCCAACGTCGAGCATCCTGCTGATCCAGCGCCTTACGCTCTTCCTTGCCACGGGCAGCGTCGTAAATTGTGATGTCAGTCTGCACAATCGAATAGTCATCAGGATCAAAATCTTCTCCTTTGTACCGTTCCATGAGCTGATCTTTAATCCAGGCTTCTACATCTCCGTCCTTAAACGTTCGAATATCAGAGAGGACGTCTGAGAGATGATAACCGTCGTGGCTACCGATTTCGACGGTGCGAAAATCACCATTTCCCAGATCGAAGGTGACGCCGATTTTTCCACGTTTGTCTCTAGCTCGCTGACCCTTAGCCGCGCGGCGCATCGTGTCCAGAAAAGTAGCCATACCTTGTTGGTGGCCTTTTGATCGCTTTCCTTTAGGCATCGTGATGACATGTTTGCGTCCACCGTTGGGCATCACCGTAGTCTTCTTGAAAAACCTTCTCCGGCGCTTCTTAACTAAGTTTTTAGAACGATCTTCTGCGGCATCGAGCTCTTCTTGATTCTCGTCATCAATATCTTCATGATCTGGTTCATGCTCGACAGGAGTCACGACAGGCTCAGGAGCGTTCCGCTTAGCGCGGACCTTAACTAGCTGTCCTGCCTTGTTTCTCCTACGTGCAGGAACATGGATAGCTCGCCCATGCTGCAGAATCTCCAATAACGCTTCGCGATAGGATTCGCCGCTAGTCTCCCCCTTGGAGATCTTACGAACCATCTTTTCTGAGCGCTCGATCATATCGCCGATTTCTTTCCAAGTTGCGTCAAAGACTCGGCGGATCTCATCGACTAGCTCAGAAGGTGTGAAGTCCCCATATTGCTTGGACATCGTTATGCCTCTTCAGCTGGTTGGTAAATGGCATCGTCGTCAGCAATCTCGAATTCCGAATCGTTATACGAGCGCTCCCACAAAGCTCCTGCTTCAGACGATTGTTTGCGCAGCTTATTCCTGGCCTCACGAGTAGTCGGGACTTTATATGAACCTTGCAAGTAGCCTTGAAGACGCATCCTCCCTACACGGCCGTCATCGGACCCTCCATCAGCTGTTGGCAGCGACCAAATTGGAAGAGTCGTCGTGTAGATAGCATCGCCATTGATGCCCAGAAGGGTCGAAGGGTCGACGCTAAGGGCTCCGCCCATGACCTTGCGATCTGAAGTAGGGCAATGTAGCACTCGCGCACGGCCTCTGGCCCAAATTTGGGCTGCATACTCTGGGTGATAGAACTGGTAACTCCGCTCACTCATCTGTTGACGCTCTTTGTAGACCCAGAGCTTTCCTTGGGGCTTGGCTTCACCTTGAGCGTAGGACGGTAGGTCCTGCACACTGCCGGTGACAATCGACTTGGAGCGGCCACGAGACGCAAAGGCACCAATGGTCTGAATCAGAATGGCTCGGATTGCAGCTGCTACTGCAGCGCGTATTGTCGGATCCATCTCGTCATCATTTTGTACCCATTCGCGAGCACGGATAATTCGCTTGGCGAATGTATCGAGCGGTCGAGCGGTGGTTAGACCATGGCCAGCGTCTTTACGGCTCCGCTCTGCGTGTCCTTCAAATCGGATACCCTCGATAGGCTCGATGAGCCACCCGAATTTCCTGGCTACATGAATCTCAGAGGTATCAGCCCATGTGACTGCTGTGGCACCCGGACGATTTGGGTAGTACCAGCCGTCGTCAGCGTTTTGATGCTGCACGCCAAAGATCCCCACGTGATTCCATGTGTCGGGAACCGTGTACTTGATGAGAAGCCTTCCGCGTGCATAAGGTTCGTGCTCGAAGAGATCATTCGCAGCTGATCTATTGAGTCTGACTCCAGGGCCAGTCCCCAGCTCGCGGCATAGGGCCGCGTACATGAATCTGGCATCCACGTAGGCAAACTCATCGGCTTCTGGTGTCTTAGTAGGATCAACCAGGGGGATGCAGTCTTCATGTTTCGAAAATGAAGGCCCTGCAACAAGATGTTCCAAGTGATGCTGGCCTGAAGTGCGGTGGATTTCCTCAGCGATATCTTCAGTGAGGTGAATGGGATCTAGATTGCGTGGCAAAGAAAAGGCCCAAAGGTTGGTCCCTGTACCGGCTGGGCTCAGCGCAATTGGAGCACCTTCAAAGGCCTCGTCGATCATGACCTTTAGAGCTGTCCAGGCATCTTTGGCTTTATTCGGAGT
This sequence comes from Arthrobacter sp. JUb115, assembly GCF_004365035.1. Lineage (NCBI taxonomy): Bacteria > Bacillati > Actinomycetota > Actinomycetes > Micrococcales > Micrococcaceae > Arthrobacter > Arthrobacter sp. JUb115. The sequence goes on along the minus strand of NZ_SOBS01000009.1, from coordinate 87,329 downwards.
AAGTGGAGTATTGCCGAACCATTCAGCAGCTGTACGAATTTCAACCCGTCGGCCGGTATTGATGTGTTCAAACCGTCCCGTGACAGGTTTTCCCATCCAGTGTCCGAGGCCATTCCAGCCAGGGGTTTGAACGAGGAGCCAGTGACGCTGTCCGCGGTCTGCTGCAGGGACGTTGCCTGTGAACATGACTCGTTGAGCGCCTTCGGCTAAAGCTGTATCCAGGATGTCCTGCAGATTGGGTGACTTGCGACGCGCGCCAACCTTGGCTATTACTGGTTTGCCGTTCTGCATGACGCCCCTCTGGCCTCGGAAATCAATCCAGAGGGTAGGGGGGTCCGCGAGGTTTCGCCAAGGTTGAGGGCGCATCGTCAGGGGTCCTTAAATCTAGAGCAGAAGGCTACTTCGCCTACTTTGTGGCTGCTTCCGGGAAGGTATCTTCTTCGAGCTTGGTGTAAAGATATGGGCCGCGGATTGTTGTCTGAATGGATCGAGCCCAGAGCACTGGGTTCTCTGAGAAAGAAACAAATCCTGAACCATCTGCAGCTACGGTGTTGAGGTCCAGCTCAATGACATCCGGCGCCTTCCCGGTAATCTCATGGGTAAGGTCGTCGTTGAGGGTGAGCGTGGCTAGGACCTCATCCTGGTCCCCATCGCGAAGACCGAAAAATCTGAGTGTAAGCATGTCCACTCCTTTCTATATGCTATTCTAGATTAGCATAAATTGTTTGCTGTTGATAGTGATAGCTACAGGATTTTTCCTGATTTCAACATCGCTTCCGCCCTACGTTTGAGCGAGTCTGCGCGCTTAGCACCGATGATTTTTTTCATACCCAGACAATCATCGGATTTGGTGATCTTAACAAGCAATTGGAACTCATTTTGCGTCAGTTCCGGCTCACGCTGCTTGCGATAGCGTTGGAATTTTGAAGCATTGACTCTGTCTCGATTACGGGCGAAAGTGAATCCGTGATCAATCCCCACAACTCCGCGGTTATCGACAATGAAGTTACCGCCATGCCTATCTTGCTGTCCGATAAGCGCGTCGTAGAAGGCCAGATTATTGACCTGGTCTTTGGGAAGATCGCTCAAGGGGATTCCTGTGTTATTTGAAACACGCCCAGATTGTCCATACGAGACCGAACCCAATTGGCCACCGACTTCTCGAATGATGCAAGGTGATACCAACTGTGCGTATTCAGGACCCATGGTTTTGGCGAATTGCCAAGCCGCCGCCTCGTGGATTGGCTGCAGAGCTTTATCTTGACCATAGAACGCGGCCGTCGAGTGGTCCAGGTCGGAGAATGGCTTGAAGTATCCATGTTCATCGTCTCGACCGATCTTGATTTTCTTGGTCGTATTAACTCCTTCGCCAATGATGCGTATTGTTTCGCCGCGCCTTAGTAGAGCCCCTTCTTGCCAAGTGCCCGACGAGGTTTGAACGTCAACCAAAGCCTGGATCTGGTCCTTGACCGGTTCAACATATTTACGATCACTGTCAGACACAGTGATGCCACACAGCGTAAGAGGTTCTTTATTCCCGCCCTGCACGGGATCACCGGCATCGCCACTATTGCCCCCGCGGCCGCCGCCCATACCCCCTCGGCCACCGCCTCCGAGCCCAGCCCCGCCACCGGCAAACCCACCGGCCATGCCGCCGTCTCTGAACGGCTCCGGGGCGGGGCGATGAAGATTATCGTTCTGAACATCGACTCCAGGTCTATATGTGCCTGCCAAGAGCACTTCCGCAGGGGCACCATGGTCCTTGGCCCAGATTTTCAGTTGGTCTGCAGGTTTTCCTTTGACGTCATTGAAGTCTAGGTTTTCTTCATTACCTGCCCACGCTTCAATGTTCATCTTGATTTTTCGATTATCTCGGCGCCGCCTGTTGTGTGCTTCGCGAGCTTTAGTGCAATTCTGCCCTGGGCAGCGGCGATCATCTCGACACATGATTCCATCCCCTCGTCGTGGTTTGCCATACGGGAAAGGGATAGCCTCAGCATCTGCTGAAATCGGTCACAAGAGCGCCTAAGAATTTTCTCGTCACCATAGAGGCCTCCTGCCATCCAGGTTATGGATGACAGGAGGCCTCTTGAATGAACCAGGGCTATTTTTCCCCTTTGCGACGACGAGCACCGGCAGAGATGAGAAGAGCGAGCGCACCTAGAAGCACGGCGCCAGTGAGCACTATTCGAGGAAGATCAAGACCAATCCCCCATTGGTCGATGGACACCAATGCTTCCTGAGTTGTCACTACAATCTTCTTCTCCAGCAACCAATCTCGTACTGGAGTGAAAACACCGGCCAACAGTGATCCGACTCCAATCATTCCCACAAGGCTGATTACCGCGATTATCGCGATTGGCGCATCCATTTCATTGTTGTTGTCCATGGCGAGCTGCTCCTAGTCTTCAACTACTGGGTCAACGGGTTTACGTGTCCGAACCTTGTCGCTTGGTTCTAGAGCAAGCATTTCCGGCTCGCCGGTGCTCATGGCGCGATAGTCGATTTGCGCTCCCACTTCATCAATGAGTACATCTTCGACAACGCCCCAAAGTTCTAGGTCTTCGTCAATTTCAACGAGGTCGCCGGGTTCGAGTTTCGCGGGTTCAACGGAGATTGTTTGATCGGAGAATCCTTCGAAGCTCGCATCGTCATCTTCACTATCAGAAGCGCTGTCATCGCCAGGTAGCCAGGATTCGAGGATCTCTGTTTCTTCGACTGTCTCAGGGGTTTCATCCGCGTTCTCAGCGGGACCTTCTCCTTCTTCATGCTTGACCCAGTTCGGATGCGGTCCATCGATGATCTTTGCGTCCAGATAATCGTCCAGCAATGAAGGCTGCTCTTTGCCGTCGATGTCGATCTGAATGTCCGGCACATCTTCGATGTGTTTGATACCCCACCGGGTTTGAGAAGGCCTCACGGCTGTAACGAATGCTGGGTCAAACCCTGGTGCGACAGGGTCTGGATTCGGTGCGTAGATGAACTGAGATTCAACCACATCGCCATCCAAAGTCGTGGCGAATCCTCGACCCTTCTTGCTGCGTGCCACAGTCGTTCCGACAGCGGCGTTTTCCCACATCATCATCGCGCCCTGGGGATCCAAACGGCCAACGGAGTATCGAGCACCGAAATTTGAGCGCATTTCGCCGTTAAGGAATTCGACGTCGGGACGCTGCAAGCCGAGTACCAGGTGAATTTTGGCTGTTCGTGCAAGACGTCCGAGATCTGAGAGCCATTCTTTGACAGGCGGTTTGCCCTTGTACCCTTGTTCAGCCCACCAGCTTTCAATGCGCTTCACCAGTGAAGCAACTTCATCGATGATAAGGATCAGCGGTTCGAAGTCATCCAACGAGGCCTTGCCGTCTTCGATCAGGTCATATCGCTCATCCATCAGCTTTTTGGCATCATGGATTAGCTTGATCTGATGCGGAACCTTGGCCGCGATGAACTCAACGTTGGGCCACCAGCGGAACCCAAGGAACTCAACGCGCTTTCCATCAACAACCCACACACGAAGCCCTGCATGCGAGCATGCGATAGCCATATTGTGCAGGATCACGGTTTTACCTGATCCTGTGGGGCCAACAATCAATGCGTGCGACTGCAAGTAGGGACGCCAAGTAACGACCAAGTTATTTTCAGCTGCAGCGATAGGCACTTCAAAAGCCGTGTACTGGGAATGCGTGAGGATCGGCTTGAATGAGCTAATATCGATTTTCACCATTGAAGGTAGCTCCTTGCGTTGTTTGAATACGACGACGTCTCCCACGGTGTCCCAATGAGCACGCCAATGCCCAGGGACACGGGTATTGAAAATTCTCTCGACCCTGTTGCGCCGTGCTGCCATGGCGAAATCAGTGCCCTGGTGATGCTTCACAGTCACTTCTTCAACTCCGTCAGGGTCCGCCGTTGTTTCGACTTCCATAGGATCCTTGAACAATTCGGAGGCAACGAGCTGTGCTCGGGTATCGGCTGATTCCTCGCTGGTACCTTCTTGCTCAGTCTCAACGTCTTGTAATGAAGCCACTAACGTGAAGGGCTGCGGCCCTGGCTCGATTTTGATGGCCATGGCTGGAAACAACTTTTGCAGTATTGGTTTAAGAGCAAGCCCGATCACCAGATTTGCTCTGGTCTGTCCTAAAGGTTTGCCGTCCCAGGTCACTGGATTGTGATGGAAAAGCAGCGCAGCTGGTTTGGGCAAAAGCGAGCGTGTCCATTTATCGCAGCGGATCAGTTTCCGGTCAATTCGTTTAGCACCGAGAGCGTCGTAAGTTCTCAGTACGAGCTCGTCCATGATGCGGTCTTTGCGGCGGCGCCTCCCATGAAGTACGGACGCGCCAACAACAACTATGCCCAAAAGGCTGAAGGCAAGAGTTGCGTTGATCGAGTATCCAAGGATCTCTGCGACGGCCCACCCCACTAGAGATGCGATGACAAGGGCGAGCATTCCCTGGGCGAATCGATATCGACGTGGAGGTAGGAGAGCGAACTCGTCTGGCGTCTCCAGCGCCATGGATGACATTTGATTTCTCATGCTCAGGGGATAGCCCTTGCACACTTCGAAATCGGTCATGTGAGAGACGAGGAAATCTGGAATTTCCAGCACTCCTACTTGACATGGTGTGATATCATCGAAACTAGGTTCTCGTAGAGGTTCTTTGATTCGATGAATCAGCACCAGCCAAGAGAGTTAGAGAAGAAAATCAAGGTATCCTGCCAGGTTTAAGGCATGGTTTTCCTCCCCAGCACGAGATGATCTGCCGGCTCGTTTCTTGCTGGCGAAACAGGTTACTTTTCTACTAAAGGCCGTTTGGTCAGAGTGTTCTCGTGGATGCCATTAGTTGCATCCATATCTACTTACCTAGTTGCTCCACTAAGGGGTTTACTGCGATCCCAACGGTGATTTTAGTTAGATCGGTGGGAGCCGAAACCAAGCTATGAACATCGTCATGTCTCTAGGACTTGACGTAGGTCGTACCTAATTCGTCATCTAGGTAGTTCACTATTTTCATCACTGTTATGCACCTAGTTGCTGGCTTATGAGTACTGCGAGTTTGTATAGATGCTTGCTCCTAGGCAGAACAACAAGTAAGGCGCCCTCTTCCAAGAGGGCGCCTCTGTTGCGTTTCGAAGCTATGCAGGAAAGTGGTTATCCAATGAAATATTGATCGTCAGGTGAATCTGTTGGAGCGACTTCGTCAACAAATTTTGGTCCGTCGGAGAAGTCAGCCCAACTATTGACTAGCCACCCTTCACGTGTGTTGACGAGTTCGATTACTTTGTTGGCAGCACGGTATCCGTCGCCTTCTGCTGATTGGGTGACATGATCGAAAGAGACCAAGAATTCTGCTTTGTCGTCGGTCAGACTCAACTGAGAGATTTCTAAATTTTGAGCAGAAGATACTTGCCGAGTCTCTTGGATTTCGGTCCAGGCGCTGCCGCCATCTCCTTGGCCGTAGGCCTTCAGGATTTTTTTGGCGTATTGACTGGAGCACCATTTAGCTGCGCGGTCGATCCAAGCATCCGCCGAGGAATCTTGGTAGGACCAGGAGTAGTATCCCTCGACAAAACCGTGAATCGTCATCGTGATTTGAGGAGTAATCGGATTGGTGGGATCTACTTGGGGAGCTGGTGATTCCACTTCCCAGGTCATAGAAGGTTCTGACTGCTGCGAGTGATCTTTAGGAGCTACTAGCCAGATAAGCAGGAGAGCTGCAACTGCGCTTAGGGCAATAATCCATCCTCGCTTATTCATGGCCTTCAACCTCCTCAACGATTGGGGTCGCCGACTCAGGTATTAGGCTATAGCCGACCGGATTCTTTGGCAGTGGCACCTCGATTGTTCCTTTGGTAGTTACGGTCACCATTGTTTGTTGATCGATCATGATTCCAACCTGGTCCCATTTCCCTTGCGCAACCTTGCCCATGACGATGAGATCTCCGGGGGCTAAATCATCTGTTTGGCGGCCGGCCGCCCACGGGTCGACATATGGAACCCCGCGGATCTCTGCTTTCTGAGTTGCCCAGTAGACAAAGCCATCGTCGTCCCATTTTTTGAATTCTCGTCCGCCTCGGACATGAGAGCCACCTAGGCCTTCTTTCGCGGCATCGACTAAAGCACTGCGTACTTCGGTGAGATCTGCTGTTGAATTCGCAGCGAGTGATGTTGTTGCACCCATCGCTGGGCACTCGGTGTTGATCGGGGCTTCTCCACCAGGTGCACCTTTGAGCATCTGTGTGGCTACGGGTTCCCAATTGTCATACAGATCCGGGAATTTGCTGACCTGAACTGCCTGGGCAGCTTCCCCAAGGCCAAACTGTTCCCAATTCTTTATTGCGAAGAGCCGCTTGATGAATTGTTCAGTGGAGTACTCCACCTGCATTAAGCTCTTCACCGGCCCCCATCCCTGTGATGGACGCTGCTGGAATAGCCCTACTGAATCATGATCATGGCCTGCCCCATCGTTTGGGTACCCTAACGATTCTGGAACTGTAGTATTCGCCAGAATTTTTCCCTTAGATTCCTGCAGTACGGTCATCAACGTGATCACCACAGCCCGGTCATTTCCTTTGAGCTTTCGAACGGCGCTGATCACTCCTGCAAGGTTTTTGGCTTGTTTCTCATCGGCCACATATTTTTGCCCATCAGCACGTCGGTATGTCCCTGCCAAACCTCCACCAGTCTCTGGAATTTCTTGCTTGGGTGAATCTGGATTTTCTTCTTGATTATTAACTGTCTGGACCTGTTGTGTCTCGTCAATCCCAAGATTCACTCCCTTCTTCTTCATCCATGGGATGGGAGGAGTCGGCTGCCCGTTAATACGAATCTCGAAATGTAGATGCGGGCCAGTGGCGTTGCCTGAAGCTCCCACATCAGAAATGTGCTGTCCCTTTTGGACCTTCTCGCCGACCTTGACATGAATACCCTTGGGCCACGAATGTACATATCGACTTTGGACCCCACCACCATGATCAATCGCGACCATATAGCCGGAATTTCCGCCAGTCGATTTGCCTGCAATTGAGACAACGCCGTCAGCCGCAGCCAAAATTGGGGTGCCATCTGGTGCAGAAATGTCCTGCCCAGAATGTACTTGAAATATGCCTAGAATCGGGTGTACTCGGCCACCATACGACGAGGTGAGTTTCCCTTTGAGCGGGTTGAGCCATTCGCCAGTGTAAGCCTGATCCGGGCTCACTACATTCGGCCCATCCCCAACCTGGCACTGGAGCCCATTGTCATTGTTCGTCCCCGACCCATTCTTGGCTGCTCCGCTGAAGCCGGCCACCATCACAACCGGGAGAATAAGTGCTGACCCTGCCAACAAGATGGCGATGAGGAGACACCCTATACCAAGACCAGCACCGGTCTTTTTGGCACTGTTATTGGTCATCTGCTGACTTTCACAGGCTCGGGAGTATGAGCAGCACGACGTTGCTCAGCTCGTTGTTTCAGAAGTTCTTCGTTGGCTTTATGCTTCGATACAACTTGTGCTGCAGTATCACGTGCCTTCTGAGCCGTTGCTAGCTTTGCCTGAACGCGCTCACGCCGTTTCGGCATATGCTTAGCAACTTGAGCTGATTTAGTTGTCTTTGCAGCCATCTTGTTGGTCAGCTTCTCCATCTTTTCTGGAGTTGATGGAGTGCCAGGACGTTGAGCATCCTTTCGCTGAGCATTGGTCAGTTTCCGGTCGACACGATCCATCGATCGCTGGACACGTTCTTGCTTACGGTTCTTGCTATTTTCAAAACGCTCCTCACGGCCTTGATAGCGGTCTACTTTTCGCTGCTTCAGGTCAGTCTTCAGCTGTCCTGAAGATACGTGCGTTTTAGCAGCGCTAACTGTTTTACCCACCTTGCTTGCAGCCTTTCCTGCCACAGTTGCTGCAGTGACTGCAGTGCCTACGCCAGGTACGCGTTTGGCAGCTAGCAATGCTGCCGCTTTTACCTTTCCCCGTGCGTTACTTTGAGATCGACGCTCGTTAGTTTGTCCTGTGCCCGCAGGAGCGTCTTGAGGCATTTTTGATGGGGCTTCTTTAGACGCCTGAGCATCAGAATTTTGGCCAGCTGATCGAGCGGTGCGGGACATAGTCCTCGCGGATGCGACATTTGAAACCGTGTGAGCGGCACTGCGCACTTTAGAGATAGCGCCGCCAACGTTTACTGGCTGGCTTTGGCCTCCACGGTCTCCGAGAGTGTTCTTCATCCGCTCAGCTAGCTTTTTAGCTCTTGTTACTAACCACGAACGGTATTTGAACAACAGAACAGCAGAAACAACGGTGAAGATCATCACGACCGTGAATTTGTTGCGTCCCAGAGGTGCCAGGAAATCTAGGAAGCCGACGATAGCTAGAAGGACAATGACAAAGAGCGCGAGGGCGAACCCAGTGAGGAACAGTCCGTAGAGGACCATGACCAGGCATTCCCAAAGGCCGCCTCGTTCGCCTCCAGGCAACAAACCGATGAGCAGCTGATACAGCAGAACACACGTGCGCCATGCAAGAAACAGGACCGCGCCGGCCAGAATGGCAAAGAAAACGATCACGAAAATTAGCATCCCCGAGAGCATCATGACTGATCCAGCCATCACGTCCAGAGTGCCGTTCGGAGTCTCTAAATAGGCTTTGGCCTGTGGGTCGCATTTAGAAATGGCATCACGAACGCGGGTGTCAGCACCGTCTCCAGTAGCTACTTCCTGGATCTTTTGTGTGAACGTTTCCGCGCATTTCCCATCGAGGGTTTTACCGAATGCTACATATTGCAGAGGTTCTCGGAGCATCACGTCAGTGAGTTTGCTACCTACTGAATCTGTGATGACTTGATTGGCCGTGAGATTATCAGAATTTTGCTCTCCGTTAGTAGCGATGGTGATGGCTACTTCGTTACCTGCGTTCCGGAACTTATCGAACGCTCCATCAGTACCGAATACTGAGTTCATCGGATTAGACAATGAGCCCATCAGAAGTACGAGTATTCCGATCGTTACGGCGATATTCATCAACGCGCTTCCGGCCTTACCACGCATCAGAGCAATACCGTAGACGGCGCCTGAAAGCGCCATTGCGAATCCGATGTAGCTGGATTTGATGGGAGACACGACTGCAGAGATGTTGTCGGAGATCCCCTTGACAGGGGAAATTAGCCAATCGACCCATGTGAACGAGAAGACAAAGTGGATCAACCACATCATCGTTTTAAAGGACCCCGTGTAGGGACCCCACAACAGATCAATAAACCAACCGTCGATGACATGGCGCGGGTGCCAAATATCTCCGCGGTCGACGGGAGTAGTGAGATACTTTTCTGCTGGTACGCCTTGTGAGTCTTTCAGCGAGCTCATAGGGTCGGCAGGGATCTCCCCCTCAGCTGGGGTACTGAGCGGAGAATCCTCACTTGTAGCTGCTGTCGAATATGAAGGAGCCGTCGCGGCCAAGGACGAAGGCGCGCCGATTGCTACGCTGCTGATGGCTAAAAGGAGCGCAAAACTGAAAAGCATGTAGAGGCGCTTCATTCTAACCTCCGATTCGTGCTGCTTGTGGGGTGGTGAGGATGGCTGCAGCGATCTCAGGATCTGCTGGCAGAGTGACCTTTATTTCCCCGTGGTTACCTGACTGGTCGATAATCATCGCTTCGCCTTCTCGCCCAGGAACGATTTTTCCGTCGGCTTGCTGGGGCGAGAATCCGCGCACTTTCTCCACTTTTTCCTCGTCGTCGGGATCAAGTCCAAGAAAAGCTAGGCCCTTCTTTGCTTCTTCTTCATCGGTGTGGCGCATCAAGATACGGAACGGGATGAGTCCGCGTTTGTCTCCGAACTCGACTGGATCGTGTGAATCCATCCCAAGAACAGCTTTGGCCTTTCGCCCCTCGCGGAGGAAGGAGTTAACGATTTCAAGTCCCTGAGGATTGCTGGTGAGGTGGTGGGCCTCTGAAGCCATGAAAAGAGCAAGATCCGAGTCGTCTTCAAAGCACACCTGGTGAGCGATCCTAGCGATGAGCGCATACAAAGCCCGACCGTAGATTTTCTCCAAGCTGAGCTGTTTGAAGAGGAAACCTTGGCTGAGCTCTTCAGGAGACGGAAGTTCCAGACCATAGGTACAAAACACGATTCCCCGCGCATCTTTGTTGAGCGGTGGCAATGTCTCGTCGAATAAGACCCGGCCCTGCTTCTTCTTCGAGAAGGCCTGCATGGTACGTCCCAATCTCCGCTGTTCAGGATCATCTGTTTCTCCCTGGAGGAATTCGACGAGCTTTCCTAATGAATCGATCCCGTGCTCTTCAAGATGAACCGGATTGAGCATTTCATTGAGGACGATCCCCATTTCGTCTGAGGGAGAGATGTTCATCAACATGGCAGCTAGGGACTCCACATGTGAGGCGCCTTCTTCAACACCGAAAACACGTAGAGGATCCAGAGAATACTCTGGTTCAACTAGGTTGATTGCGGTGCTTGGGATGCCCTTTTTATCTAATGCACCAGCCACGGAAAGCCACTCATGAGTCGCTGATTTATCGATCACCAGATAACGTCCACCACGTTCCGCAACGAATGCTGTGATCTTCTTGAGCGTCAAGGTTTTACCGGCACCGAGTTCTGCGACGACAGCGAAACAGCCAGACTTATTACCCATCACGGCGCTTTCGATATCGTGCAAAACGGGAGTACGCCGGCCGCCAGTGGTATTGATTCCCAGCATTGGTCCACGTTCAGCTCCCAATGAGTCAGAAGCGATAGGGATTGATGCTGACAGATCGTAACTGGTGGTGGGTGGCAACGCATATTCTTTGACAATTGGAGTCATCGGGGTGCCGATCATCATGGACTTCCACAGCTCTTCCATGAGCTTTGGCAAAGGGGCCTCGACGCCGACTTCCATCTGCTTGTAGAAGTCGATGATCTGCTTACCGTAGGACGTTACTTCCTCTGCCGAAGAACCACCGACGGCCAAAAGTACTGTCGGCGTTATGGAGACTTCTTTTTCATTGCGGCTCAGGGCTTGCTGGTACAACTGCAAATCACGCTGGTGGACATCGAGCTCAGCATTAGACCCCGTAACCGATTCGTCTGTTCTCTGATCACGCTGATCGTTCAGGCGTGATTCGTTAGTTGCATTCTGTTTCTTTGCTTCACGCGCATCGATCGTGGTGAATCGCCATACCCAATCCACTGGGAACGCGAGTTGGTCAATGGCGCTCATCCACTCGCCGCCAGGGAATTCGAATCCACCGAGCGGCATGGAGCGGATAGCCAGGACCTGTTGGTATGAAGGCTCGGTGCTGGCTGCCACTTTGATGTAACGACGACGGAAGATACGGTCTTTGTTCTCTTCACGCGGATCAGTTTGCGCTCCCTGATCCATCCAAGGTTCAGGAATGATCTGTGCCTGGCCCTCAACCAGGGATTTGTCATGACCGTGCAGGCCGATAGCTTCGTCTAAATACAGCCCTCTCTGCATATGGTGAAGCGCCAGCCAGACATGTTCCTCTGGGGTGGCCGGCCGAGCGCGGAACATCGTCGGGAGGTTTTTCAACGCTTGTGTACTCGACAAGCTGCTGGATTCTAAAAGTTTCAGGTCCGGGGACATACCAGGAAGGGCTAGGGCGTCGTGGAACTTCCGACGCAGGACAGTGCCGTGACGACGCAGTGTCTCTTTGAAGGAAGAAGACTTCAACGGAATGGACAGCCAGAAAGTACGAGTGCCGAACTCGATGTCATCCCATGATTCAAGGGTTTTAGCGACTTCATGGAACCAGTGCGGACACTGCTCTGGGTCGACGCCTTCGATCATTGCTTCGACCATTGCTGAAGGGTCAAGAGATGCCGTGATGCCCATGAGCATTGATTCGCCCCGGAGGCTCTGGAACAGGTCCTCATGAAGCTTTTTGATCATTGAGCGCTTTTTAAAGGGTGCGTATCCATATTTCTGCGGTTCTAACCGCCAAGTAGCCCAGACGGTACCAGTATCTGTGAATGCAAGATTCTCAGTGAGATCGGTATAGGAGAGGATACGCCTAGACATGATTGAGACTCCTTTTAGTGAGTGCCGGTTTGAGCAAGAAGATGCTTCAACGCGCTGGAAGCTTGTATAGGTGACTGCGAAGCTGACTGTTGAACTTCAGGCGGGGTAGGTTCCGGCAATGAGATTGGGGCCGGTTCGGGCACAAGCTCTTGATAGAGAGAAGTAGTGCTGCTGTTGATGAGCACGGTGCGTGCCCGTGCCCGAGCCGGCTTATCGAATTTCAATGGTTTCCCGCGGTATGTCCCCTGCCTGCTGAAGTACCGGGAGTTGATTGCGCCGGAGAACCCATCGAACTGTACGAAAGGGTTGCCATCGAGCTTTTCGAGCTTTCCTGCCAGAATTCCTGAGCCGAGGACTAGTCCAGCTGCGAGAAGCAGATTGATCCCGAGGGAGTCAGTCCGCCACAGCGCGTAGCTTTTGTAGAGCAACATGCTGACCGCAGCGACTGTCACGATCTGAGCTGCCGTATAGGGTCCGCCGATGATCTTTTCACCGCTGGGAAGACGCCCGATCATAATCGGGATACGGACAACCCGGTAAAAGCGTGTGACTATCCGATGAGATTCTTCTGACATGACGTGGCCTTAGCCCAAGGAACCTGAAGGGTCATCTGTTGCGTGGGTGATGGACACAGAATGCGCTGCAGAAGGCACGGTGCCCTCCACTTCTTCCTGAATGGTTGAGTACCCGCCAACGACATACCAGCCGATGACACCTCCCAAGACCATGGCGCTGAGCGTCTTGCCCCAAGACCCCTTGGACTGCCAGAACACGACGCCGCAGATGAGGATGATGATCACACCCACGCCGATGATGATTGTTCCTTTGCCCTGGTTGAACAGGGAGTTCACGGTTTCAAAAACGTTGCCGACGACAATGTTGGATGTCAGAGCACCGTTCAGTTCGTTGAGATTCATTGTTTTGGTTCCTTTCGTGGTGTCTGGGCCTTAGCGAAGGTTTCGTCAAGCCCAAGAGTGGAAACTTCCCATCGGCCGGCTCGTGCCGTGAGGGTCAGTTGGAAATCCCCGAGTGTCTCGGTGGTTTTGTTTGTCAGCAGCATGCGCGCGTTGACGTGTATTAGATCCCCATCAGTGGCCTTCTCTCCTGGTTCTTTGTCTCCGACCACATACTCGATGCGTGCGGAAGAGTAAGGGGCTGGAGAAATGGGAGCAATGGTTGTGCCTGGGGCAACGAAGCGCGTGAGGTCTCCGCTGCCGCTGAGATACGACTGCAGAAATCCTTCGACTGAGCTCGTGACGGCCTTATTAGCCGATAGGTCTTTTGAGTAGCCTTCGAATTTCTTGCTTTTGGCAGCGGGGTGCGCCCTTTCGCTAGGAAACCCGAGAATCGATAATTCTTGGTTCCCTGCGGTGATGAGCAGCACGTCAAATGCCCTTGGCTGCCATTGCCCTGACGGGTCTTTCACTTCAACCGAAACAGTGACTCGGAACGTCGATTCGTTAACGAGCCCAAGTTCTGACACACTAACTTCTCTGATCTCCGAGCCATTTTTGGGAAGTCGAAGACTGGTGGTCTGTGTATAGCGGGCTAGCCGTGAGGCATCATCCCGAGTCGCGGTCAACCAGGAAGAAACGAAACCTTGGGCTATCGACTGTGCTTGTTGAGCTAGGGCAGGTGGTACTCCTGGCTTTTGCTCAACTACCTGAGCTGCAGCCGGTGGGGACATACCTTCAGAGATTTGGTATGACACGAATGGGTAGGCCAATAGACCGACCACAATCAGACCTGACACCATCTTGTTTGAGATGCTGTGCCCCTGAGTCCAAGGTTCACCTTGGATAACTTCCGAAGCCTGCTGGTCCGCCACACCATCGGTTGAGTCCTTTTCGCGCTTGAACCGAGCGAAAATTCCAGCGTTTGGTTTCTTCGCTTTGCGTTGGGTTTTCATGGTCTTCCCTCCTCTCGGATGTATTCGGCTGCTTCTCGGCCGAGCTTCATTTCTTCTGACATCAGGAACCGTGCCAGTTCCTCTGCTGCCTCTGAACTGAATGGGCTTTCTAAGACATCGGCAACTCGTTTCTCTAAGCTCTCTTCGGCGTTGATGACCACTTCGCTGTGCTGAAAGAAGGAGTGGAGATTGTCCTCAAGAGAGGGCGAATTAGCATGCTCTGAGGCATCTCTAGCCTGATCTTTCATTGAGGTCCCCTGTCGAGATTTTCTAGTTCTGCCTATAGACAGCCCACTGAAATACCAAAAGCGGTCAAATGATTTTCAAAATTTTTTTCACTGCAAGAAGACCCAAGTCAGAAGCAGGAAATACAAGTCAGAAGAGTGCAGCTTGATGGCTGGGATCCAGAGTGATCCAGATTCGAATCTAGGGGCGCTGAGGAGCGTGGATCATGACGAAAGGACGTGATCCACATGGGTACTATCACCCGAATCAACACTCGCTTGAACTTGGAATGGGAAGCGCAGCACGCGCATGAAAATGCCGACCATGGCACCGCCGGGTTTATCACTGGAGACGAGTATTTGGCTTTTCTCTCTAATAGCGACCAAGCGACTTTGCATGACTGCCTCCAGGACGCTGTGAGTGGCAACAGCACAGTCGAAAGAGCATTGCTGCATTACTTCCAGGGCATGGCTGTCAACGCTGCACGCACCTGCAAAGGACTGCGGTACCTGAAGAGCATTGGGCAGCAAGACGAAGCGCTGACCATCGCAGTCCATGCTTTATGGGAAACCATCAAGACATACCCGCTCCAGAGGACCTCCTCCGTGACTGGAAATCTGCAAATGGAAATGCTGAAAAGAATCACCCGTTCAGTCAGCGCGAAGCTGCCGCAGATCATGGCAGAGCAAACTTACGGTGATTTCGAAATCGCAGAATCAATTCATTCTGAAAGCTGCACTAGTGCCCCAATGGAAGCTCATCCCATGGAGTGCCGTCCTCATGAAGAAAGCATTGGATCGCCATGGATTGAGGTCATGCGCGTACTTGAATGGTCAGTCAAGACTCATGCCTTAAGCGTCAGCGAAGCTAAGCTCCTCGGACAGTACACATCGGCTACTACGAAAGAACGCCACAAGCTTGCCGATGAGCTGGCAATGAGCAGCTCCGAACTCAGCGATAAGATCTCAGTCCTCAAACGACGGTTAGCACGTCGTCTAGCAAGTGCTGGTGTCGAGCGAGGATCACTGATGTGAACCGTTATCCACGAATCCACAGAACCGGGTGCCCCTACTTATGAGAATCCCCCATGTTAATTAACTTAAATGGGCCTCTCATTTTGACGGAACTGACTAGGCAAAACATAGATCAGGCGTCACCGATTGCACGTGGTTAAGCGTCACCGATTGCACGTGGAAAACTCTCCTCACTGAGATGAAGCGTCACCGATTGCACGTGCTGCATCCCTGGAATCACGCGGATTAACTCCCCCAAATAAATATCCACACCCACTGAAATACGGGCGTCACCGATTGCACGTGGATAACTTGCTCTATCCACAGAAAGTACTTCGCATCATGTCAACTGCAGCAGAGCTTATGACCAACCGCCAGCTTCGGCTAGTTGATTTGGCCTGTGACCTTGAGGGAGAACTTTTCTCAGGGCACTACGCTTCACGGATCATGGCGCAGCTCTCATTGCCCTATAAAGACCCCAAAGACGCCCCAGAATGGGTCCGGCGAAACAACGCCCTCACCCTTACTCTCACGCCGGGTCAGGTGACTGCTCAGGACGGGTCACGTCAACGCCTCTACCCATACGGAGTGATCCCCCGGTATTTGATGACCTGGATGACTACTGAGGCTTATCGCACGCGGTCGCGACAGCTCTATCTAGGCGACTCACTGACTCAATTCCTCGCCACTCTAGGAATGAATGGATCCGGTGCTTCAGGCCGACGAGTTCTAGATCAGCTGCACCGGCTAGCCGTCGCCAATATCAATATCGAAGATGTACGTGACCAGAAGTCCAGATGGAATATCACCGGAGAAAATTTCCACATTGCATCCCGTTATGACCTCTGGTTCTCGGCCAAGGACGTACCCAACCAGGAACAGCTTCTGGGGTCAACGATTACCCTGTCAGAGCAGTTCTATGAGGAAGCCATCAAATCCCCCGTCAAACTACACCCTCAGATATTGAGAGAGCTCGCGGGATCGGCAATGAGGCTGGATCTGTATGTATGGCTTTCCTACCGGTTGCGAAACCTGTCGAAGCCGACTACTGTCACTTGGTCTCAGCTAGAAGCCCAATTCGGCTCAGAGTACAAACATCAGCGCCAGTTCAAAGCAAAATTTCTCGCGCACTTACGAGAAGTGCAGATCTTCTTCCCCCACAACGCAGTAGCGGCCCAAGTCCAAGGCTTGCGCCTGAACCGGGCCGCTAAGGTACTTACCTATTAGAGCGATGCATTACGAATACTGTGGGACATCGACTTTCAAATCCAAAGCAAAGAGGGATGAAATAAGTGCACTGCGAGTTGGTGCGCCCACTTCCGCGCAGTAGACATCGTCGATCCATGCAACTTGGTCCGAAGTCAAGCGCAGCTGTATCTGCGTGCCTCCCTCTCCCCCGCCACGGCGCTTACGCAAAGGAGCGGCGCCAGGCATCCCCTCGGGCAGGCCAGAAGCTACTACTCCACCAAAGCAAGACGCCAAATTTTCTTTTGAGACTCGGCTAAGTGCACGGAAAAGTAGTTCTGTATAACTCTGCGACGCCGCAAGAGATTCTTTGCGCAGGGCCTTATATACATTGGCCGGCAAATAGACCGACGAGTGCGGCTGCTTCACATTGCGCTTCCGGGAAGACGGTGTATCCGCGGCAGCTTCCACCTCGACTTCCCTCGGAACCTCTTCCTGGACTGCGCGATCCGCTAGTGGTGGTGCCTTGCGTTTGGTTGGTTTTGGTGGCAGAAACCCTTTTAGTGAATCTGCAGGGTCCTCTGAAGCTCCTGGCTCAAACATGCTGCCCAAATTTTTCCTAGTCATTGCTAACCTCGGCTTCAATTTCCAACAGACGGGCAAAAATTTCACGTGTTAAGGCCGTGTATTCCTTTGCCAAGTTCCCAACATCTGTGGCTAGTAGCGCTTTATCCTCCTCGACCGCTTCACCGTTCTTGAAGGCAGTGAAGCGCTGTTTGACTGATTCCTCAACAGCGGGTGAAAGCTCATGGATGAGCATTCCCCGGCGACGTGAATCAACAGCTGCAGTTTCCATGTAGCGAATGCGGGTCTCGAAGACCGGTGCTGCCTCCCCCAATGATTCAGTGAGGCGTTCCCGTGTCTGACGTGCAATGCGGCGACTTGCCCCACCGATGCCGAACATTACGGCCCCTGCTAGTCGAAGGTCGGGGTTGAAATGACGGGCACGCATGAATTTCTTGGCGGTGTTTTCAACGGCGTCAAGTGTGCCATCATCTGGTCGAGCCGGGATCACTAATGCTGAAGCCACACAGAGGGCACCTTCGGTGATCCATGGATCACCAGGCGGGGTATCAATGATGATCAGGTCGTAAGGCTCGGCAATTGCACCCAAGCTAGCCGACAAAAGTGAAGCGAAGGCCTCCATTGGAGCCTGACCCCTGGAGAACAAGATTCCTTGTAGGTCTCGAAGTTCCGCTCCACCTGGAACTACATCCAGATTTGGGCGAACGTCCTTGATGACAGGCAAAGGGTGCCCCTTGCGAAGTGCATCAAACAGTCGCGCCCCATCCTCTTTGTCGTAACCAAGGTCGTTGTGCATGGCACCTACGGGATCAAGATCGATAATGAGCGTCTTGTATCCAGCGGCTGCAGCCTGACCAGCGACGTTGCATGAGCAAGAGGTTTTACCGACCCCACCCTTGTCAATACCGAAGACTACGGCGCGAGCGATCTGCGTGATTTGCGGGCTGGTTCCAGCGAGAGAAAAAGAGCTAGACATGCTTCCTCCAAGAGATGATCTGACTTGAAGATCATAACACTATTCATAGGTAATTCAACAGTGGGCTAACTAGTTCGGAAGTAATTTCATATCTATGTACATATCTATGTGCACAACTGTTCATGCATTAGGTAAGCAACTAGGTAACATGACAATGAAGATCATAGTTTCACAACTATGCAGTAAGTAACGTGTTATCTATGTGGTCTACTAGCTGCCCTGTGGTTGATGGTTGAAGCGAAGCCAGTGGGCACTGTTGACCTCAATCTACCGATCAGCATGCCTCCAACGGGGATTACTGTCCCTGCGCGCCAGGTCGCACTGAGGCAACTAGGTAGATGCTTACGAGCATCACGATGTGGATAACTAGGTAACAAAATGTTCAGTTACCTAGTTGCATCAATAGTTGCCTAACTAGTTACGTTCATATGTATATAAACTGCGGCCCGGGGATGCTTTTAGGGTTCCAGGGCGCTTTGGCTCAAGGCCGACATCAGTTATTCGAGTGGGTGCGGTTATATCTGCCGTTTTGTGATTCCAGGTCGCCAATCTTTGTCCATGTCGGGCGGGTGATCCTATGAGGGATGCAGGGTATGGCGTGGGTTCGCAGGAATTTCGCGCAGCAAACTGGGGGAGAATGAGGTAAAGGAAAATTCTATGGCAGGTTTTCTGTCAGCACTGGGCTACCTGTAAGTATCAGTCAGTCCGACGGGAGTAAGAGGATGTTTGTTCGAAGGATCATGAGTAACTCGGCGCATCGAGATCGTTGCGCTTGGTACGTTACTGCGGTGCTTCCTCGAAGCTCTGGTGGTATGTCCCCTTTGACGGCGCCTGCTGCTTCTAGCGCCCTTAGGTTGGCCCTTACGGTGTGTTCGTTTAGATCCAGGCGTCCAGCAAGCGTGGGAATGGAAGCAGGGCCTCGCCGCTGGAGGTCCCTGATCAGTTGCACTCGTGCCGCGGACCCAAATGCATCAATTGCGAATTGGAGATCTGCAGGGAGGCCTGTATCTATTTTGCGCGGCATGATCCCATCATGACTTTTCCTTGTGCTCATGACCAATAAGCCTAGATTTAAAATCTAGGCAGTGCTACCGTTTTCTTGTCAGATCATCCATAAAGAGGAGAATCCCAGTGACTACTGAAGTCACCAGCGAAGAGACCCAGAAGAAGCAGATGCCTGCGGGTCTTCCCCATCGCGGTAAGAACCCTAAGTTGCCGTCGCGCCGTAAAGGCTTTGTCGCCGCTGTATTGGCCATGGCTGTCCTCGGTGCATCTTTAGCCTGGGTGGGAACGAGGTCTACCGGAAGCCACCAGGTTCTGACGGTCAAGAATGACGTTTTTCGCGGACAAACTATCAAGCAGGAGGACCTCACTTCGCTGTCGGTGGAGGGGGAGCAGCCACAATACATCGATATCAATCGTCAAGGTGATGTCGTGGGTACTAAGGCTCAGACAAATCTGCTCGCCGGCACACCTGTTGTCGAGGGTTCGTTTGCATCTGCAATGCCGGTTCCTGAGGACATGAGCATCGTGGGATTAGGCCTGAAGCCTGCCAACATGCCAGGGCGCGAACTGGTGCCTGGTGACAAAGTTCGTGTAGTTCACACCCCATCAGGCGAACAGCTTACTGGCGATGAGACTCTCAAAACCGTTGCGGCTGTCATAGAGAGGTATCCGACTGCCAGCGAAGATGCAGAAGGTAACAGCAACTTCATCGTAGATATTCGAGTGAAGAAGGCTGATGCACCGCAGATCGTTACCTGGAGTTCATCTGGGCTGGTGGGCATCGTGTTGGACGGTGAAAAGTAAATGGCTATGGTCACGCTCACCAGCATCGGTACGTCCCCGGGAATAACGACAACAGCGGTGGCCCTAGCAGTTGAATGGCCAAAGCCAGTCATCTTGGTAGAAGCAGACATTTCTAAGCCATCATCTGTGATTGCTGGCTACATGCAATGTCAGATATCAGGTAAGCGGGGACTCAGCACGTTAGCGGAAATTTCTGCCATGAGCTCTGTTGACCGAGAATCCATCCTGGGATCATGCGTGCCACTAACCAGCACGGGAGAAGATGAGGGAACCGAGAATCTACTCCTACCTGCGATTTCAAACCCGGAAGCTGGCCACGGTATCACCACCATGTGGGGAGAGCTCGCGGAGGAACTGACAGCTTTTGAAGCCTCCGGCTACGACGTGATCGTTGATCTTGGGCGTTGGACGGGAAACAAAGACCGCCGCATTGCTTTGGCTGAACGTTCAGACGTTATGTTGTATGGTCTGCAACCTACATTCTCCGCACTTGCTGCTCTCGACTATGGGAAAAAGTCCATAGAACCTCTTCGCGATGCAGTAGGGAGGGGCGACTCTTCTTCTGCTGTTTTGTACCAGCCAGCTGTAGGCGGCTCTAGCACGCGGGAAGTCAAGAAGTTCCTCAATATGGGGATTTCTGGGGAAATTCCATTTGCACCCAAGCAAGCCGCAGTCTTTTCACAAGGCGAACCTAGCTCGAAACGAATGATGATGCGGGATAGCTACATGTCAGCTATCCGTGCACTGCGAGCCAAGATCTTCAAAGATCTTGATAAGACAAGAGAACTGATCCAGGAGGAAAGCGATGCCGGATAACATTACTAGCAACTCTGACCAGGATCTCCGCTCTCTGCCATTTTTCGCTTCTGAATTGACGGCGCAGCCATCACTCAAAGTGCCCACTTCAGTGAAAGAACATCTCAATGCAGGACAGAGTGGGCGCCGTGCGGCGAAAGTCCAAAGTGAAGCCCGGGTAGAAGGCTCCCAAGAGTTCTCGGAAGAGAACGAAGAATATTGGGAAACCATTCAGCACCTGCGCAGCCAAGCAGCAGAGCTTCAATCACAGAAGCTGATGGAGCGCCCGGACCTCGATAACGACGCACGCGAGCAAATGGGACGCCAGCATATTAAGCAGGTGGTACTTGATCACGTCAAGTTCCAGATCCGCACCCAAGGGCAAGAAGGCAGCTGGAGCGCGCGCACTCAAGAAGACGTTGAACGTACTCTGCGTGACTACATGTTCGGGTTGGGGCCATTCCAGAAATATGTCGATGATGAAACCGTAGAAAACATCACCGTGAATGGGTGCGACGAAGTATGGACAGAGCACGCCGGGGGCGAAATGCGCCGCCAACCGCCTATTGCGCCAAGCGATCGGGTGCTGGTTGACGATGTTCAATTTCTGCTCAACCGTAAAGAAGAAGAAGCGCGCCCCTTCGACCAGGCCCACCCAGACGTGGACGCCGATCTCATGGAAATGGTCCGCCTTGCGGCTGTCACAAAGCCTGTGACGACGCGGCCCGTAATCGTGCTGCGCGTCCACCGATTCCTCAACATCACTCTTGATGAAATGGTGCAAATGGGGAACCTTACTGAGTCCGCAGCACACTTCCTCCGGGCTGTGATCGCTGCCAAACGTTCGGTAGTTTTCAGCGGCTATGCGGGAGATGGAAAAACTACCATGTTGCGAGCAGTCGTCAATGAATTTGACCCCTACGAACCAGTGATCACCATGGAGATGGAACGAGAACTTCACCTCCATCACCTATCTAGCCGCGCTGTTTCCCCAATATCGCTTCAGTATCGTCCCGCAGGCGAGGCCGGGGGTGCCGGCGAATATTCCATGTGGGCCGCCAGCCGTAAAGCACTGCGTCTAAATGCTTTCCGTTTCATCGTGGGTGAAGTCCGCGGTGACGAAATTGGTCCCATGATTCGAGCCATGCAAACCGGCGCAGGAAGTCTTTCGACTGCACATGCTGAAGATCCTGAAGATTGTGTGGAAGCCCTCGTGGGCCTTGCTAGCCAGGAGTACTCCGAAGAATATGCCAAGCGCCAGATCGCCCGTCATATCGACTTCATCGTGCAGCTCAACCGTGTAGAGCAGGAAGATGGAAGCAAACTTCGGAAAGTAACCCATATTACTGAGGTACTGCCACACGAAACTCATGGAGTAACTACCTTAGACCTCTTTCACCTAGATGAAGAGGAAAACGACGAAGACGCGAAGTTTCTTCGCCTTCCAAGCGATTCACGTATGCGCCGCCGACTCGCGCGTCACGGTTTGAAAGAAGAAGTTTTGAGGAGGGGATTCTAATGCAACAAATGATGCTGCCTATTGGGGTTTTCCTCCTGATTACTAGCCTTGGCTTAGCGGTCGCGTATTTACTGCTTCAGCCTAAAAAGAAGCTCAGGACGGTAGCCGTTCCGGCACGGTTCCAGTGGGTGAACACGAAATTTTCGAAAGCTGAGAAAGTCCGTACCGCTGCTGCATTCGGTGCAGCGGTCATCCTTTGCATCTTTACGCGTTGGTTCCCTGCACTTATTCTCTTTCCGCTCGCTGTGCTTACAATCCCAGCGCTGTTTTCGAACCGAGCTGATCGGTTGGTGCTTGAGCGCTTGGAGGCCCTGGAATCCTGGACACGTTCCCTTTCGGGTCTCATCGGGGTTGGAACAGCGCTAGAAACCGCGTTGAAGGCTTCGCTTTCAAGCGCTGCAGATTCGATCCGACCGATGGTGAAACGCCTAATTGCTCGGCTTGAAGGCGGGTGGATGCTGAAAGACGCGCTCGAATCTTTTGCTGATGAAATCGACGACCCAACAGCTGACATCATCATCATGAATCTCATGCTTGCTGCTGAACAAAGGGGGGCTGGTCTAAGCACTGCCCTAGAGAACATCGCTGAAAGCGTGCATGACGAAATCAAAGCACGTCACCAAATCGATACAGATCGTTCCAAGACCCGTTCAGATATCCGGATCATCATCGTGGGCGTAGTAGTCATGCTGGCCATCATGCCCTTTATGCCAATGGTTTCAGAGCCATATAAGAGCGCAACTGGTCAGATCTTGTACTTGGTGTGGGTGGCGTTGCTTTGCTACATCGTGTATGGGATGTACCAGCTGGCTAAGCCATACCGTGCAGCTCGACTCTTAGGGAGGACAACCAAATGATTCTCATCATTCTCGGCGGTGCCCTCATTGGACTGGCAGTTGCTCTATTGGCTGCGCCCTTATTTACGGCGAAACCAAAACTGGCAGTAGCTATGGATAATTTCGGTTCCGAAGTCCTCATTGACAAAGAAACTAAATTCGCCCCAGTCGACTGGAAAAGCAAGATTGGGCTTTGGGGCATGAAACTTCCACCAGTTCCAATGACTCCAAAGGTCACTAAAGAAGACTTACAACTCATTGGACGCACCGAGCTGGACCATTCTTTCCAGAAAATGCTCTACGGTTTTGGGATTGCTGGACTTGCAAGTATTGGAGCCATTCTCCTATCTGTAGCTGGCATGGAAAATACCATGTTTCCTTTGCTTGTGGTCGTCGCTTTCATGCTGGGTCAAGCTGTGCCGGACCGTCGAGCCCGCACCATGGCGTACCACGCTCGTAAAGAGTTTGGTCGAGGCGTAGGAAGCTTCATCGAGCTCGTTGCTACAGAGGTACGACGGGGCGCCCACGTCACGGCAGCGGTCACTAGTGCTTCTACAATCAGTAATGATTCATGGGTCTTCGTTCGGATCAGGCAAGTACTCACCAGAGCTCAATACCAACAACAACAGGTATGGGATGCACTAGAAGAATTAGCTAACGAGATCCACGTTCCGGAACTTTCGGAAGCTTCGAGAATTGTACGACTAAGCGGAAAGGACGGAGCAAGAATATATGAGGCGCTACGTGCTTCAGGCAAGAATCTCCGAATGCGGGCCCTTGCGGAAGAACACGAACAGGCCAACCTGGTAAGCAACAAAATCTCAAGACGTGTGCAGGCAATCGTGATGGTCTTCCTAGGGATGATCCTCACCGCACTCTTTATCAATATTTCAAATTCCCCTTTCTGAAAGGAAAAACAATGCGTAAGGCAATCACCGACAAAGTAACCTTGGCAGCGCTGACAGCTGTGGCCTTGGTCTCGACGCAATTCAACTGCTTGACAGTCGACAATGAACGAGGCAGCAACGACACCTCGCAATTCGGGTGGATTTGGGTCGCCGTGGGAATTGTAGCCCTCGCCGTCGGCTTCTTCACCGGCAAGGTGCAGGAATGGATCAACCAGATCAACGGCGCGGGTTGGTGGTAAACCGCAATGATTAATGCATCCAGAAATCAGTGGCGTTGTGAGAAAGGGAGCTCCAACGTTGGAGGGTTCGCATTTCTCCCAATCCTCTTAGTGCTGATTTTTGGGGCCATCGAATTCGGATTAGTGGTCAACGCTGATCAAAAAGCTCATGCAGTCGCGGCGGCCGCCTATAACGTCGCCCGATATGAGGGTTCTACGGCCGCAGACGGCCGCCGCGCTGCCAATGAGCTACTAGCCAGATATCGGATGGATCTCCCGCCTGATGCAGTTACGGTGACTCGAAGTGCAACTGAAGTTCGAGTCAGCGTCCATGCTCGTTCTGACTCCATGATTCCGTTTCATGACGGATGGAAAATTGACCAGGAAGTGTCTGGCCCGACGGAAAGGATCATTGCCCGATGAAGGATCTTTTCAAGAACTCCGAACGAGGCAGCCAGTCAGTCAGCACATTCTTCGCAATACCGATTATTTTTCTATTTTTCATGCTCATTCTTTATGCAGGCGTTATGGGATCCGCGAAACATGCCGTGCAATCTGCAGCTAACGCAGCTGCTCGTGATGCTTCGCTTGCTCGAACCTCGAATTCTGGCAAAGCCGCGGGAATTCAAGCAGCCAAGCGTGTAATGACACAAGGTTCAGTCAATTGCGATTCGATTGATGTTGATGTGGACACCTCACGATTCCAGACATCTGGCACCAACTTCGGCAGAGTTGATGCAACTGTGACGTGTGACGTTGTCTTTTCTGGAATCAAGATTTCCGCTATTCCAGGCATTCAAAGCACTACAGCACACGGTACGTCCCCTGTCGATTCATTCCGAGAAAGGTAAGCGACTAACCATGAAAGCTAAATGGTGGCAGAGAGAACGGGGAGAAGCCCCAGTGATCCTCATCTTCGGCATGATTCCGGTGCTTCTTATCGTCATTGGCTTGTTCATGGAGAACGGGGCGCTTATCAACGCTCAAGAACGAGCAACCTTGATTGCGCAGTCAGCAGCACGTGCTGGGGTTAATGGTGGAATCACCGCTGATACGTCGATAAATTCCGAACTGGCTAGGCGAGCGGCGCAGAAATACCTAACTCAATCTGGGGCAGAAGGTAGCGTGGCTGTACAGGACGGGAAAGTAACAGTTCACGCTGTCATCCCCTACGAACCAAAATTCCTGCCTATCGGAAACAAAGAAGGCGTAGGAATCGGCGCAGCCAGAGTATTCAAGCCAGGACAGTAGAAAGCATGAAAACCATGAAGACCAAATACATGATTACCGCATCGACCGCTGCTTTGGCCCTACTCCTTGCCGGCTGCAGCCAGACTACTGAACCAGAGGGCGGTACGTCCCCAAGCACTAAACCTGCGGCGAGCGCTTCTGTTGATTCTTCGGCCAGTTCTTCGCCGGTGGCTTCAGGGAGTGTATCGGAGAGTGGTTCGGGGGAGTCGAATGGTTTTGAACCGGTGACTACGAAGCCTGGTCCGGATGTATCGGTGGATGCTGCCTTCGAGACCATGAAGCGTTTAGTCGCTGTCGGTAATAAACAGATGGAGGCAGGTGATACTTCTACCGAAGACTTGGCTAAATTCGCCGTTGGAGACAAATTCGCTTCCACAATGAAAACTCTGAATGGTCTCAAGAAAGAGAAAGCTACTGCTAAAGGTGGCGTAGAGGTGGAAGAGATATCTGGTTACTCCTCCTCTGTAATTGAAGGCAAGAAGGAACTTGAAGATCATGTCGTGTATTTGGAAGTCTGCAACGACACCAGCAACGTCGAGATAACGCTTGCTAACGGAAAACCAGGGGAGAAGCCAGAACTGCTTAGGGCAATTCTAGACGTCAGAGCACAGTATGACACTGAGCTGGGACGTTGGGTTATCGCTAAAACAGAGTTCAAGGATGGTGGCGTGCCATGTTAGTCAGACGCCTTGTCGCGGTTTTCACGCTATTAGCATTTGCGCTGGTGCCTTTTACGGCGAACGCCAGCATGCTTCCCACGATCAAACTACCTAAACAGCTTGTCTGCGACGACTGGGGTTCTTGTGTGAATAAGGAAACCCAGAATGGCAACAACGGTGAGGGGACGAAGACTCGTCCTATCGGTAATACGGAGAATCCTAAGGGGAAGAATAAGGGGCCGTCGAAGTGCGAGAACACCCATGGTACTGAGATTCCTTGCTCTGATAAGGAGCGGGGTGTGTGGAGCGCGGGGGATGAGTGCTACTGGCAGCTGAGGAATCCGCAGAAGGCGCCACCTCCAGGTAAGGACCCGTCGAAGGGTGCCTGGTATGTATGTTCGCCTGCTCCCAAGGATTGCTCGCACATTGATAAGGACGATTCCATTGCGTTGAACCTTTGTGAGCAGAGCCCGAGTATCTATGCTCCGCGACTGGAATGGCGTGATACCCCGCCCCCTGGCGTCGATCAGTTGACTCCTCCTCAGGCCGCGAAGCGGTTTATTGATACGTTCCAGCTGGAGGGCGTTGATTTCACTTCTACCATTGCTCAGAAGGATTCTGGTGCGGTGAATTTGCCGGTGTGGTTGTGGGTTCCTGCTGAGAATCAGAAGCCGTTGAATTGGGGTCCTTATAAGCGTTCGAAGACTCTTGGCGGAGTAGCGATTACTGCTGACGCCAAGGTGACCAATGTGAAGTACTCGATGGGAGACGGGGGATCGGTGTCGTGTAATGGTGCTGGGCAGCCATGGATCAAAGGTTCCGGGCGGACGGATTCTCCGAGCTGTGGCTACCGGTACTCGAAGATGAGTCCTGGCGATGGTTCACGGCCGTATGAGATTACTGCTCGTGCGACGTGGAAGGTGACGTGGACTGGTGGTGGTGAATCTGGCACTGTGACGACGTTTACTGAGTCCACGGGCAATGGTTATGTTGGTGAGCTGCACGTGCTCAACAGCCGGGATTAGTTTGTAGCGCCGGTAGGGTGTTGTTTGTGGGTCTGGTCTGGAATTGCTTGATGGGGGAGCAGTTCTAGACCAGACCTTTTGTGTTTCTATGTAGTTGGTGGCATTGAGTGGCGTGCCATGAGTTCGCCGGCATGGTTGTAGCAGGCGAGGCGGGCGTCTGTGCCGATGTCGCTGCCGCTGCGCTCCACGCGGGCTTTCGCTTCTTCCATGCAGTCTGGGGCTGTGCATGTGGCGTCTGATGGGCCGATGAACATGGCGTCGATTTTGAAGCCAGCGCTGATGCCGGCTGCCCTGAACTTATTGAGGGGTTCGGCCCAGGTTTTTGGCCAGTAGTCGTCGGTTGAAACTGCTGTGTTGGGGAAGAATCGATGGGCGGTGGCGATGGCTGTTGCGCGGGAGGTGTGCCAGGCATCATTGACCTTGTCTGGAGCTTTAAAGATGAGATTGGGAGTATATGGGTTCCATACTGGGTCATCTTCGGGGTCTAGGAGGTGAATTGCCCAGGTGTCTGGGCTCATCAGATGCACCAGGCCTATGAATTGTCCGTTGGGTGCCCAGATGATTTCGCGTTGGGTGTCGGGGAGGATGCTTGTAGTGCGGAGCATTGATGCTCTGTTGATTAGGAGCCATCCTTCAGGAATCCATTTATAGATTTCGGTGACTTCTTCTTCGTTGCATTCGTTGGCTCTTGTCTCGAAGAAGAGGTTGAGGGCGGCTGAGGTCTTACGGATGCCTTGAAAGTCGCGGGTTTCATTGGGGTTTGTGACGCTACGAATTCCGACAGCCCACCGGGAGAGGAAGCTGTCTTTGAAATGGTGCCAGGCCCCGTTGCCGTCCGCTGTCATCAGACCGATCTCGGGCAGCTTGGTCAAAGTTGGTTCGGGCATGATTGTCCTCTCGCTTTGGTTGCTTCATTTCAGCGTATCGATTGGCTCCTACTGTTAGGGATCTAATAATCACCAAACTTAACTAAAATTTTTTTTAGCCGATATTGATTAGCGGTGAATCTTTTAGATACTGTGGAGAGTGATACGGAAAACGCACCTGCCGGAAGGTAAAGCAATGGGCTTGTTCTCACGCAAGAAAATGGCCACCAAGCTGGAAGTCAGCATCGGACGTGTGTCCCAACTGGCATCGACAGGTGCACTCATTGAGCCGATGGAAGACGATGAGAGCGGACACAAGGGATGGCCAGCAACGTATGTCGAGGAAGTAGCCGGCCGAAAGAAAGGCCGCTCCACTTCACGCAGCATCTACAGCTTTGCCCCAGCAACATCACCCGCGATCCGAGAGACCGACGGCATCATTGAGAACCCTGAAACCCATGAACAGGCTTGGGTGCAATTCTTCAAAACCAATTCAGGACACATCGGGGTGATCACGCCACTTCAAAGGACCAAAGAAGTCGCCCCACCACCATATAAACCGGTTCTGCAACGCGTGCCCCTCTACTCCGAGCTTGGAAGTAGTGAACTGGCCCTGATGACCAACGCTGTTTCATTACTCAACGAGTTGACTATCTATGACGTTGCCTGGGTCTATGTACGACGCGATGACCTCTATGAAGTCGTGATCTCAGAGGCCCCAGCAATTCGGGAGAACAGCCCTCGCTCGTTATGGGAAGTTGACCGCGAGCTCAAAACCGAGAAGGTCTCTCACCAAACGCTGAGCACAAAAATGGGAAGAAAAATTCCCTTGATTGATCTTCCCACGGCCGCTGCAGTCGAAGATTGGAATCGAGCAGACAAAACGCCAATCACCAGAGACCTGGAATGGACACGAAACTTCAACCTGGCGCTCTCCGCTTCAATTCTTACCGGCCTTGAACAAGGCGAACAAACGAAAAGCGGGGCTACAGCAAGAGTAAGAGCTGAGGCGCTTAATCTTGCCGTAGCAAGGCTTGCAGCTGAGATCGAGTGGGGCAGTGCCGGAGCGTGGGCGATTCGCATTCCCAAGGAAAGTCAAGAGCACGTTGAATACATCGTCAAAACTGTGGAGCCTGACCTCAGCATCGAACAAGCAACAGTCAAGCAAAGCAAAGCCGCTGCTCTTACTGCTCCTGCGGCGAAGAGACAAGAATACGCGAACGAGCTCTATGATTTGATCTACTCAAAGTTCGGCAAGTATGGCGACTCTCCTGAAGAGGTCACAGCCTATGCCTTGGGCCTAGGCATCACAGCGCTCTGCGATCTCACGATCGATGAGATCAAAGAAGAAAACCCCGAAAGTCAGCCACGGTTCCCGGTGCGCAATGATCTTCGCAGCTTTGAGAAGCACCAACAACGAATCTTCGAGCGCTACTGTTCAGAACTCCTTGACTTGGACGAGGCGAATTCACCAGAAGCTCGGCAATTACTAGACGTGCTGACGGCAGAAGAACGCCGAATGCTCGTTCGAGGCCATGGGAACTACGAGTTGAAGAAGGACCGTGATGGCAATCCCGTGCTTCTTCAGGCCAAACAGAGGTATGACGATGATCCCTACACCAAAGTTTCGGTAGTTGTCCCAGTGACCATGCACCATCAAACTTCCCGATACGATCATCTCAAGAACTTCGATTACATCGTTATACCCCCGTATCTACAAGACGGGCCAATATTCATCGTTGTGGACGACGCATTGCATCTAATGCCATTCGCCGAAGGGAATCCAGGTGGATTCACCCATGGCTACCGTGGCATCGGCCCGCAGAAGCTGCAGAAGGCGCTCACCGGTTTCCTGCAGTGGTCACAAGGCGCCCAAATGACTGACGAGGGCAAGGAACGGATTGCCAGCCTCATTGCCAACGCAGCTCAACACAGCGCACTGCAAATCACTCGCGAACAAGTCGTTCGTCCCGGAATGTATGCAGCTTCGTTAGACCAGGAACAGTAGATGAAAAATCAGCGCAAGCTTCCTGAAAATCACCAGTTCCAGCCCTGGCCAACGCAGAACAGCAAGGCACCGTGGCGAGGGACAAATAAATTTTCGCCAACTGTGACCGGTTTTCACCCAGAGAGGGGCTATCCCCTGATGGAAGGCGTTGTTTGCGTTTCACAAGGTGGTACGTCCCCCTTGGTACAAGGATCGAAGATTGAGGTCAACGATGAAATTAGTTAAAGGCCTAGCGGCCCTCATAGTCCTTCTTGGGCTCATTGCGGGTCTGCCATTTGCTCTTTTCGCTGCAGCCGGCAACCCACTAGAACGCCTGCCTGATATCCTTCAGCTAGCATCGCGCCCAGACTACGGGCTCATCATCACGATGAGCACAATTCTCCCGCTACTTGGCTGGGGCTTCTGGCTCTATTTCATGCTCTCAGTGCTTATGGAGTTGCCAGCAGCCATCAAGGGGATCAAAGCCCCACGCATCAAGGGCTTCGGCTCCGCCCAAGGCATCACCGGGGCATTGCTGGCAGCTGTGATCGGCATCTTCGGTATCGCTGGCCCAGCCAACGCCGCCACTGTAGACACCTCCATGAGCAGTCACACGGTGATCTCTGCACCGCAACAATCCGGCAATGTCACCATCGACCAAAAGGCAGCTGCGACCGCAGCACAGAAAACCGACGGCCCGGAAACGTTCAAACACACTGTCCAATCAGGCGATACGCTCTGGGGACTGGCAGAAAAGCACCTCGGTGACGGCGCAAAGTACAAGAAGATCCTGGACTGCAACCCAGGCATCACCGACGCCGACGAGATCTACGCCGGCACCACCATCAACATCCCCAAGATCAAAGCGTCCACTGCGAAATCCGCACCGAAACCTGTCAAGACAGCACCCACCAACGAGTCCGTTCAACAGACCCAGAAAGACACCGCAAGCTCCTCTGAGCAAGACCACACCAATAAAGACGTCTCCGAGGCACTCAGCGCTCCAGCACCTGTTGCTACCCCAGAAGTGCAGGCCGCAGACGAAGCTCCCGCTGTTGAAACCTCCGAGGGCGATCAAGCAGATGACAGCTTCATGGGCAATCAGCTGCTCCAGACCGCTACCGGCATTGGTGGCCTGCTCGCAGCAGGAATCCTGGCACTACTAGGCCGCCGCCGCTTGCACCAGCGCCGCATTCGCACCGCAGGGCAACGCACAGAAGCAGTGAGCGAAACAGCCGCGCGAACCGAACGCGAACTACGCGATGTCGAAGACCCGCTAACCCAAGCCACCATCGATGCAGCACTACGCTTCCTCGGATCCTGGGCCAAAGAAAACGGTACGTCCCTCCCCAAGATCTTCTGCCTCCGCGCAGCCACCGGCAGCTTGACGTTCTACCTCTCAGAAGCCGCAGAACTACCTGCGCCGTGGACTAAAGACGACGTCGACGGTACGGTATGGAGCCTAGCTCCTGACGACGTACCAGACGCCGAAGAAGGCAGCGAAGCACCGTACCCGGCCATGGTCACTTTGGGCGAAGACACCAAAAACGCCCAGATCCTCGTCGACGCCGAGTACATCGGCGCCCTCGGCGTGGAAGACCACCACAACGGAACCAGCCACGAAATCCTCACCGCACTGGCCGTAGAGATGGCCTGCAGCCCATGGGCCGAGCAACTGACCCTGAGCCTTTGCGGAGTTGCAGATGACCTCCCATCAGCCCTCGGCACCGGACGAGTCACCAGCTACGAGAACATCCCAGAACTGCTGACCATGCTGGAAGGCAAAGCAGCTGACGTCAAAGCTGCCATGGAAGCCGCCGGTACCGAAACCATGCATCAAGCAAGGGTGCTCTCTGGACAATCCTGGATGCCAGAAATAGTCCTACTGGGAATTGAACCCACCGACCGGCAGCGTCACCAACTACTGAACCTCGTTGGCCAGATCCCGCGCCTGGGCATCGCAGCGATCACTGCAGGCTTCACCATGGGCGACTGGAAGTTCAATGTCGACGATGACGGCTATGCCACCCTCGACCCCTTGGGTCTGTCGCTGAAACCACAGAAGCTTGACCAAGAACAACAGCAAGCTGTGATGGAACTGCTGGCCAAGAGCAGCAAGCAGCCACAAGCACCAGCAAACGGTACGTCCCCTCAGAAGGAATTCAACGACGAAGAGTTCGTCGTTGAGCTTCGCGCCGTCCCCGAAACAAATGAAACGCTCGTTGAGCCTGGGACAACTGGCCAAGCAGAGCCGGAACAGCAGGAGGTGCCTGCAGAACCAGTTGGCTCCGAACAGCCGGAAGAAGAGGCCTCCTCACCTCAGATCGAAGCAACCGATGCCATCGCACAGGAACACGAAGCTACCGAAACGATTGCGTCTGCAGCCGACGAAAACGCGGAAAGTCCAGATAGCTCACTAGAGCCAGAGGCTCTAGATGCTGCTGGCGCAGAAGACGCGCAGACTACCGTCAGTGACGAAGCCAAACCAAGCCTGGAGATCGTCAAAGACCAGGAGCCTGCAGCTGTTCCCGCAGACGGTATGTCCCCTGTAAACAGCGACGAGCTCGATAACCCTGAAGCTGAGCTGGATTCAGAAGCCCAGCAGCTATTGGCATCCCTCGCTGAAGAAAAGGTCCCAATGATCCGTCTTCTGGGCACCGTCGATGTCCTCAATACACGGGGCAAAATGCCGCTTTCGCCAAATAGTGGAAAAGAATCACCAGGTACTGCAGCCCGCTGCATCTCACTACTGGCCTATTTGGCCATGAATCCAGGGGCAACCACCGAGCAGTACAACGAAGCCTTCTGGCCAGGAACACAACCTTCAGGAGCCAAAGGCGCGCAGAACCGCAACAAGCTGGCCAACCTCACCCGTGACTATCTTGGCCAGGATGAAGATGGCACCATGCTCTTCCCGCACGCCCGCAACGAGCGATACAGCCTCGACGAACGAGTGATGTGCGACTGGACTATTTTCACCAAGCTCATTGGGAACAACGTCTACACCGTTTCCCTGCCTCGACTCATCGCCGCCATAAAGCTGGTCCGCGGTGCACCATTCGAAGGGATCCGCCCGAAGAACTACCTCTGGAACACTGAGCTGCACACCGAAATGATTGAACTGATCACGGAAGCAGCGCACGAACTAGTAGACCGCGCCATGGCCATGAAGAACCCAAAGCTTGCCCGCCTCGGAGCCACCGTCGGTCGTATCGTCGACCCTGCCAACGAGCAGGCCTGGCGAGATGCGTTGAACGCCGAGTACATCGCCAAGAACCGCAACGCGGTACAAGAAATCGCTGACAAGTTGCAGGACTACCTGGGCGCCTACGGAGATGACGACGAGCCAGCTGACGAGACTCAAGAGCTGATCAACCAGCTGCGAGAGGTCGGATATGTCGCCTAACCCCGGAACCCCAGGCACCAGCCGTGGTGCGGTGGCCTTCATGAAAGCAGAAGCAGCGCGCATGAAGGCCAGCGATGGTATGTCCCCGGCCGTAAGCATTCCCATCAGCGTTGCCTGCACACTGCTCCTGGTACTGCTGATGCAACAGACCATCCTGCTGTACCAAATGCCGGCCATGGCACTATCGCTAGTTTTCGGTGCACTGGTCAGCATCAAAGACCTCAAACAGCGGCGGGTCCCAGATGCCTACACTCTGCCTTGGACCGCAGGGCTCCTGGCAGCCTTAGCCATGGTCATCGTCATAGTGCCCCAAGGATGGTCTATTGCCGGGCAAACCCTGGCTCTTACCGGCGTACATGTCGGCTTCTACGGCCTGCTGCTTCTCGGCAAGGCCACCAGCATGGGGGACCTCAAGCTCAGCTTGCCACTCGGCCTGCTCCTAGCTCCCTTAGGCCTCGGTCCCATGATTTGGGCTGTCGCCCTGGCCGGAATCACCGGGCTGATCCACGGCTTGGTACTCAAACGCCAAGGCCAAAGCTCCTATCCGGCAGCTCCCCATATGGTAGTTGCCGCCCTACTCGTTTCCACTCTGGCGATCCTCGCCGAGCTTTCTCAAGTACTTCTCTAACCCAAGGACGAGACCATGGACAATGAAGAGCAGCACCTAGACGAGCTATCCCAAAAAATCCTGGACTTCGAAACCAAGCACTGGAAATACGCGGGCGCCAAAGAAGCGGCTATTACCGAACAGTTGGGCCTGCAGCCAACGCACTACTACCAACTGCTCAACCGCCTTATTGAATCAGACCAAGCCCTGGCCCATAATCCCATGCTGATCAAGCAGCTTCGCGGTAAACGCAGCACCAGGCGCCGACTGTAGTTCAAGTAAAGCTGGCTCATACAGGAACCCCCATGGCTGAAATGCCACCCGTTGGCGACCGGCAAGCTAAGCCACCACCAATCAACGAATTCCGGAAAGATGAGATTCATGAGTTCCCCAGCAACTGGCCGTTCCCGTACCGTCAACGAGATCTCCAAAACTCCGTGGTGGTATGTCCCCGGTGCTGCAGGAATCATGGCGGCAGCCTTCTCCCGGCACGAGCCAGGAGCAGGAATGATGCGCGTGATCACCTACCCGGTTTACCTTTCCCTTGCCTTCGGAGCGAAGCTTCGTGGACGGCTCTATCAGCAGAATCATGCGGTAGGGATCGTCAATGACCTCAAGCCATCGGCGGCCCATAGGCTAGCCGACATGCTCGGCCTTCTAATCGTTTTGATCTCACCTTTCTTGGCGGCTTCGCTCATTGATCCTTTCGGTATCTGGTGGGGCCTGGCACTGGCCTATGCTTTCGTGCCGGTCCTTGCCGTCCGTCGGCAGGGGAGCAGGAGCGCTGAACGGGAAATGAGCCGGAAGAAGCTCGCTAAAGATCTTGGACCGACTGGTGTTGAACTCAGCTGCATTGCCCGCGGAAAAAAGTCGGCTTCTGGTGACGGAAAACTTCTCATCCAGGGGCTAGCTCATCAATACCAGCAGAACCATACTGTGGGGTTGGTTGCTCATACTGACAAGCACCTGACGTTGTATGCGCTCATGGGATTCAAACGCATTGGAACCACGCTGGCCATGAAATATCCAGCTGCAGGGGAGTAGCGACAACTACGATACGTCCCCTCTAAAAGAAGGGGACGACCATGCTAGAGCTATTCTCGAAACCACACTGCGGCCCATGCACCGGAATAAAAAACTACCTGGAGAGCCGCAACGCCGATTTCAAGATCCACGACGTTACCGCTGAGCCGGACGCACTCGAACGCCTGAAAGACCTCGGCTACATCCAAACCCCTGTCGTCTTCGATACCCATACAGGCGATCACTGGTACGGATTCGACCCCACCAAGATCGACGCGGCCATCACAGCAGCGAACGCCCTGGAATTATCGGTTCATTAGACGGCCAGGTCCCCACAGACATGAGCTAACTGAGGGTGGCAGTCGCTGGAAACCTCACCTTATTAACCCGCCATCTTGTCGGAGGAAGAAACTTATCAGCGCAGCCGGTTATAAGGCAACAACCTTCACTCGATGAGAGCGCATGAAACAGGAAAGATTCCTGTTTTACCCGAAGGCAGATATACGGAGCCTAGGGGATGGGTAGCGGTTGAATGTCGACATTCGTGGTTCGGGGCTGGCGCGATTGTCGAGCTTCCGTAGGAGGAAGGCGAGAACGAGTCAGTAGCCGAACTTCTCGCCCACTTGCTTACGAGCGCAGGTAATAACGGATAGGTTTTCTGCTGCAGTGACTAGCGAATCAGTCAGAACAAGGGGAATGGATAGGTTCAGGACCTTCAACCGTTGGTTCCTAAACCGTTATGTCGAGTCCAAACCAATATCCCGATCCTGAATCATCGCATGAAACAGATCAGAATATTAATACCGAAAAAGTGCCTATGATTACAGGAAGACTTAGGACCAATGAAAGTAACATGGCATATTCAGATAACCGATGGTTCCTGGGGAGGGAATCCTTGAAATCTCGCGAAATCAAAAATGACACGAGAAGTCCGATCGGAGGGATTGCGACGGCGAGGACAAATAGGAGTACAGTACGGAACCT
The DNA here is from genome assembly GCF_004365035.1 of Arthrobacter sp. JUb115. Classification (NCBI taxonomy): domain Bacteria; kingdom Bacillati; phylum Actinomycetota; class Actinomycetes; order Micrococcales; family Micrococcaceae; genus Arthrobacter; species Arthrobacter sp. JUb115. The sequence goes on along the minus strand of NZ_SOBS01000009.1, from coordinate 51,526 downwards.
TACAAACTCCACTGAACTGGTCGAGTCAATGATAATCACCTATCCCTAAGAACCTTAGACATACCCTTGTAAAGTATGTGGCACTTCGAAAGTATACCAACAACTAGGCCCCTAACGCCCGGCCAGTATTAGGCTGTAAACTATGTATCTCGTTTCATGTTTTTCAGTTGTTTGCCCGAAGTGATAATAAAACAGAGAATTAACGAACAGCTGATACCCAAATAAAATGTCTGCAAGATATTGGTCACCCCTATGGCAAAGTCGTAAAAGACAAAGCCCATTAAAGGCGAAACTGCAGAAAGTATTGAAAATGCAAGTATAAGAGCGAAAAGTTGAATCAAAAATATTTCAATAACTGCAACGATCGTTGATTCGTGCCTTCTGAATCCCAAAGTCATATACAAGAAGAACTCGTGCCGACGAATAAAAATACATAAACTGGCAATCAAGCCAGTCAAGACCCCGGCAGCTACCCAATAATATTGTGATTGCCTTTGGCTCCAACGCTTTTCGATACTTTCAATATCAGTATCAGAAACTTTTTCAAGGGATAGACTTTCGATCTCATGAAAAAACGAACTTAATAACGGGATAACTTTCGTTTGCATTGCTGGAGAAATCTTTATCCAACATTCGGCTACATCTGACGTAGACCTGTACTCTTGGAATACCCACCTGTTCATACCCTCAGAAATAGGTGTAGAGGTCACTCTGTTCAGAGCCTGGGGTTCCCTGTCGCCAGGGAACTTGATCTTCGTCTCGCCAATTTCTTTGATAAGCTCCTCTGTCACCGTATATTTAGTTGCAGGATCAAAATGCTTTTCAAAAACAATTAACATGAAATTTCCGTCTACTTTAGAGACGGTTAGCAAGGTTCCAGGTGCCTTATTGGAAGGCAAAGATTCCTTTTTATATAACATGCCAACTGTTTCGACACCTGAAATATTTTCCGTTCTCTTGCATAGTTCATTGTCTATTCCGCCATCTGCGCGTGCGACAACAATTCCAGCACCTGAGCTAATTGCGACTTCAATTTCAGTGCGATATGTGCGAGCAGCTAATGATTCAGTTAAACATACCCCAAACAAGATTGAAGATAATAGAATTTTCGAATAAGTTGAGACCATTCTGTAATAATCATTGAACTGACGACAACTTGCCCTTGTTCCTTTCTTGCCCGAATCCTGGCAACTGTTACGAATACCGGAAATTCATTCCGTTCGCTTCAGTATCTTCGCAGCACAATGGTCACCGTTAGACTATTTTCCGTTCCTTCACTGTTCAGACATGTTTCAGATCGATGATCAGTAACTTCATGTTCTACCGTCAGTTTTGGCATTTTCGATCCGGTAACCGGTGCCGCGAAAATGGAATCAAGTCATAATATGAGGCTATAGAGGGCCTGTAGGTCAAAAGTGAGTTCGTTTCAGGCAAGAAAAAGCGCCCCGGAGAAGAGGTTGATTGTCAGATCATTCCTCGCAGCTTCACCACAAAGGGAAGCCTCGCGAACGGGGCGCTTTCATATAAATTGTAACAGGCTAGAAGCCTTGCAGGCAGGCCAAACTGGTATGTCCCCGACTATTTACCTGCCAGCAATTGCTGAATGCGTTGGGGAGTCATTCCCATCGCAGCAGCGATCTCATTGTTTCTCCAACCGGCCTTGACCAAGCCCCGAATTCCTTCCAACCGATGCTGCTCCGCCTTCAGGCGTGTAGCTTCTGCCTCGACTGCGAGCTGGCGCCCTGTCTCGAAGTGCGCAGCTTGTTCAGCGGGGAATTCAACGGTGACGTCGACAACCAGTTCTTCTAGCTCGATCCCTAGTTTTTCCGCAGCTTTCATGCGACTCAAGGACCAAGCCCGCTGTAAGGTGTTGGCCTCTACCAGGATGGATGGATCTTCAACGGAAACAGTCCACCCGTTGCCATTGGTAGTCCTGACCGCTGTTCCGGCCACGTGCGTCTGCGCATCGGTATCTTCTGGAACCGAAGTCCGCTCAGACGCTGGAAGCGGCTTCCCGTTCTTTATCCAGGCTGCAAGCTTCTGCGGGCTGTACCGGCGAGCGCGTTCGCCTGGTTCTGGTGGGGTGCGTAGGTCGAGGTTGGTGCCGTTGAGTTGGGACATGAGGTAGCGGAAGTAGGCGGGTTTGATGCCTGCTTTGTCGGCTGCTTGTTCGAGGGTGAGTCCGCGCATGGGGTTGTCCTTGGGTGAGGTTGATCTGACCTTCCTAATTGTAGCAAATTGTATTTTACTAAATTCCGACGATGGTTGGTTGGTTAATGTTGCCTACAAAGGTGTGGCCCTGTGTGGGTTTGCGGGTCGATGTCATGCGATGAACCTGATGGTTGTTTTGGCGCTGTTCGTTTCGATTGTGTGGTCGTGGTTTGGTTGGCGGAGAGGGTTTGTGTGCGGCTCAATTTGGGAGTGTTGCGCGTCTCATTATTCTGGTACAGTCTGTACATACCAGCCAGGCAAGAGTTGTGCGATCTGTCCGGCTTCCTGCCGTCAAGGCCACACTCGCGGATTACCGCTCGGGATCAGAAGGAATCGCATGTCTTCAACGACGAATTCGGGCTCTTATCAGCCCTCTCAGGGGCTCATTGAAAAACTGGGCCTGCCTCGGCCGCTTGTCTGGGGCTTCGTAGGCCTACTCCTCTTCATGATTGGCGATGGAGTGGAGTCAGGGTACATCGCTCCGTACCTTGCTGCCCACGGAGCCGGGTCGGAAACCAACGCGGCAGTCATCATCTCCGTCTACGGACTCATGGTCACTCTGGGTTCTTGGCTCTCCGGAGCATTGTCGGACGTCTGGGGTCCCCGGCGGGTAATGCTGATCGGCCTGGCGTTATGGGCCGCACTCCAGGTTGTTTTCCTGGCTGTCGCACTGCCCGCCGAGAATTTCACGCTTATGCTCGTTGTTTACGGGCTTCGCGGTATTGCCTACCCGCTTTTCGCCTACGGCTTCCTGGTATGGGTTCTTGGCGCAAGCCCTGCAAACCGCCTCGGCTCCGCAGTGGGATGGTTCTATTTCGCCTTTACCGGCGGCCTGCCCACGCTGGGTTCCCTGGTCGCCAGCGGAACCGAGCCCTTGATCGGCCAGTACCTGACGTTCTGGGTCTCCTTGGGATTGGTCATCCTCGGCGGCATCGTTTCGCTGGTCGGGCTTCGCAAAGCGCAGGGCGGCGAACGGCTCGTTCCGCAGGACGTCACTGTCGGACGCAGCCTCGTCAACAGCGTCGCCATCGCATTCACCAACCCGCGAGTCGGCCTCGGCTGCCTGGTTCGTGTCGTCAATACCGCACCGCAATTTGGCCTGTTCGTCTTCTTCCCGGCGGTGTTCGCCGATGATCTGGGCTTCGGAACTTCAGGATGGCTCCAGCTCGTCTTCATCCTGGGCGCAGCCAACATCTTCGCAAACCTGTTCTTCGGGGTGCTCAGCGACAAGCTCGGCTGGCACCGGACGCTGCGCTGGTTTGGCTGCATCGGCTCAGCCGTCGCTGTCACGCTGTTCTACTTCCTCCCGCAATATGTCAACGACGATTATTGGGTCGCAGCGCTCTGCTCCGCGCTCTTCGGTATTACCTTGGCTGGATTCACCCCGATCTCCGTGCTGATGTCCCTCATGGCACCCGGCCAGAAGGGCAATGCCATTGCGGTGCTCAACCTCGGAGCAGGCGCCGCGACGTTCGTTGGACCGCTGATCGTCGCGATCTTCCTGGCACCGCTCGGTGCCGGTGGAGTCACCATCATCTTTGCAGCGCTCTATGTCCTCGCTGGCATCTCGGTTCGCTGGCTCCAGGTACCGGATGAGGCGCAGAAGGCCGTGGAGCAGGGCCTGGCACTCGACGACCTGACAGATGTCGAATCCGCGAACACCGGACACACCAAGAACTCCTAACCCGAAACACCGACCCGAAAGGATCATGAATCCATGCCACTAGTCAGCGGACATGAAGTCATCGCGAAATGCACCGAGGAAAAGTTGGTTGCCGGCGCATTCAACACCACCAACATCGAAACAACCATGGGAATCGTCGAAGCCATCGAGCGCACAGGCGTCCCGACCTTCATCCAGGTCGCTCCGACCAATGCCGTCCTCTCGGGCTTCGACTACATCTACGACATGGTCAGCCGACGCCTTGCAGACTGCCCGGTTCCGGTCGCTTTGCACTTGGATCACGGCAAATCGATCCAGCCCGTCAAGGATGCCCTGGCGGCAAAGTTCACTTCCATCATGATCGACGCTTCTGAAGAGCCCTATGAAGAGAACGTACGCGTTTCCCAAATCGCTCGAGACCTGTGCGGTCCGGAGATCTCCCTAGAAGCAGAACTCGGGAGCATCGGCGGCAAGGAAGACGACCATGGGCCAGAAATCGCTAATTCAACCGACCCTTCGCAGGTCGCTGACTTCATTGCCAAAGTTGGTTGCGACATGCTGGCAGTCTCCGTCGGAAATGTCCACGGATACTCCCCGGATGCACGCATCGATTTCGATTTGCTGAGCAAGGTTCGAGAAGCAAGCTCGGTCCCACTGGTCATCCACGGCGGCTCAGGCCTGCCAGAAGAACAGCTGGCCCGCCTCGGCGAGTTCGGCGTCGTGAAGGTCAATGTAGCCAGCGACTTGCGCAATGCCATGATCCGCAGCTTTGGCGAGGCCTACAACGCCAACCCCGATGAAGTATCCCTGATTCGAGTATCGAAGCAGTCAGTAAACGCCATTGCCGACGTTGTCGAACGCCGTATTCGGATGTTCAACCCGTCAGTGAACTAGTCAAGGAGAACCTTGGTGCTCGGTACCATCACCATTGACATCGGAACCACCAGTGTCAAGCTTTGCCTCTTCCGTCCCGACGGCGGACTTGCCCTCGTACGCCGGGCGGCGACCCCCACCGTCAATGATGAATTCGGAGAGATCTACGACGCAGCAGAGCTGCTGTCCGTCATCCATTCATTCATTCGCCAGCTGGAGCCCCAGCAACGTGAATCAGTGCAGCGTATTGCCATCACGGGGGTCGGCGAATCCGGTGGACTTGTTGACGAAGATATCGCGCTGGTATCCCCAATGGTGCTTTGGCATGACCAAAGAGGTACCGAGTACCTGGCGAAGCTCAGCAAGGAACAGCGAGCCCGGGTCTACCGCGTAACAGGCCTGCCGGTCAACGGAAACTACGGCATCTCAAAAACTGCCTGGACTGCCAACCGGGCCGGAGACGCAGCGGAAGCAAGCTACTGGCTCAACATAGCTGAATACGTCGCAGCAACCATGACCGGCACGCGCTGGTCCGAGCTCTCGCTGGCCAGCAGAACCATGGCCTTGGACCTGACCAGCAAAACCTGGTCGGCTGAGGTGTGCCAGGACTTTGGTTTGCACACCTCCAATTTCCCACCCCTTGCGCCTGCGAAAATCGGGCATGAGATCACCTCGGCATTTGCCGCTGAAGTAGGCCTGGACCCGGAAACGCGCGTACATGTCGCCGGGCACGACCACATGGTCGGAGCTGTCGGTGCCTCACTCCAGCCAGGCGAACTGCTCAATTCGACTGGGACCACCGAGGGGCTGCTGATGCTGCGCGACCAGCCACGCCTTGACAAAGATGCAGAGCACGCCAAATTGGCCAACGGGATTTCGTGCACCGGGGACCACTACACCCTCTTCGCTTCGATCCCTACCGGCGGATCCGCATTCGCGACCTTGCAGAAGCTCTTGGACACTACCGCGATCACGCTCAATGGAGTCCTCGAAGATCTCCACGAGAAGTACGTATCGGGCGTTATCGACCTCGGCCACATCCCCCTGGTCCTCCCGCAGTTCAGAGGCAGTCCACCTCCAACCAAGAACTCGGGCGCTACAGCTGTTATCTCAGGCCTGGGGAACAACAGCACCATGGAACAGCTCGTCTTCGGAACCTTCTTGGGCATGGTGGCTCAGTTCCACGATGTCCTTGCCCTATTCGACGAGCCAGTTGATCGAGTGAAAGTCATTGGCCCGGCCAGCGGGAATATGCTCTGGCTCCAGTTGAAAGCTGATTACCTCGGAGTTCCGCTGGCAGTCTCCCGATTCCCCGAAGTCGTATCTCGCGGCGCCCAAGTCCTTGCTTCGGGCTCGCCCATCAGCTGGTACGAGAATGACGTCTTCGAGATCCACCCGAACCTCGAACGCCATACGCAGCTCATGAAATGGCGTGCTGATAATTCAGCCAAGTGGGAATACATGAAGGGATTCCCCGCATGAGTGCCATCAGGGTCACCGACAGCGACCACGCCTCGAACGCCACACTGATAGCCGGTATCGACTCTTCGACCCAAAGCTGCAAAGTCACCGTGAGGGATCTCGCAACAGGAAAGCAGGTCCGCTGGGGCAAGGCCTCCCACCCTTCGTCAACGATCGTCGATCCAGAAGTATGGTGGGAAGCGCTCCTCACCGCGGTTCGCCGCGCCGGAGGCTTCTCGGATGTCTCCGCGATATCAATTAGCGGGCAGCAGCACACGCCGATCTTCCTTGACGTCAACGGAAGCGTGACCACAGATTCTCCTTTATGGAATGATCTCGGCTCCCACAGCCATATGGTTGCACTCAACGATGAACTGGGGAAAGACGAATGGATCAAGCGCACCGGCTTGCCTATTACCCTCTCCGATACCGTTTCCAAGCTGCGCTGGCTGAAAGATGAGCGTCCCGACGCTGCCGACCGCACCTTTGCAGTAGCCGTGGTGCATGACTGGCTCTCCTGGCGGCTCATGGGCGAGGGACCAGGAGGAAATCTCGCCCGCCTGATGACCGACCGCTCCGAAGCAAGCGGCACCGGTTATTGGTCTCCCGACAACGGGGATTACTGCCTGGATCTGGTCAAGCATGCCCTGGGCAAGGAAGTGCTCTTGCCAAAGATCCTTGGGCCCACAGACGTTGCAGGCGTCACCGGGCGTGGAATCCCGGGGATCCCGGAGGGCATTCCCATTGGCGTGGGCAGCGGCGACAACGCAGCCGCAGCGCTCTCCCTGGGCATCAATAATGGCGATGTCGTCATGTCTCTGGGTACTTCAGGGGTGGTCTATACACGATCCGATAAATCAGTGCACGACCTCAACGGCTACGTCTGCAACTACGCCGATGCCACAGGCAAGCACCTGCCGCTGGTTGCGACATTCAATGCCGCAAGAAATTTCGAGGCCGGTGCCGCGCTCTTGAACTGCAGCTACACCGAGCTATCAGAGCTCGCCTTGCAGGCCAATCCCGGTGCGGGCGGCTTGACGCTGCTGCCCTTCTTCGAAGGCGAGCGGACCCCCGATCTGCCAACGGCCCGTGCTTCACTGCACGATGCGACGCTCGGGAATTTCACGCGGCCGAACTTTGCGCGCGCAATCATCGAAGGAACGCTTGCTAGCCAAGTTGGAATGCTGGATGCCCTCAAGCAGTGCGGATTGGAGTCGCAGCGATTGCTTCTGATCGGCGGTGCGGCGCCTAGCGCCGCAGTGCAGACAGTTCTGTCCCAGCTGGTTGATTTGCCCATGATCATCCCTGAACCGGACGAATATGTGGCCAAAGGTGCCGCAATGCAAGCAGCCGCGGCGCTTGATGGGGAATTCCCCCAATGGCAGGTCGAAGCCGTGCAGCTGCCGCCCATGGCTCATGAGTCCCGGATTCTCGACCAGCATCAAAGTGCAATGGATCGGCTCGGGTACTTGAACTGATTTGTCCATGATGCTGTTGGGGGCTGGGCTCGGCGTGAATCGCCGAGCCCAGCCCCAACAGCGTTTAATTACGCTGCGGCGGTGACGTTGACTTCCAGCGGAACCGTGTCGGTACGGACCCAGGTCTCGAAGTAATCGAAGACCCCATGGGAGCTATCCCAGGACTGCGAGCAGATCCGCAGGACCGGGAACCCAATGGAGACCCGCAGGTGCTTTGCGACGACCTCGGTCGCAGGCAAGGCATGTATCACGCGCTTCGCGCCTGCTATATTCAGGCCTTCACGGCGCAATGCAGCGTTGACAGAACCTGTGCCGTCCAGGACTGCACGGTCTTTGGCGATGAGGGTCCCGATCTCTGCCGGAAACCAGTTCACGCTATAGAGCGCTGGTTCTTGATCCAACGTGCGCGAGCGCTCGATGAAGTACACCTGCTCGTGGGCAGGAAGGCCCAGCGCCTGGGTGACGTGCTCGGCCGGCACGACAAAACCCGAACTGATGACATGGGTTTCTATTCCCGTGCGCCCATGCTGCATCTGGGATTCCAAGAAGCCTTCAGTGTCCTGGACAATCCAGCCCGACGGAGCAGGAGGCAGCGTTGCGAAGACCCCCCTCCGCGCCACTTTGCGCGCGTAGCCTTCGTTTTCCAGCTTCAACAGCGTTTGGCGCACAGTGGCCCTTGCCAAGCCATAATCGCGGCTGAGTTCGAGCTCACTGGGCAGCTTCTCTCCTTGGGGGTATTTGCCCTCGACAATGTGTTCCCGAAGTATGCCGAGAAGTTGCTCGTAGTAAGGAACTGGTGAGCTGCGATCGATTGTGATGGTCACTGAATCCTCCTTGATTCACATGGTATCGCGTTGATTCGCAGATTTGATTCCAATCTTGTATGTACAGACTAGACAATATGCTGTGCATCACGTTAGCATAAATTGGTCGGCAACCGCCGAAGCATCTTTTAGCGTCAAAGGGGAACAGAAGAAATGGCCAAAACCATGCGCGCAGCAGTTGCTGACGGCCGAGGCGGCATCGAGATTCAGGATGTTCCAGTCCCAACTGCCGCAGAAGGGTGGGTCGTCATTTCTCCGGTAGGAACCGGCGTTTGCGGTACGGACTTGCATCTGGTTTCAGGAGACTACCCGCACGGAAAATTTCCCGTTGTGCCAGGCCACGAGTTCGCCGGCTACATCACGGAAGTCGGAGCAGGCGTCACCAGATTCCACGAAGGAGATTACGTAGGCGTCAACCCCAACATTTCCTGCGGGACCTGCCAGTGGTGCCACAAGGGCGCGACCAACCTCTGCCTTGACCTGCGCCCGGTGGGTGTCGCGGTCGATGGCTCGTGCGCTGAGTTCGTCGCCGTGCCAAGCCGCATCGTCCACAAGATCAGTGATTCGATCTCGCATCGCGCCGCTCCGCTGATTGAGCCATTCTCTTGCGTCCTGCACGCATTGGAACGCGTCCCGGATTGGCGGGAGCAAGAAATCGTCATCTTCGGGGCAGGATCCATCGGCCTGATGGCCATCATTCTCGCCGAAGCCGAAGGAGCCGCAGGAATTCGAGTGGTCGAGCCGAACCAGGCACGACGAGAAGCGGCGGCAGAGCTGGGAGCAATGCACGCAGTATCGTCGCTTGAGCACCTGAACCGCGACTCCTTCGACATCGCCCTCGATGCCAGCGGCCACCCCGCAGCCATTGGCCAAGCGATCGCATCGCTCGGCACTCGGGGCCGCCTCATTCAGATGGGCGTGGCCTCCCCGGAGGCAACGGTGCAGCTGAACCCCTATGAGGTTTTTGCCAAGGAGCTGAGCATCATCGGTTCGAACTCGCTCGCTGAAAAGTACGCTGAATCAGCCGAACGCATGGTCGACCTCCAACCACGTCTTGAGAATCTCGTGACGTCCCTGTACCAACTCGAAGACTATGCCGAAGCGCTAAAAGCCGCCACCAGCCCGGACCAAATCAAAGTCCAGATCGTCAACTAGCCTTCCGGCAGCCACAACCATCGCTCCACTATGCATTCCTTGGAGCGATGGCGGTTGGCGCGCCCAATTCCACCTCTGAGGATTCCACCATGAACCAACCACCCACCAGGACTTCACACAAAGTTCTCGATAAGCTCGGCCTTCCCGCACCACTGCTTCTGGGGTTCGTCGGAATCCTCATATTCATGATCGGCGACGGGGTCGAGTCCAATTACCTCGCCCCGTTCCTCGTCAATAGCCAGGGTTTCACCGAAAACGCCGCAACGCTGACCATCAGCGCCTACGGCATCTTCGTGACCCTCGGTTCATGGTTGTCAGGTGCCCTGTCCAACGTTTTTGGCCCTCGCAAGGTGATGTGGATCGGCGCCATCAACTGGGTCGTTTTCGAAGCGATCTTCCTGGGTTTCGGTGTCCATCTGGGCATCCAGTGGATCGCGGTTCTCGCCTACGTCCTGCGCGGCATCGGCTACCCGTTCTTCGCCTATGCGTTCCTGGTGTGGATCAACCTCGCAGCACCCGCAAAACAACGAGGCACCTCCGTGGGCTGGTTCTGGTTTGCCTTCGGCGCAGGCCTGCCAACGCTTGGGTCCCTCGTCGCCAGCAAGACAATTCCCATCCTGGGAGAAGAAGGCACGCTCTGGTTGTCAGTTGCCCTTGTCGCATTGGGCGCAGCACTAGCACTCTTCGGCATTCGCGACCGCACCCATGCCGGACCAGTAGCCACTGGCAACGGAACGGTACTCCAGGGAATGGCCCAAGGCCTGAGCATCATCTGGCGCGAACCCAAGGTCACCGTCGGATCGGTAGTCCGCCTGATAAACACAGCTCCCAATTTCGCCCTCTTCATTGTGGCTCCAATCTATTTCGTTGAAGTCATCGGGTTCTCCCAAGCTCAGTATCTGCTCATCGTCACGATCGTCTACACCGCCAATATCTTCGCCAACCTCTTCTTCGGGGTCATCGGGGACCGGTTCGGCTGGCGAAATACCGTCATGTGGTTTGGCTGCGTCATGAGCGCCATCGGGCTTGTCCTGCTGTACTACGTGCCGCTGGCTGTGGGGCCGCAGTTCTGGATCACGGTACTTTGCTGGTCGGTATTCTCCATCGGACTGGCCGGGTTCGTTCCGCTGACGGCCCTCGTCCCAGCCATTGTCCAACCAAGCGAACGTGCAAATGCCCTCGCCGTCTATACGCTGGCGGCCGGCCTCTCCTCTTTCGTCGGCCCAGTCCTGGTCGGCGTTCTCGGCGGATCCCAAAACCTGCAAGCCACCATCTGGGTCTTCGCGGCGATCTACATCATCGGCGCATTGCTCTGCCTCACCCTCAAGAGCACCGAAGACCCTGGGCAGGCCAAAAAATCCCTCCCAGCGGCCCAGCAGCACTCGGCCAAGGCCTGAACCCGGCCTCCGGGCCTCATCCAGCAGCAACTACCAACTATCCATGGAGCATTAATGACCATCGCATCCCCCGCTTCCTCGTCCAAGCCCCACAAAGATCGAAATCTGGCGCTGGAACTCGTGCGGGCGACGGAGGCAGCGGCCATCGCGGCCACGCCATGGGTCGGAGCCGGCGACAAGAACAGCGCCGACGGGGCGGCCGTGGATGCAATGCGCTTGCAGCTGGCGACGGTCAATTTCGACGGGGTCGTGGTCATCGGAGAAGGGGAAAAAGACCAAGCGCCCATGCTCTACAACGGCGAACGAGTTGGAAATGGAACAGGGCAAAAGTTCGATGTCGCCGTGGACCCGATCGACGGAACCCGCCTGGCAGCACTGGGGTTCAATAATGCCCTGTCGGTGCTAGCCGTTGCCGACGCAGGGAGCATGCTGGATGCCTCTTCCGTGTTCTACATGGAAAAACTCGTCACTGGTCCCGAAGCCGCCGATGACGTTGATCTGCGTCTGCCGGTCAAAGAAAATCTGCGCCTGATTGCCAAGGCCAAGGGTCTCAGCATCAGCCAGTTAACAGTGAGCGTCCTGGACCGCGACAGGCACCAGGATCTTGTGCGTGAAATCCATGAAGCCGGCGCTCGTACCCAAGCGGTCATTGATGGAGATGTGGCCGCAGCCATCGCCGCAGTGCGTGGCAACACAGGCATTGATGCCCTCATGGGCATCGGCGGTTCACCAGAGGGCGTCGTGACGGCGTGCGCCATCAAAGCGCTGGGCGGAGTGATCCAGGGTCGGCTAATGCCAACCTCCCCAGAAGAACAGGACAGGGGCCTGCACGCTGGCTTGGACATGGAAAAGATCTATTCCACCAATGATCTAGTCAACAGCGAGAACTGCTTCTTCGCGGCGACCGGAATCACCAACGGCGACCTGCTCAAGGGAGTCACCGTCGACAGTGCTAAGTTGACTACACAATCCATTGTCATGCGCTCCAAAACAGGAACCGTGAGAACCATCGACGCAGAGCACAAGATCACTAAATGGTCTCAGGATTGATGAAAGTGGTTCTACAGTTTTGAGCTCGAATCACTGAAACTGGTTTTTCGAAAAGTGGTGCAAATGAGAACAATATAGTGCGCTAGTACAACCACGATCTGAGCTGGTCAAGTTTCTGAGACACAATCTTTGATTGTTTCCTAAATACCCTCAAGCCGCAACAGCCTGAGAAAACCTCTCCTCATACAAATCCAGGACCGCCTGAGGGCTCAACCCACCATTAGCCGTATGAGGACGCTTCCTGACTCTTCTATATCTGTCAAGATGCTTCCTGCGCCTTTTGCGCTCGTGCCGATGCTGTCAGAATTCTAAACACACGACGAGCCAGATAGCGTTTGATGCACCGCCGAATCTCTTTGTCAGTCTTGCCTTCGGCGCGACGTTTCTCAATGTAGTTTCGCGTCTCGGCATCATAGGTCATTCGGTTAATCGCGGCCATGTGAAGAGTGCTGTTGAGTCTTCGATTGCCTCCCCTGTTCAGCCGATGCCGAACCGTGTTCCCCGACGACGCTGGGATGGGATTCACCCCCGCAAGGCAGGCGAAAGCGGCTTCACTGCGAACTCGTCCCTCATACGACCAAGCCACCAAACACTTCGCCGCGGCCACGGCCCGGAAGCCCTTCTCCATTAGCAGAGGCGCAGCCTCGCTGACCTTGACCAGCTCATCCAATTTCTGCTCGTTGGATTTCAGTTGTTCTTCCAGATCCAAGATGTGCTTCGCCAGCCGAACCGCCTCGGCACGCGCGATACCCAAAGATAGTTCTTCTTCTCGTTCACGCCACCGGGAGATCTCCTCGACTTGTACCGAGGTGAGCTTCCTTCGCGCATCAACGCCAACGCCATTGCTGCGTACCAGAGCATTCAAGGCGTTTACCGAACGGGTTCGGCCTTTGCTTATGGATTCGCGAGCAGTCACCAGAATTCGCAAGCCCTGACGGATCCCCTCATTCATGCGGGGATGACGCAGTTTCTCAACCGGCAAAGGGAGAACAGCCCTAGCCAATCGGTGGGCATCTAACACGTCGGATTTGCCGATGCCACGGTGCCGGCGAGGATCGCTCCGTAGGACGCGGCCCCTTCGATGACCCAGAGGGTGTCGGCGTCGGCGTCGGTGCGCCTGGCCACCTATTTGATGGCCCGGTTGATGCCGGCCGCGGTGGTCGGGAATGATTGGGTGTCTAGCAACGCGCCGTTGGTGGCATCGAGGATAGCATAGACATGGTTGCGTGCGTGAGTGTCGACACCCACGACAAATGGGTGACATTGAGAGACGATTGACATGGCGGTCACCGTTCTTTTCCTCTGGTGATGGACTTGGTGGGTAGCCGCTAACGGCCGGCGCCAGTCCGGGTAGGAATCACGACGGAACAGAACTGTGAAGGGTCACGTCCAAAGGGGCGGACAATCTTCTAATGAAGCTACCGAGGTGGGCCGGGCGGGCACCGGCCAATCCACCACCGTGGGCGGACAAGTCAATCAAATGACACCCAGAGGGGCAGTTGTACCAAGAGTCACTCCTACGGAGGTGGGCGGCCTGCACCCATCCTGCCAGCTCGTCCCAGACCAGCTAGAAAAAGTCTCACAGTTGTACCAAGTCTCGATGTACTCCATCACCGAAGTCCGGGCCGCCATGCGGCTAGTGAACGCCCGGTGATGGAACATCTCATTCTTGATCGTTGAAAACGCTGACTCAGCTACGGCGTTATCCCAACACACCCCGGTGCGGCCCATCGACTGCCGAACCCCGTGCGCAGCGCACCACCTCTGGAATACATCCGCGGTGTACTGCGTGCCTCGGTCTGAGTGGAAAACGCTGCCAGGGCGGATGAAACCCCGCGAAACAGCCATTTCCATCGCATCAATTACCAACTGCGTCTGCATGTTCTCTGCCATCGACCAGCCCACGATCTGACGCGAGTACAAATCGATCACCGTAGCCAGATACAACCAGCCCTTACCGGTACGCAGGTAAGTAATATCGCCAACCAGCTTCGCCCCAGTGCGTGAGGAACGGAAGTCACGCTTGCCGAGCTTATCGACCATATGGTTCTTGATATGCGCCGTCCGAGCCTGATGATCACGCACTGTCGTGGTCTTGAACCCGCTCATCAGCTTGTCCTCGATTCCGAGTTCCTTCATGATCGACAGGATTGTGGACTTCGGGATCTCTTCTTCTTGGTTATTGCGGATCAAGTCCACCAGATGGCCGGCGCCAGCAACTTGGTTGGACGCCTCGTATTCGTCTCAAACTAGTTTCGACCGGTGCGCCCGCAAGACTTTAGCTTCACTCAGCTGCTTGGAGGGGTTCAGCCACCGGTAATAGGCGGCCCGGGAAAAACTGAGTTTCTGGCACATCCACTTCACCGCGTACTGGCCGGTATGGGATTTGATGAAGTTGAAAGCGGCGCTTATTTCTTGTTGTTCGACGCGAAATAGGCGCTGACATCTTTTAAAAATTCGTTCTCCCGTTTCACCTCTAGCAATTTCTTGCGCAGCATCTCGTATTGGGCCCACTCCACAGGGCCTCGTTCTTCGGTTTCCGCTTCGGGGTGCTCGGCGCGGTAGGCGCGGACCCAGTTACCCAGGGTTCCTTTATTGATGCCCAGGCTTGCTGCGACCTCCATGAGGCTCTTCTGGGACGAGATCACCAGCTCTATTGCTTCGGCACGGAATTCCGGGGTGAACTTCTGACGTCTGGTCATGCACACATTCTCCTACGAACGCGTGTCTCACAGGATCATGACAGCTCAAGTGTGATGTGAACGAACTTTCTTTATTTAGCTGTGTGTATGCCTATGCGTTATTTCGGTAGAAATTTCTGCAAGGTTAGCGGTACCGGGCATTGTGGGAGAACCCGTTATCTGTTGAAGTATGGTCCGGCTTTGTTTGGGGAGATTTTATTCTTCTGAGTATTCCGAGTACGCCTATGGAGAGCAGTCCTGCGAGAGGTCCATGTAGGGTTGCGATATCGGCCACTGCAAAGACCATAATCCAATTCAATACTTCGGCAGGCGGGTATCCAGTCCAGTTGCCTGCTGAGATCAGGATGGGTGTCGAGTAGGCAATCATGGCAATGCAGAAGAAGATTGCCCATTTGAGGGGTGGCATGGTCCGTATGTGTGTGCCGCCTAGGACAAGAGCTAATACCAGGAGTGAACCAACCCAGCGCCAGGGGTCGAGAAGCGTTTGATCGACAAAGGTGAGTTTGTTGTGAATCGCTTCGTTCACGAGTCCAGTTGATGCGATGTAAGAAGGAAGGATTGGAACTATTAGGAGAAGGCCTAGTAGTACTGCGTAAATCGGTACCTTCAGTATCGATTGGGAAGTTTTCATCGTAAATTAGTACCCTCCACGGTATCCTGCAAGCTTGACCACTGGGCAGACAAATCGGACCAGGCAGGTGGCATCTTTATATGCACGAGTGTAGACGTTCCGGAAGGCTCCGTTGCCTCCGTGAATGGCGATTTCATGGTTTGGCATCTGTCGGTGTTCGCCGGAGATGATGGACCAGCTGCCTGCTCGTGTCACGGTCATGGTGAATGCGGCTTCAATTGCATTGGGTACACCGGTGCAGAAGGGATTTCCTGCGTGTACCTTGAATCGAAGATCGACTTCTTTGCTGTTGCTCAGTGAAAGGCGGGAGACGGAGATGTTTGCTGAGCTTGCTGTTTTGGTTGCTAGTAGCTTCTTTGTCGACTTGTTGTAAACCTTGGTCGGAGAAACACCCTTTGTGGCTGATGTCAGTTTTCCATTTTGTGTCCAGTCGATCCCGGCTGTTACGCGGGTTTTATAGCCTCCTGTGGGATTCCATGAGCGATTATTTCCATCGAACTCGAACTTTGAGCCACTGTACTGTCCGCAGCCTGCTGGTGGTGCATTAACCTTTGCCATAGGGATAAATGTCTGATGCCTTACTGCAGACGTAGTGCGAGCGGCAGCAGCGACCGAAATGTCAGAAGCAGCGGAAGAGATGCTGGATTGGCTTCCGCTTCCTTCCGGTACTGTGACTTCCAATCCCCACGTAGCGGCCTCCGCAGAATCGTTGCCGACAGTTTCGACACGGTAGGAAGCGAGTTCGCCAGGCACGACGTCTGTGTCGCGGAAGTTGTCCGAATCGACAGATGCAATCTCTAGGTTGTTCTTGAAGATTACCGCTCCCGTAGCTCCTCGCGGAAGTTGCCATGACAGGTCCACGAAGTCTGGCGCGGCTGCCCACATTGCGCGCCCTTTTTCTCTATCGGCGTTTGCCATCGTGAGGTCG
This sequence comes from Arthrobacter sp. JUb115, assembly GCF_004365035.1. Taxonomy (NCBI): domain Bacteria; kingdom Bacillati; phylum Actinomycetota; class Actinomycetes; order Micrococcales; family Micrococcaceae; genus Arthrobacter; species Arthrobacter sp. JUb115. Next base: position 35,153 of record NZ_SOBS01000009.1, on the reverse strand, counting down.
GCGACGGCGTAACTGTCTGACGATTTGAGAATTTGTATATCCGCGGCTTCGCTGGCAATGTTTTGCGCGGCTTTCATAGATTGGTATGAGGCTGCTGGCGCTTTGATTTTTTGTCTGGCTATATTTTGAAGCGTGAAACTTGCTTTCTCTGCCGCGTGGTGGTTCGTAGGGGTTTGGGGCACGGTGGAGGCTACTGCCGTACTTGCGCAGAGGCTCAAAGTGGCGACCGATGCGAGAACGATTGATCCAGTCTTTGAGAGAAGGGACATGTGAATCTCCTTAAGTTGTGTGGGATCGCTTGCTTCATTGCAGCGACCTGAAGTCCTGCTGGTTTAGAAAAGTGAATGTCTTAGCACGAATCTACGTACCGGCAATTTAAGAAATTACTCTAGCCGTGTGATTGAGAATAAAAATGGAAATCATAGAATTTGTTATCGGAACGTTAGAAATTGGCCGTTGACACGGTATTATTTTGATTTTTAGCGGTTTTGCGATGGAAAAGATTTGCTATCTTTCGCTATCTGATGTAGCAGAAGTTTGATCTTATGCTGCAGTCCATTCGTTGATCAGAGAATTGCTTCCACTCATGACCAGTGTCCAATCCGTATTTCTCGGGTTTCGCTTCGGGTGGCTTTGGAATCTGGGAATCTGAAAAATGTCGTGTTCTTCGGGATGAGGCGTTCCCTGTTCGTTCAGAGACTTCAATTTGGTGATTGTTGTAATGCCTGCAGTTGATCGGTCTAAATGCGGTGGCTTTGATCTACTCTCAGCACCCTGGCCTCTTATTGCGTGGTGTCTAGTTTCGGCCGGTGGCTTGATCCTGGGGCCGGTGATGGGCTGGTTGGAAGCTCGGGAACTGTGGACGTCAGTATTTTAGTGCGCTAAACTTTGGTTTAGCGCACTAAAATACTGGAGGGAATGACCGTGAAAACTTTTGACCGCCTGCAAGCCTTCACGCAACAAATAGCGGCAGACCCATCGCGGGAAACCCAGCTCAACCTTGAGGTCGGCGAACCGCTTCACTACATCCCAGAAGTCACGCGTCCCTACCTCGCGTATTCACCCAACATTTGGGGCGCCGAAGAATCCAGCGCCTTGAAACTCGGTGATTTCACCAGTTACCTGGAGTCACGCTCAGCCTCGGCAGCAACTCTCAGGGCACTCGCGATCCGCCTCATCATCCGGACCAGGATCATCACAGCCGAAGCCAATAGCGGTGTAGTCGGTGTAACACTTCAGCTATTGCGTGATGACGCTGAGCTCCAGACCAAGCGAGGGCACCGCTGGGCCGATGAAACGCTCTCACTTATCCGGTACGCCCATACCCATCTCAATATCGACTTGGAGACCTTGCACCTAGCGCTCGCAGAGGTGATGGAGATGAACAAGTGCGCAGATATTCCCCATCAGCGCCGAAAGGGGTTTGCGAACGACGAAGCGACGCTTTGGATCGACACAGCCCTGCGCTTCCAGGAGGAAGGCTCTCCTGAGGCTGTGGGACGGGAGGCTTCTGATCTTGTGACTGCGGTCCAAATGATTCGACGGGAAATGCACTTCACTAGTATTTCCAGCGCAATGCGTGCAATTGAGGCTGGCGAGCGTGAAACCAAGGAAGCGATTGCCGAAAGGGACCGGCGAATTGTCTCTGCCTGTGAAGACGGAGTCTCTTCTACGGAGATCAGTAGCTATGCCATGATCTCTAATGGGCGCATTTCGCAGATTCTTAAGAAAGCACGTACTGAACAGCAAGACTTACCGAATGCGTTAAGTCTTCGCGGTCTGGCACAGAAGAACATGACAGCGACTCAAGCAATGGTGGTGGGTGAGGAGCGAACAATGATGTGGGGAGATCCTGCTACGTCCGGTATTGATGACTAGGTTGGCTGCTTGCCTTCGGTAAACGACTGGCGGGGCTTTTGCATCTGCCGCTTTTGTGAATGCTTGTGAGCGGCGCTGGGGAAACTCTAGAGCGCTGCAGGATCGTTACCGGCGTCCTGTCCTCAGGTGTGACTTGGGATGGTGCGGGAGATTGTTGAAAGGGGCCAGGGTGGGGACATACCGTCCCCGCCCTGGCCTCTTTTTGCGTGGTGTCTAGTTTCGGCCGGCTGCTTGTTTGCGCAGCGAGTTGTAGTACTGGTCGATGATTTCTTGTTTGATGCGGCCGCGGGCGTTGACTTGGATGTTGTTCTTGGCGGCCCATTCGCGGATTGCCTGGGAGTCTGTTGTCGCCTGCTGGGTGTTGTGCTGGGCTGAGTCGATGTAGGGCTGGAAGGCGGCGCGGAAGGCTGCGGCGTTGGTGTCGTTGAGGTCGATCTCGTAGCTGTTGGCGTTGATGGTGAAGTTGATGGATTCGGTCGCTTCGGTGCCGTCAATGTCGTCGATGAGGGTGATGCGGGTTTCGCGGGCCAAGTGGGCTCTCCTTAGTGGTGGTATGTCCCCGGATACGGGGTGGGTTAGTTGATGATGCTTGCGAAAGATGCGGGCAGGGTGATGTTGGGTGGTGCATTGCGAAAGAGTGGGGCGACTTGCTCGGCCGTGAGTCCTGCAATGCCGGTGCCGATCGGGGTGAGGAGGAACGTGAGCTCCTGATGCTCCGTGGCATAGTCGATGAACTCTTGGGCCTGGTGTTCGAGGGTAGGTAGTCCGCTCATAGAGTCGATGGCGTAGCTTTGCCCATGGTGGCCGGTTCCTTTGCCGAATTTCGCCCCGAATTTGAGCCATGCGGTGCGGGCCGCGCCACCGAGGTGCCGCCCTTTAGCATTCGAACCGAAGACGAACACTTCGTTTGGGGCTAATCGGGTGATGCGCTCAGGGGTGATGGTATGTCCCATAGGTGTTCCTCCAGAAGACCGTTGTTCACGGATTAGCTGTCTTGTGGCTTGATCTGCAGCAGGGCCAGCTGCGCTTCGAGATCAAGCTTGCGCCGGGTAAAAACAGTGACCACGACCGCAGACATCGCGGCAGCCAGGGCCAGGAATGCGTAGGTAGGCCAAGCGACAGCAGCACTCTGATTACTCAGGGCACTAGTCAACCCATTATCTGCCCAGAGGTAGGCCACTAGGAGGACAATGGCGAGCAAAATAGTCCCGGCAAGGACCCACGCCATCTTCAAGAGCCGGGAATTCACGGCTAATCCTGCTTTGATTGTTCGGATCTCATAAAGTCGAGAAGCTTCAGACACGGTATGTCCCTCCAATATTGCTGATCTCTTCTTCCTAACCAGCCTACAAAAAGTCGAAGTACTGCCTAGAGGCCGTTACATGCAGCGCTCCAAAATCCTCTTGATAGCTTGATGCTCAGCAGGAGTCATCCACACCCCATATTTGGCTTTCACCTCTGTCTGCCTTGCCACGTAATCACACCGGAACCCCTTATTCGGAGGCAACCAGGTCGCAGCGTCCTTATCCCCCTTGGCCGCATTAGTGGGACCATCGGAGGCCAGCAGATTCAACGGGTCATTAGCGAACTGCAACCGCTTCTCACTACTCCACAGCTGGGCGCCCTTTTGCCAGCTGTCAGACAAAGCAACGACATGATCAATCTGCACTGCAGTGCTCGTGGAAGGACCGCGCACGAACTCAATCTGCTCTCCCGTGTACGGATCAGAGAAAATCCCCGAGAGCACCGTGCACTGCGCCGATCCTGGCTTGAACTTCACCTCATGCAGGTCACGGGCCAGCACATCATTGCGCGCATCGCACCCATTGCGGTCAGGGTCCTTCCACCCTTGGCCAAACTGATCCCGCGCATACCCAATTTTCGCGGTACGTCCCTTCACCTCAACCTGATCCAGCTGCTTCAACGCCAGAGCATAGTCCTGCTTCAACGAAGGACTCACCGATTCGGCCGAGTCAGAACGCCACGACGAGAGATCCACAGAATCCACCGCTGAACAACCACTCAAACCCAGACCAATGATCAGCGCAGAGACCCCTGCCCACCGCAGCTTGCCACGCACCAGCGCGCCACTACAGAACATAGCGATCCTCCAATCCAGCGAAGACCTGAGACCGTGAAGCAGCATCCATCTCCAAAGGACCTAGAAAAACCCTCTCCAGCTCATCGAGCACCTCACCAAACGGAACCCGCGCCTGCTCACTAGAAGGCCACTGCACCAAAGGGAGTCGAAACCGCCCCTCACGCAACACCACCACCAAATAGGCCCGCGGAATTCCCGCTTTTTCAGCGTGCGCCTTGTTAGACCACGTAAAAAACCGCACATACTGGTCATCGCCATCACGATGCACGCGATGAAAACTCTGGAAACCGGGCTCCTCGACATACGAGAAGCCATGCCGACCCAAGGTCGGCTCCAACTGCTTGCGTGAAATCATCACATCCCTTTCTCTTCCACGGCGCTCGCCGGGCATCAAGCCTGTCCTGATTGCTCAGGGGATAGCTCTGTCTGGATCGGCTTTCTGCCACGGATTCTCCAATGGTCGCCGAGGCCAAAATCAGTGCCTAGAAAATAAACCTAGACAAATGGTTGTCACATGACAAGTCTTTTAGTAAAGTTGCATTTGTCAGATCAAGAGAAAGAGGTTCGCAGATGCGACACGAAAAAAAGGTTCGCAAGCTCATACCAGAGCTTGAACGCCAAGGATTCCGAGTCAGGGAAACCAAGTCAGGCTGGATGATCTACCCACCCAACAAGGACCAGCTGACCATCGGAACCCACCGGACGCCGAGCGATCACAAAGCATGGAAAAACTTCATGGCTGATCTCAAACGGCAGGGATTCATCGAACCGCAGTAGGTCGCAAGACCGCCGGGAAACCCCGGCGGCCACCCTCCCCACCTCTAGAAAAGGAACCACCATGACCACTTGGCATATCTACACCAAACTGACCCTCCCGCAGCCACTTCACGAAGACGCCGAACTGCTTGATCTCACGGCCCATCTCACTGACCACGGGGTCTCAGCAACCATCGATCCAAAGAACCTCGCCAGCATCACCATCTCGCTCACCCTCGAAGCTGACGAGCACCTCGATGCGGCCCAGCGGACTACAGGACTGCTGACCACCGGCCCCCTTGCCGGAGCCGAAATCACCACGATGACACTACGCACAGAAAAGGACTTCGACGCCGATTACGCCACCGCGCAAATTCCGGATCTGGTCACTCTGACCGACATCGCCACCCACGCGGGCATTACCCGCCAGCGCGTGCGCGAACTATCCCAGAAAGACCCCACCTTCCCGCCGGTAGCCCTCAGCACCAACACCGTTGCCCTCTACCTCAAAGCCAGCGCAGAAGCCTGGGTCCGGAACCGCAACACCACCACAGGGCGCCCAAGGGCTCAACGCTAAAAATTCAGACTCCCATGACAGGAACTGCCCCCACCCAGAGCTAACTACCGCATAACAAGCAGAACAGGATGCCCCGATGACCCACTCACTGGCCCAGCACACCGAGAAACTCGCAGCAACGAACAACCGCGAATCAACCGCTTATCTCGCCACGCTCACTGCAAAAGAACTGACCGGACTGATCAGCGACTGCCAGCAGGTCATCGAGGAAGAAACCGTCCGCACCACAGCAACTAACGAGCGCCCCAGCTGGGCCGCTTGCTCCCACCAGCAACTCATTGACCAAGCCACCAGCGTCCTAGCCCGCCACCAAGACAACAAGAAGGAGAGCGCACCATGAGTACCCCGGAGCACACCACCCTCACCCTTGGGGTCCTCCGTCCAGCAGACAACCCTCACTACATCCACACCGGGCTCAGCGCCATCTATGACGAGCTAACCCTCGTCGGCTACTACGCAGATGAGCAATGGGAAGTCCATCACCTCACTGAGGGCACCAGCACCCAGCACGAAGACATTGAAGCTCCCGTGCTACTTCGCACCAAGACGATCTACGGACAGACGGAAGCCAACCTCATACCGGCCCACTGGGACACCACAAGCAACACCTGGAAACCAGATCATGAATGGCACACCAGCGGGGGAAACCACGCCCACACCAGCGACTCGCGCTATCTGCGCCTCATCCAAAACCAAACGGGCCATAGCTACAACGGCGCGCTGGCAGTCTACGACCGCACCAAGCACTGAGAAGGACAAGGCAATGAGCATAACTATCACGCACACCCCAAGTGCTGGAACACTGCTCGAAGGTACAGCCCGCGGGGACGGGGCCAACGAGATCCTTAAAGCCCGCGGCTGGAAGTGGGGCCGCGGATTAGAGAAATGGTATGTCCCCCAGTCCCGCGACAACACTCCAAAGCTGCAGATCATCAAAGAAACCACGAAAGCACTCACTGCAGCACACCACGCTGTTCACGTACACCTTGATCACTCAGTCCGGAATACGGCCGAAGTTGAAGCGGACCTCGCCGAACGCGCTGCCCAGAGGGCTCAACACTTGCAGGGCGTCGCGGAACGTAAAGCGCACGAAGCCAACGAGGCTGAACAAGCATTCTTTGCCGCCCACCACCGTCTCCCAGCTGCCGGAGAACCAGTCAAGGCTGGCCACCACTCGGAAACTCGGCACCTGCAGGCGATCGACAATGCAAACACCGCCTGGAAGAACAGCGTTGAAGCCGACCAGGCAGCACTTCAGGCGTTCGAAAAAGCCGAAGCCGCCCACCACGCCACAGGCGCGCGGAATAACCCGCAGACAGTATCCAACAGGATCGAAAAGCTCACCGCACAGATGCGCCAGCTCAAGCGGTCCATCGACGGATACACCGCGAACCGTGCCACACCCTATGAGCGTGAAGTTCCACCAGCATCTGGGGAAGCAAAAACCCGCGCCCAGGAAGAAATGGCTGCACTTGCAGAGCAGATCCAGTACTGGCAAAGCGTGCAGCGTGAACACCTCAAAGCCGGACGTATCGGCAACTACAGCAAAGACACCATTAGCCCGGGCGACTACGTCCTGATCGGTCCGCACTGGCACCAGGTGCTCAGGGCCAACGCTAAAACCGTGAGCGTCGATAACACCGGCCGCACTGGCAAAGCTCCATACAGCTCCATCAAAGGCCACCAAAAGGCCGAACCACCAGCTGACCAACTACTCAGCAGCTAACCCTTCATCAGAAAGTAGGTTCCACGATCCAACTCATGAAACTCATCCCACGACCACCACCACAACGAATGGAAAGCATCATGTACACGCACATCAAGATCAAGAAAAACCCTTACGCCTGGCCATCCTGGCTCGTGTCCTATGAGGGACATACCATCGGCTCATCTCACAGCCTGCAGATATCCCGCATTGCAGCGAACTTTGCCCAGTCGCACGTCAAAGAGATCAACCCAGCGAACCTCTGCGCTAGTTATCTCATCACCCACGTCGCCGAAGACATGAACCACGGCGGGTACCAGGAATTCTGGACCCCTGCACCGACTCACCTTCTGGCACTGGCTCCGGCCGCCTGAACACCACCACACCCGAAAACTGAGGATCCCCGGTTATGACTATCCAGAAAAAAGCTCAGGAGTTCACCCAGACCATCGTTGAAGATGTCAAAGGTGCTGAGAGCATCGCTGGACGGGTGCTCAGCTATCAGCGCCAGAAAGCAAAACGCCAGCAACGGGGCCTACCTGCCCCCAGCGCCATCGAGCACGAGAATCTACGAACAGCAATCTCCTACCACTTTGGAGAACCAACAGCACTATTCTTCGACCGGTACGAACGCCTGCCCTACGACCGCCAGTCCCTGCTCGGATGGCCAATGACCTGGGCTGGACGACAAGCGATCAACAGCTGGCTGTTGATAATTACCGGCACACTTTGGGTGCTGTTCTACTTCTATCTGCGGAGAATCCTAGATTTCAAGGAGTTGGGATCTCCTGAAAAATACTTCGCTCACGCTGCTGTGACCGGACTCTGCGCAGTTCTACTTCTTTTCGTGCTGACCCAACTGATCCGACAATTCCCGCCCAAAAACTTAGAACAACGCCTACTCGACTATGAAGGCATGAAGCAAAGGCGGATCGCTGACACTCAGGCCCGTGAAACGGCAGCAGAACAAGAACGGATCGACCGTATTGGCAAAGCGAAAGAACGAGAAATCAACGCCGAACAAGCTCGTGCAGAACGCCTCATCCAGGACTCACGCAAGGAAAGTCAGTAAGGCATGTTTCTGATCGTCTTCGCTCTGCTGATACTCAGCGTTCTCATCTTCTTTACAGCCTCAACCCTCAGAGAATTCGGGATTCGAAGCTTCAGTGGCCCGTCTGCACTCATCGTAACTTCGCTGTGGTCCGCCATGACCTTCTGGATGATCTTGAATCCTCACATCACAACTTGACCAGAAAAGAGGTCCCTATGTGGACAATACTCGGACTAGCCGCTCTAGGAATCTTCAGCTTCTGGCTTCTAGGCTCAGGAGCTCCCATGATCTTCCTCCAGGACAAAAAAGGGGGATTCTCCATCAGAGCTGTCACCCTGGTGCAATTGTTCCTCACCTTCCTAACCATCGGCTGCCTCAGCTCAGCGATACTCCTTGCCGTGACATAGAACGTCAGGAAATGCGATGAACGAGGAGCAAATACACCTAGTCAACGATCAACTATCGATCCCCGGTTTCACCTTTGTCGATAGCTTCATCGCCCGCTGTACAGCACTCACCGCATCAACCACCACCAATATCAAAAAAGTGACCTGCCAGCGCTGCCTCAGGGTCGCCGAACGAAAAACCTCTGGAGCTGTGACCGGTATGTCCCCTGACCGAGGCTAACTACACCTACAGAAAGAGCAATCCCCCAAAGCATGCAAACCAGTCCCAGAAAGTAAAAAGCTATGGTTATCGGAGATTCTGCAATGAACGGGGTCGACTCTTCCTTTCAAGAGATCATCCCTGCACTTGTAGTCGTGATCCTTTTAGGCTGCGTCCTTGCAGCTTTAGCACAAGGAATCAAAGCAGCACGAGGCGAGGCATCTGCAGGCGGGGCACTAGCTATCTTGCTATTTGGAGGGCTAGTCGTCACTGGATTGTCTGTGCTGCCAGGGATCTTGAATAAGGAAACCGGCAACGAGAACAGCGAAGCGAAACCCGATCCTTCACCAACACCCACACCGCTACCTGAGACTACGGCACCAGCAGATACCGGAACACCCCTCATGGTCCTCCTCTGGATCGGCGTGGCCATCGCAGCCATCGCCCTCATCGCAGCCATCATCTGGAGCATCAGCAAGCTGCGCCAGCGCCAACAGCGCCAGCGCAAACAACTAGAAGCCCAAGAGGCGCAGCGCAAAGCGCTAGAGGAAGAACAAGCCAAAATCGCTGAACGCTGGAAGACCGTCACCGACCGCCACGAGGCAATGCGCCGCAACGTACTCAAGGCAGAAACCGACTGGGACATGCTCTTCGACCTCCCCGCACTGACAGACATCAAAATTAGAGCCACCAGCAAGCTCTACCGGGCCATGCGAGACGCAGAAAACGCCATCCCCGACATGCCAGCCACATTCACCCTCTCCACGGACCTCAACACCCTGGCCTACCCCAAAGCAGTCCACGCCTTCGAAGACGCCTGGGAAACCGCCTACGCCAACGCCCAGAGGATCAGCACCACCAAAATCCCAGCCAAAGAACTCAAAACCATCCAGCGCATCCGCGCACTACTCACCATCGCTGAAGGCGTCGGAGCCACCGACCACGAACGCCACACCGCCTACACACAAATCCGCAAAATGCTCGGAGACCTCAAAACCATCAAAGTCCCAAAACGCGCACTACTGCACATCGAAGAAAAACAACGCCTCGCGCTCGCCGTCTAGGCAAAACATGCAGGCGGAAACCATCAAGGATTGACAATGAAGAAGGACGCCATGCGTTACACAGTGTATGAAGATTTCGATGTTTTAGGGGCTGTCAACAACCAACAACATAACGGAAAGTCCTGATAGCGTACTGACTTTTAGTCGGGTGCGGGATCCTGGGGCTGTTCGTGGTGGTGCTGTTGGAGTTTATTCGATCATGGCTTGATAGATTTATAGCTGGAACTTGCTCTTGCTTATCCTTCTCTGGATTTGATGTTCTCTGCTCATCGGGCACCCGTCCAAGGATTTTACAGTCAAGGTGAAGGGGCGCCGAGGGGCATCGATGACGTTTTGGAGCTCATGGCTTTGGCTGTTTTGTAGCAGCATCGAGCCGGCGGTGGATATATGAGAAGAGCGCGAAGGCATCGTAGAAATCTGGCATAATTTCGACATTGTTGATTCGACTCGAATGTGCACGAGGATTCCTATAGTGGCCGTGAACGCCAAGGAGCAGATTCTTGAAACCACGGTGTTCGCTAATCTCTGAATCAGTCTCATATTTGTTGATGTAGAGATGCGGAGTGTCTTGGCGCGTTCCGAAAACTCCGTTGTATAGAGCGTCACCATCACCCGCCAGTTTAGTCATTTCTCGGATGCGATTTGGGATGCTCTTAGACGCTTCTGTCATCGCGTGGAACAGCGACCGTGTAATAAACTCCTCAGCACAGTACCTGAATAACTCTTCGTGGGTACCGCGTCGACGGAGTTCAACATGAAGTGTTCCAGCCAGTGTTGCTGCCTCCGAGATGGTGCTGGCCTTTTTACCGCGGGCCAATTTTCCTTCATCGGTGATCCGATATCCATGGTGGACCATGAATTCGTTCAACTGATCGCGTAGTTGCGTAAATCGCGCGGGGTCACGCGAATAGCGACTTGGTGACATTGTTTTGTTAATGAAGGCGATGACACAGTTGCCGGCCTTTTGGGAGTATTGCTTGTTGTTCAACGTGAAATATAGGCTCTCACGCTTATTCCTTCCATCCTCTCGCCGCTGGATGCCAATCATCGGAAGAAGTGAGTCAAGTTCTGAACCGGTAAGGCCGGGAAAATCGGTCTGAGCGAGAACATCGCAGACTCCCTTAATGAAGTCCATTGGAAATGCCTCAGCTCTTTTTGGCGATGCCATCACATCTCTCCTCCATACTGCGTTCACGTGCATCGTAAACGACTACCGCGGATGACATTCAGTTTTGGTCAGCTGCATAGATCTAGAAGCACATTTAGAAAGGTAAAGACTGTCCGAGCGCTTCGATCACTTCGCGAGCAGTTTCTGCGGTTTCATCCGTTGCCGCCTTGCTAAGACCACTCGCCACTGGCGCCAGCAAACCCTTGACCATCGTTATTCCTCGACGTACAAGACCTTGATCCGGTTCAGCCTTGACTACTTCCTGCAGAACGCTCGTGGCATTTGAGCGGACCTCATCCTCGTCTGAACTATCAAGTTGAAAATTCGGTAAGCTCGCTAGAATATCGGTGAGCAAACCTGCAAGAGTTTCATAGCCAGGAGCAACTTGCTCACTAGCATTCTGCGTCTGTTCAACGTTCTGATTGCCCCAAGCAAGCTGTGCATGATCGCCCTGAACGGTCACTACCGGTCCGTTGTAGTTGTTGATAGTTGTCGCAGTGGGCAAAGAAACAGCTGAAGGGTCAGTTTCCAATGGAACCCTAACGGGATTTTTAGCGAATTCACGCTCGATATCGCGCGTCATCTTCCGGATCGCTTGCTTGTTGATGCTGAATCCTTTAGGCAATGTCAGGCCACTTTCTACTTTGAAAAGTATCGATGATTTGAGTATCTCATGGAGCACCGATGCTGCGTTTTCGTTTCGAGGAGAACATCTGTGAGTTAGTGAGAAATGCTTCCTCTCCTAGTGTTCTACCGGGTCTTCGTCTGCTGGGTGTGCGCACTGGCCCTGTGTCGACTGGTGGTCCTTCCCAGCTCCGCGTTTCAGCTCCAGCGTTCTGGGGTAGTGCTCGGAGTGGTTGCGCTCGCCGTGCACCGGACCCTGGTTCTTTACCTGCACGTGCTGCTTGGTGCCTGGTTGGTGGGGGGACATACCGCCCGTGTGTGGGCCGGCCGCTGTTGGCAGCTCATCGTTGGCGGCTCGTCCTTCCTGTGCGGTGGGGTGTTGGTCTTCCTTGGCGGCCGAAGATCCGGGCGGCCGAAGGTTCTGGCAGTTGATGGTTCGGGTCGGCTTCGTTGACTAGTGCTCCCACAGACCACAGGCCACCGGGCACGGACTAGAGGGCCAAGGGTTGGTGTGGGGTCGAGGCGCGTGGTGGGGCCAGTCCGAGATCCGGGCGCCCTGGGCTCGGGTGCTGGCAGTATGTCCCCTTGGGTGTCTGCCGGCCGCATGCATGAGCCCGCTGGTAGCGGCCGTGACTGCATGCACCATGTAAACCCCCCCCTTTTTTCTGAGGCAGCTTTCTGAGGCAGCGTTCCAAGAAGCTGCACCTCGACCGGCTCAGCGTGGAAGACCGCCCATGTTCGGTGGAGCCTCCAGGCAGCTGCCCACACTCTTTTGGGTGCGTGTATCTTGTGACGGCTGCCTGCACACTGCCTGTCTTCGCTGGTTCTGATGGTGTTGATGAATACGGACGGAACTCGCGTCCTGGGGTGGTGTTCGGAGTGGTTGTTTGCCGTGCGCCGGACATGGCTTCTCTGCCTGGCACTTGGTGCCTGGTTGGTGGGGGACATACCGCCACAGCGGCGGGCCGGCAGCCTAGGCCTCGAGGGCTGGATGCACCCGTGCCGGACAGTAGGTCCTCCATGCCTTGCTGCGCTTGCCGTTCGTTTCTGGCATCGCTGTGGACGCAAGGGGGCGGCTCTCCGGCAGTGTTCTCCTCAACGCGCGGATCTCGCCTAGATCTCGTGCAGCCAGGTGAATGGTGAGTGGGGGCATACCGTCGGCCATGGTCCTGCAGCAGAACTCTGGCCGGTGACGCCGCGCGCGAGACCTGGTCATTGCATCCAGTGGATCGGAGGCCTTGTGCATGACCCAAGGGACGCGGCGTTAATCCGGCCTCGGCGCTAAGCCAGGTCCCGCGGTCCGAGATCCCTGACCGATGGTATGTCCCTGCCCCTGCAGGCCGCGCACTCCAGGGGACCGGCAGTATGCTGTGTCAGATGAGTGCCGCTGGGCGGTATGGTCCGTCTGCCTTGCATGCCTCCCATGCGCTCACCAACAGGTTTCCCGTGCTGTTCCCAGTGGGCTTCAGGTAGGCTGTGGCTCCTCGTGTCTGGAACGGCTTCTTTCGGGACTGTTGGTGGTCAGTTTGAGGTCAAGGTGCGGTGTTGTCGATGTCCGAGTGACATGCGACGGTCGGCCCACATGCGCTGCTGGTCACGAGCGGCGGCGATGACCTCCGGGTTGATGTCAGCGACGGCGATGCCTTCTCTTACCCACTCGCCCATTCAAGCTTGCCGCATGGTACATCTGGACCGCCATGCTAGCTGAAATTAGCCGCCATATAAGGCCAATAGCCACAACTGCCGGAGCTACAAATAAGGCTCTCAACACAAGCGTTGAGAGCCTTTCTGCACACCCGGGTACTTGGGACTTAACCCAGATGCTATTGCCTGGCACCTTGGGGGATTGCCAGGCAACTAGCTAGTGCAGCATTTGGGGATTCCGCACTAGCTGAGAACTCTTCTAGTTTCCTAAAGGTAAGTTCCTATCAATAGGATTACATTCAGAATGAAAAGCGGTCAAACGAGTGGAGGAAGTGGTGCCTGTTCAATAGGCCCCTCCGCTGCTCGTTCTAGCGGTGCAGGTAGATATTCTGATGGATCTGAGTCCAGCCATCACCTGTCAGCGATTTGGGATCTGCGTCATCAGCAACCAGGAGGACTTGGGTTCCGGTCCCGTTGCTTGTGTTGACGATGGCGTTGTTTCCGCCGAGTAACCCGCACCCGCTGAGCCAGTTACTTCCTGTTGTGGGATAGGCCAGCACACAGCCCATTTTTTTATCTGTTGAGGTGCCGATGAAGTAGTTCGCGCCCTCGTATTCGACGGCAAAGCGCAGTGAACCTGGATCAATGATTTCAGGGATTTGGCTTGCCTGAGCCGTGGGCTGTTCGGGTAGCGGATCTTGTTCCAAGATTCCTAGATCGCTGGCTGATGCACAAGCTGTCATGACTAGCGCAGAAGATGCGATCAGCAATGTTGTAAAGAGTCCCTGTTTCAATTCCCGCACCTTTCGAATGGCCCTATTAAGTGATAGTAGCCCAGTCAAGAGCTCCTTGGGGTGCCATGGGGAAAATTCCTGAGTAAAATCACGTCGGTTTATAAAGATACTGTAACAATCAAGTTCGCCTATTATTTTAGCCTCGTAAACTTGATAGGTTTCAAAAACATTCGCGTGTCCATTTTTAGCATCTCATTTTTCCAAAGAAGGGAAATTGAAAATGAGTAGAAAATTAAAGCCTCTCGTGGCCTGTGTTTTCGCTTTCTTGCTTGTCTTCTCGACAGCGCAAGCAAGCCAGGCAACTACGGTGTGGTTCTTTGACGGAGTAAAAGCGCAGTATGTAAAGGCCAGCTGGTATGCCAACGGAACCACTGCAACGAAGCAAACTGAAGGATTCGTTCCTCATCGCTTGATGACTGTGACTGCTCAAGGAATCACGAACGCTGGAGTAAACGGTACCGTCTACAAATCAGTGAGTGGGACTGGCCATGCTATCGCCCCTTATAAGACGGCTTCCAAAACTCATCATTCACAGTGCTGGTGGCAGTATGCAAATGCCGGTACATCTAACTACCAAATTCGCTGCGCTTACGAGAAATGAGGTGATTTAAATGAAGAATAGCACTCGAAAGAAATCAGTACTCTTCGGAGGGGTAGCTGCACTTGCCGCTCTTGGAATTGCTATCGGGGTATCCTCCGGCTTGAATAGCCCTCACGAAGCTGTGGCCAGCGATATTCCATCTCCAGAAGCCCAACTGAAGGTGTTGAGCCAACCTAAAACTGCAGCAGACAAGCTTCCCGCTTTTCTTGCTGAGTCTCTGAAAAATTCTGGTCTTAGACCAAAGACAGTACGTTTCATTGGGGAAGACCAGGAGAACAAATTCTGGGTATCGACTCATGGCGATATTGGTATCTGCCTGTTGACCGAAGCAAAATTCGATGGTGGCGCAGGTGGGATTTCGTGTGGTGACGCACAACATCTGACTGAAACTGGTATCGGACTTGTTTCATATTTTTCTGATGGTAAGACGGAGAAAGCTGTTCAAGCTCATTTGATTCCTGATGGTTATGCTTCGCAAGCCAGGACTCTCAATAAGGCAACGGTTGGAGAGAATCTTATCTTGGGTAACCCGGCTATCAACGGTGAAGAAACAGTGGTGCTTGCCCCTGAGGTTAACCTGCGATCGTCGAAGTTGCTGCCGACTTTGCAAATTTCGGATATTGAGGTGAGCGAAGCACCCTGATAAAAGAAACTAGGGAACAGGAAAGTAGGTGCCACGCCGTTAGGCGTGGCACCTACTTGTCACGGACTTAGTGGCAAAAATTTGTCCGGTTGTGCCTGATTGAGTATTTTCTAGCTGGGTACCCCGGTATCGATCATTTTGGGTGCGCTGGCTATACTAAGAATTTTCTAGGGGCCTGGATGAGTACACACAATTTCGCAACGTTGCGCCGCGCTGTCATCGAAACATCATTATCGAACAACTGGGCGCAGGCAGTCCAGGAATGGCAGGTGGTAAGCGTTGAGGAAGACCCGCGCGGGACAGGAATCTGTGTGTGCGGCAAGACTTCCCTTGTCTATCTCTACACAATTCATAACTGGCGAACCCAAGAGTCTCTATTTCCAATTGGAAGCCAATGTGTCAACCTATTTGAGGTCGAAGAGCTTGATCTCAGCGTTAACGTGCTCCATCAGCTCTTGAAGCTACGATCTGCATACACCTCCCATAAGAACGTTGATCTCACGAGCGAATACTTCTCGCGAGCGTTGCTTGCCGACCTGTGGCAAAACGAGGCGTTCCCACCGAACGATTTCAATCGAGGGAACGGAGACAACGACTACAAATTCCTGCTTGATCTGTTCAATCAGCGGCACGACTTCACTCAGAAAGAAAAACGCAAGGTCTGGGTGCTTATAAACAGAACGATCAAAGAGTTTGTGATGAAGGACGAGCGTCTTGGGGTAGTTGTTTAAGCGCAAGCAGGGCCATTGCCTTAGATAGCCAGAATCGATCGATATTGAACAGGTGCCAACATGGCAGTTATTCCAAGCAGATAGTCCTATTTATCAAAGGTATTGAAGGCTTGGACTCTGATCATCGGCTGATCCAGCAACATAATTCCGGTGCCGAGTGCTACTGCCAGACCGACACATAACGCTAGATTCACCTCAGCCCACACGTTAAGGATTTCGCCTAGCTTGTTCAAGGGCAGAAAACTGCCGTTATCCCTGATGCTATCGACTCATAATGACCGTCTGAACCACTCCTCAGGAAGAGCAGTATGCGCAGTAGCGGGGTGAGAACCAAGAGGGTATGGATCAAATTCGGTCTGCTGCTACGAAGTCCTACGCTAAAGCTCTATGCATCGTTGTCACCTCATAGCTGAAATGTGTCAGTTGTCTTCTATTACATTGCCACCTGGAAGCGCTCGCCGATCATCTCTGTGGGGTGTTCTTTCCTGTTGGTGGGGGAACATGCCGTGCGCAGGGACCTTCGGCCGCTTGAGGCCTGGTTGTAGGCTACTGGCTGCAGGCTGCCTCGATTCACTTGGATTTTCCGGTTCTTGGGGTCTGCTCAACTAGCGGTTGAAGTTGCCGCGGGCGTTTATTTTCGGTAAGCGCAAAAATGTTTGGTTTGTCAGTGGCTGCTCGTCATGCCGTGATCGAAAGCAGGCTGCCGGCCGACGGATTTTGCTGGACTGTGCGATGAGAGGGAATAGGCCCGGGGAGCACACCGCTATTTAGCCGGGGTCGGGTTCCGTTGTTGTTCGTTGTGATACGTGTGAGTCTGTTGAGCGGACCTTGCTAAGTGCGGGCGTTGCCAGGAGTGGTTGTTCGCCCCTATGCATGTTCATCTGGGGTGTTTGTGCAGCGGTTTGGCCGGTGGTTATCCGGCAGCTCGTTTGAGTGGTTTTCGGGTGGCTTCGCTGAATACGCGCAGAACTAGCTCTTTGCTGGCCTGGTATTTTATTCTTGGTGGCTATTTCGTCTGCAGCTAGTTCGCTGTCAGGCTCTGGAACCTTGAGAATTAAGTAATTTACGCGTGTAATTTGTCGATAAGATTGACTGCTTCATCGACTTTCTCTTGGTTATGGCCTGGGAAGCGATTAGTCATGAGTTCAGGATAAGGGAAAGCATTTATCTGGAATTCAAACCAACTCATTCTTGTTGAGTATCCGTCATGCTTAGCTTCGATTTACACGTTGGAATCTTGGGATTTGCTTCCTCAGGATCCAGTTTTTCGAGGCACTATTGTCCATGATTCTAGATGCGAAATAATCGTTTTTTGCGTTAAAGTGGCGTTTCCGATGTGGTGTATTGCTGTGATCGATCTCTCAAGTAAGTAATCAAATATGCAGACAATAACTTATGGCAGGTAGGCGCACGTCTGGGTAGCCCGTTGATGAATCAACGGCTGAAGCTTACTTGGTACCTTGAAATTGTCTGCCGCCATCAATCGTAAGTATTGATCCGGAGATATAGGATGCTTGTTCAGAGCTGAGGAACAAAGTTGCTGAAGCAATCTCAGAAGGAGTAGCCAGTCGACGGAACGGGTACGTGGATAGCAAGTCCCTCCAGCGTTCCGAATCACCGAATTTTTCGTGGGCAAGCAATTTCAGTCGAGACACCTGACGAGGTGTTTCAGTTGGTCCTGGATTAATTCCATTAACCCTAACATTGTGCTCGTGGCTCTGTCCGGCGAGAGATTTTGTAAATGAAATAAGTGCCGCATTAGCACTTGATACAGCAATTGTGTCAAAATTAGGGTTTTCCCCGGAAGTTCCAATAATATTAACTATTGAACCTTTGGAGCGCTCTTTCATGTAACCATAGACAGCTCTAGTTAAATTGATGTATCCAAAGACTTTTAGATCCCATGCGTTTCTCCAAATCGATTCATCGAGACTAACCAAATCACCTTTTGGAATGTCCCCTGCCACATTGACTAAAATATCAGCTTGTAAAAAATGGCATGGAATCGTATTTATGGAAAACCTGTTCCTTAGGTCAACAGCAAACGTCGCGACTGAAACTTTCGAGTTTCGACGGATGGACAATTCCAATTCACGAAGCTTCGACTCACTTCTAGAGAATGCAATGATGTTGCATCCTTCTGCTGCATAAGATTTTGCTACCGAGGCTCCGATTCCTTGAGTTGCCCCGGTAACGAGAACTGTTTTTCCAGACAATCCGAGGTCGAGCAACTTATGTCCTTTCTTCTTGACAGCCAAAGGGCCAGAAGCAGCTGAGTGGCAATCCGGGTGTTTTGAGTGCTGGGAAATCTGATAATCGCGGCGCGAAATTTTATTTTGACGTCCTAAAGCATGATTGCATACCGCCTGGCCCTCACTAAGCGGGCGTCGATATTTGCCCAGAGCTACATTTTCTTAGAAATATATCGATAGGGAGTTGAAAATAATCGAACCATAAGATAGGTTTCGCAAGCTCATATTTGCTCGATCGTCTAGGATGAATTAATCACCTCATTCAAAATTAACGGTAGACATACCCCTAAGTGTGTGACTAGGCTCATGCCAAACACCTGTTTCAGAGATGAGCGGGGCCTGCGTTTGCCCTAGCCGCATGAAGTTGAGGAGGGCCATGAGACTGTTTATGTTGGTTAATCCACTTGTTATGTATGCAGTTGCGCGTGGTCTACGGCAAGAGGCCTCCTTCATCTTGGCCGGATTGTCGGATGCCGAGGATAAATCGCTACACCCTATGAGCGCGAGCAGGTATGTGGATGCAGGAGTTTGGGTTCCACCAGTTCCACAACAAGAGTGGTTGATTGACGTGGACTGTATTACCGCACCCGTCCAAGAATGGGTCTCACACATACAATCCTTGTGCAAAGTATTTGACATAGATACGATCCTCCCGGCCAATGATCATGACCAGTTCTTTCTAACTCTTGCTCAGGAGCAATTTTCCACCCTTGGTATCACGGTTTTAGGTCCTTCTCATCATTCGGTTAGAAGGATGAACGACAAGTATCAGTTAATGCAAGATGCGCAATCAGTGGGGATATCGGTCCCTTGGACAGCTCTTGCATCACAATCAGAAGTGCTGGGTAAAGTTTCAAGAACTTTTCCTGTTGTCCTAAAACGACGGTTCTCCCAAGGAGCATCTGAGGTCTCATATTTTGAGTCTTCTGATGAACTCAGATCTAGAATAAAGGAAATTTCATCTAGAGAGCCGTCCAGCAATTGGATCGTTCAGGAGTATATCCCTGGGCGTATTGAGCCGTCATGTACAGTATTTGCTTCAGGTTCTTCTGTGTTTTTGAGCGCTTTTCACATCAAGCATCGTTATATGGCACCATCGGCATCTACAGCGGTAGAAGTTGTTATGCCTTTTATACCTGAGACTTCACTTCACAGCTTGGTGAAAATCCTAGATTTTGGAGGTGTGGGAGGCCTTCAGTTCAAGCTTGATTGTCGTGACGGTGCTGTCAAATTGATTGAAGCGAACGCACGGATGGGGCAGAACACGCGACTGGTTCTCCCCTTAGTGGAGGCCGCTGGATATGATCCTAGCAAGGTGCTGCTCGCAGCACTTGAAAACGAAATTCACGAGAAGTTCAGCTTGCGTGTTGGTGATATTAGCGTTTCTCCTTGGGACGACTTGGTTTGCATTTGGGTGCATATAAATTTGCGAGGAAGAGCCAACCGGGTAGATAACTCAAGGCCACGACTATCACTCTTCATCCGACAAATTCTTGCCAGCTACTCGGGCCGAAGGGTGTATCTGGACTACATAAGCCGATCTCTATTTACAGATACGCGTGCCGTTCTGAGATTCTTTGCCAGGCTATTCGCTCGGTGCCACAATCCTGAACCTGTTCCTTGGAGCGGATCCGAGAGACGGCATCCAATCCGTTATGTACAGGACGTTGCATGATGGCAACGGGTACGAACAGATTGGCTAAGAACTTCGGAACGACATTTGTCATTAGTGGAGCAACAACTCAGGGTACGTATTTCCTACTGGCGGCCTTGGCAGTTCTAAAAACCGAGGACCCCAAAGCAGTAGCATTCCAGCTGATAGCCCAAGCGCTACCTGCGCTAGTTTTATTGGTATTGATCAAGAAAGCCGGCGATCGATGGAACTTTAGAACCTTGCTGATTTGGTTGCTACTAGGCCAAGCAGCCGTAGAAATTATTTTCAGCATCGCTACATTCATACTTGGTTACCAACTACCTGCAGCGCTGATCGCTAGTCTCCTACTTGGCATAACAACTAATGCGCAGGCGCCAGGACGTAGATCCATTTTGGCGGATCTCCAGCCAGAGGAAACTCGCCGCAAGAATATGTCATTGCTGACTACCTACAGCAATATTGGACGTCTTGTCGCTCCGGCGATCGCCAGCTTCCTCATGGGATCAAATTTCTGGCCGGTATGGTTCATACTTGATGCTGCTTTCTGCGTACTCTCAGCAATTCTGGTCAGGCAGGCACTAAAGATAACTGGACGATCGGCGGCAGCAGATTCATCAACTGAACATGATTCGCGACCTCGCGCTTACAGCAAACCTGTGGTTATATTCATGATTTCCTTCTTCCTGCTGTGTACTTTTGGATTCAACATCCAAGTAATTGCACCCATGGCCGGAAGAGACCTGTTGCACGACGCAGCGGCCTATGCCGGCATCATTGTGTCGGCACACACATTTGGTTCGATTCTAGGAGCATTTGTTGTCACAAGAACTCACGAGTGGCTCAGAGGCACATACATAGTTGGCATCCTCGTTCTTGGATCGTCTTTTTTCCTCATGACCCCATGGAGCGCACCTGTACCTCTCTTGATTTTCGTGGCAATTGGTGGGTTTGGTCGGGGACTTGCATTGACTGCATCTTCAGTCATGACAAGTACGTGGGGCGGAAATTCGGACTTCAGGGAGAAACTGATGGCTTTCACGGCCGTTGTTTTTACGGGTAGCAATCTTTTGAGCGGACCGATCGTCGCCACAACAAACTACTTTGGAGGAGCGATCCTGACCTTAATTGTCTGCGGAATCGGCACCCTTCTTGCGATTATTGGACTTGCCATGGGGAAGGACTGGGAAGCGAAAAGCTCTCTTCCAGCAGAGAACGAATCAACAAAAGAGAAAACCGAATGACTTCCACCTAATTCATGGTGATGAAGGCATGCTCTAGTCGATTGGGTGCATGCAGTAAATCGAGATGGTAACCAGGAAGGAGTGGACACCATGGCTGAAATCGAACGCGCACTTCGCGATCTTGAGAACGAAGAAATGTCTAAGAACCTGCATATGTAGGAACACTTTGTGTTGCGGGAACGAGTCATTCGTTCCCGCAACATTTTCAATCGTAACTAGTCTAGAAAGGCCTGGAGCTAGATGGTAGAACTAGCCGGATACTCATATGGACAAGGGTTACCAGCGATGGCAGCCAGCGTGAAGGGGCTTGCCGAAGCAAACTATCCATCGAGTTGTAACGTGTATTCAGGTCTTCGGAACTCAAGCGAACTTTCAACGCATCATGCGGAAGCAACGTTGGACCTCGCTAAAATAATTGTGGGGACTAAACCTCATTTCGGCTATCGCTATAACAGCAAAGCACCTCCAACAACTAGGATTTTCACGTGTGCCAGTCAGCATCGATTAGATGGCATAACCCCTGAAATCAATGATTTTCCTTCGGACCTCTCATCTTCATTGTTCGTGTCAGTTCGAGAACAGTGTGATGAAAGTTTGAAAACTTCAACTTTTTCACCTTTGATGCGGGAAACAGCGTCAGAACTCATGCTCAGGCTTGGCTACATTCGTGAAGCTGCGAAATTGGTACACCTTCCGGAATCGTTACTTCAGGAGGCGCCACCAACGGATCAGATTGAAATTTCTGTTGAGGATGGGGTCGGTCAGTTTCATGTTCTTTCCAGGGCATATCCAAATCAAAGAGACCTTGCAGAACTATTTTTCCGTTGCGGGCATGACAAGAAGTTCAGCAGCTATCAGAGGTCAATTTTCCTTAAAAATTTTGTGGTCTACTTTGGGCAGCGAAAGACGTGGGATTCACGGTTGCCTGCTGTGGCTGAACGACTGATCAATATGCTCGGCAGCGTTGGCCTCCAAGGTCATCATCAGGACTTGTACGCACAAACAGTGTATAGGGCACTGGCCTTTATTCCATTCTTGCAGCGAAATATTGATGGCGCATTAGACCTCCTGGATAAGGGGCTCGAACATCAGAACAGAGCAAATCTCGAAGGCGAAGACGCCCTGCTCTGGCGTGACCACGCGTTTCCTTTGTTTGAGACCTTATGTAAAACAACGATGTATGCAGGCAAGCTCGACCGAGCATACATTTTTGCGACGAAATTGACAGATCTGAGCCCAGGCGATTATCGAGCATGGATCGCACGAGCAGATGTTCTTATGCGGCTTAACAAGTTACATGAAGCGTCAGCGGATCTTCTACGGGCGGAAAGCCTGGGAGGACGCCATGTTGCCGCGGCAAAATTCGGTCTTTTCCAAATCGCGCTACTAGAGGGAGAGGTAGAGCGAGCCGGCGAACTGCTTGCTGAAGCACGGACTGTAGATCCACTTTCGTCTTCTCTGAGTGAGTTATCGACAAAGAAGATCTCTGACAGGATAAACGGATGGAAAGTCGATAGTCATGACCGTAACTAATTCGATAACGGGTCCTGAGACCGGCGAGCCAGCATCATTTCAATACGTTTTGCCTCGGGGGCAAATGGTCCACAATATCATCGCCGGTGATGAATCGGTTTCAGATTCTGAGTATCGATGGACTTTAGATGCACCTGATGGTCAAAACTGGTTGAAAGTCCCTTCATTTGATGCTGATGCAAATCAAAGAGCCTGCAAAATTGGAAGCAACGCTGAGTCTAGTGTCAGGGATTACGGAAATGACGCGTTGGCTCAAATATTATATGATGCGTCAATTATTTTGACCAATGATCAAGAGCTCCCCTGGATTGTTGTAGCCGAAACGGGAAAACCAATCTCAGAGGCAAGGGGCGAAGTGCTCTCAGCCGCACGAGTTCTCCGGCAATATTCAAGAATTATTCCTGAGGCATCTAGGGGACGTGTTGAGAATTCTGTTTCTATGTCCGTTTGGGGTGTTGCAATACCGGAACCTGTGGGATTGAGCCTTCTGGTTCTCCCATGGAATCTTCCTGTACAAATACTGGTGCACAAATTAGCCGCCGCGTTGTCTGCCCGGTGCCCGGTAATAGTTAAACCTTCACCCTTGTCACCATTAAGCGCAGCGAGAGTAGTTAGAGCTTTCACGCATTCCGGCCTGTGCAGAGAAGCAATCTCCGTGGTTCATGGTGGCCCTCAAACGGTGTATGACCTATTAAGCCGTCCCGAGATTAAGATGATTTCCTTCACGGGAGGTACCAAAGCTGGAAAGGCTGTCAGAATCGCCGCAGCCCAGAATGATGTGAAAGTAGTGACCGAGCTTGGCGGAAAATCGGCAAATATCGTGCTTGAGGATGCTGACTTAGAAAAATTAGTAGCTTCAATCTTGAGAGGTCTCACAAGAAATCAGGGCGCGACATGCACGGCTCCCACAAGGCTGCTTGTTAGCAATCGAAGGTCCGCTGAAATCCGGGATTTGCTCACGAAAAAAATGGATGAGATTTCACCGTCAGATCCCTATGAAGAGGCATCGCGACTTGGGGCAACCCGAACGAAAGATATAGCTGAACGAGCTAATCGAAGATTGGCTGATTCGCGAACGCGAGGTGCTGATGTATGTGGCGGACAAGAAATTACTGTTCCTAACAGAAAAGGAATATTCATCCGCCCTGCCATAGTGTGGGGCCCCTCCGTCGAGGACCCCATTCTGACTGAGGAACTCTTTGCCCCCGTGCTGACTGTCCAAGAATTCGACACAGTTGACAGTGCTGTTGAGCTAACTAATGAATCTCCCTTTGGTTTATCAGCGGGAGTTTGGGCAACCGACACGGAAAAGGCGAAGTGCATCGCTGAGCGTTTACATGTAGGAACGGTTCACATTAATCATTATGGCCGGCGCGATTCGATTGATCTTCCAGCATCAGGGAGAGGGGATTCGGGTACAGGCGCGGAGGGCGGGCCAGAAGGTGTACGTGAATTTCAAGAATTAAAGTCAATACATATTGCGAAAGGTGACTAACAGTGGATGACCGAAATGTTCGAAAAATTGTCCGAGGCTTTAATCGACCAGAATCTGACTTGTTGGCCGAGTTCTCGAAACTCTATACAGGAATCATCGCGGATGCGATGGGAAAACTAGGAATCATGCAAACGAGCATGGCCCCGATTGCTCCTGGAATGAAATTGTGTGGACCTGCAACTACAGCTATGGGTCCTGACCTTACAGTTCGTCGAATGGCGATTGATCTGGCGCAAGAAGGCGATGTGCTAGTGGTCGCTGCAGGTGGCATCAGAGACTACGCGAGTTTCGGTGACGGAACAGCACGCAGAATGATGACCAAAGCAATGTCTGGGGCAGTAATTGATGGGTGTGTCCGTGATGCGGCAGGGCTTCGGAAAATCGGGTTTCCTACATTCTGTTTGGGGACTACTCCCAAAAATTACCATTATCCATCCTACGGAGATGTGGGTGCAGTAAACGTGCCTGTCATCTGCTCTGGTGTGCTAGTCAATCCCGGAGATATCGTCGTAGGCGATGACGATGGAATCGTCGTTGTTCCACTTGAAAACGCCAAACAAGTTTTGGACACGGCCAAAGCAAACTTTATTTCTGAAACAGCATTACGCGATTCTTGGAGCTACTACCCTCCCTTTGATGTTGAAGCAGAACTTTTGGAACGCGGGTATAGCTTTGAATAACAGCAATAAACAAGTATTGGACGTACGGTTTGAGCCTGGTGAGCTGAATAAATTTGGTCGGTTGCCGTTTTCAGTCAGCCCAATCGGGTTGGGCACCTACCACTTAACATCGGATCGACGAGTTTCCCACGAAGATGGTGTTTCAATAATCAGGTCTGCCATTGAACATGGAATAAATGTGATTGATACTGCGCCCTTGTATGGCGTAGGAGAAGCCGAGCAAATCGTTGGTGAAGCCCTGGGCGGAACCAGATCTGAAAATATAACTGTCATTGACAAGATTGGAAGGTTCGAGAAGAGCATAGTTTCACGCCTTTCGCAGGAAGCATACACAGATCCAGAACTTATGCTTTCTCAGCTTAATCACTCACTTCGAACCCTCGGAACAGACCACATACCTCTGCTTCTCCTACATGAAACAGACTGGGATGAATGGGGACTGTATCCAGATAGCTCGGGGGCACCAGTCTGGGAATTCATAGAAAAGGCTAGGAAACAAGGAAAAATCGGAGGAATTGGTCTTTCCGTACGAAAACCTGATCGAGCTGAATTCCTCTGCAAAACGGGTAGATTCGATGCGATGCTCTTCGTTCATTATCACAATCTGGTCTGGCAGGACGTCGCAGATCGACTACTGAACTTGGCAACAAAACTTGATATCGGTGTTGCGGTGGGTGCCCCTTATCGTCAGGGACTATTGACATCGACTGATCCAGGACTGAGAAACCGGCTTTTGGCAGAAAGAAGGACTTCGGTACCTCCTGGAATCATTGAACGTATCGCGGCAGCTCAAGATCTGGCTCGCAAGTATGAGATGTCGTTAATGGAACTAGGTCTTCGATGGCTCGTTAGCGACGAACGAGTTCACACCATAATTGTGGGCCCTAGAAATCCTGCAGAACTACGGCAAAACGTGGAATGGGCCAAACTTGGAGGTTTACCAACCGAGATACTTAGGGATGTACGGGAACTGGGGCAGATAGAACCGGGGGAATGGCAATGAGTTCACCCCTCCGCGTCGGAATTATCGGTGAATCAGGTTCCGGAGACTACGGGCATAAGATTCATCTCGGTTTCGCGGCTTGCAAAGATATCGAAATTCTCGCACTAAGCGACGCTAATGCAACAGAAATAGATGTAATTGGTGACCAGCTTGGTGTCACACATCGGTATCTGGACTATCGAGATATGCTCAGAAAAACTGAACTTGATGCGGTAGTTGTAGCCACCAGAAACATTGCCCGGCATCACGAATATGTAGTCGCTGCATTGCAAGCTGGCCTGCATGTCTATTGCGAAAAACCCATGGCTCAGGATCTCGTCCAGGCAGATAGTATGACCGATTGTGCTCAAAGGATGGGACTCAAACTTGCCGTAGCCTTGCCAGGAGGGCATGAACCGAGATTTCTCGATGTGCTGAGAAGAATTGACAATGGCGAAATCGGCGAAATCCTTTCAACCAGGGGCATTTGCAAGTGGGACCACCGTGGAGGTGGAGAAGATGCGTTCGTACTCGGAATGCATTTTTCAGATCTGTCACGCAGAATACTTGGTGATGTGATCCATGTTTATGGGCAAGTATCCCAAACCAACGAAATGTTTCCAGAAACCCATAGCCGCGATGGGGCTGAAGGCGTCGGACTTGTTGCAGGTGATCATTTTTATGCAACATGCAAACACAAAAATGGAAAAATTTCGACCATCGAATCACACAAATCTCAGACAGAAGACAGAGCTCTTCAACCGTACAGACTCGAGATCTACGGTACAAAAGGGACGATTGTTCATCGTGCACCTTATGCGGATGGAAGCACATATATATCTAGGCATGTTGTACCTCATCCAAACAACAGCGACTGGAAGCTAATTCATCAAGAAGCAGACAACTATAAAGATCATCATACGCGCGCTGCCTATAATTTTGCTTCAGCAATAAACAGCAAAACTCCATTGTACTGTTCTGGTATAGATGGCATGAAGGCGATGGAGGTCATCCATGCAGCTTATCTTTCTAGTAGAACAAATCAAGTAATTGATCTACCGCTAACACAACGTGCTCATCCGCTAGTGAGCACCAATAAATGATTGATTCTATTTTAGAACAAATTCATACTGTCTTGAAGCTTGTTTCTTCCGAGAAGCTGCATATGGATTTTTTTGAAAAAGAAGGCTCTCAAATCTTGGCTGAATATGAGAGAATTTTTGCGATTTGTATTGGCAAGTCGTCACAGAAGTCTGCAATGGGCATTGCTTTATCGATTGGTTCCGAACTACGAGAGGGAGTTATCGTTGATGACCAAACCGAGCTGATGCCTTTCCCTTTTTCCTCAAAGTTTTCGCATTTTTTAGGCAATCACCCTATCCCGGACGGAGCGAGTGAACTGGCAGCTAAGGCGCTGTCAGCTAAGATAGCTGATTGGAATCTTAGCGGTAATGACCTGGTCATTGTAAGTATCAGTGGTGGTACTTCCTCTCTTATTTGTTCGCCTGTTGCCCCGATAGAGATGTCTGAGCTGCAGAATGCAGTTAGGCAATTATTGGGATCAGGAATTACGGTCACCGAAATCAATTCAATCCGTCGGCTTGTTGGAACCCTTCACAACGGCAGATTGCGAAGACTGATGGAGCCCGCTTCAGTGATTACTCTGCTGCAAAGTGATAACGCGCAGTTTGATCTCTCAGCTGTAGGATCTGGACCAACTATTGCGGTGAATGAAGTTCCCAGTGCGAATGCACTAGATATATTGCTCAAGTCTCAGCCGAAATTTCATTCGAAAGTTTCAAAAATTATTGATGGCAAATGGACGGGTGACAAATTTCGCGGCAGTCATCGAATTATTGAGCTTTCGAATTTGGACACCCTATTGCAGGCTTGCGTTAAGGTTTTCTCATCTCATGGTTTTGAGGTGATTCCTGTAGATGCGCCAATCGGTGGCAGTTGCCATGAAATATCTGACTCTTTTTATAGTTCAATTGAACAAAACCCGAGGAGGGGAAGATTCATTTATTTTGTCTGTGGCGAGGCCACGGTTTCTGTTCCTCAAGGATCATATGACTTGGGGGGAAGGTGCCAGCATATGGCAGTTACTTTGAGCGAGAAGATCATGCCTATTGCTGACGCAACGGTTGTCTGCTTTGCAACTGATGGTTGTGACAATATATCAGGAATTCACGGCGCAGCTATTTCATCTTTGATGGCAAGAAATATGGCTGCAGAGTTCAACGTTCGTCAGGTTCTTGATGTATCCGAAACGCACCCCATGCTGGATTCCATAGG
The DNA here is from genome assembly GCF_004365035.1 of Arthrobacter sp. JUb115. NCBI lineage: Bacteria > Bacillati > Actinomycetota > Actinomycetes > Micrococcales > Micrococcaceae > Arthrobacter > Arthrobacter sp. JUb115. Next base: position 7,078 of record NZ_SOBS01000009.1, on the reverse strand, counting down.
AGCCCTTATTACCGGAGATAAAACAGGTGTGAACCTCTGCGACATATATCTGGTCGTCTGTTAACAAATTTTACTGTCAATGTATATCTTCAAACCGATTCGAGGATTCTATAGTGTCGATATCAATGAGGTCTGTAATTGTGACCGGGGCTGCAGGGGGAGGGACAGGTGCTGAAATTTGCAGGGCATTTGCAGCTGAAGGTCTAAGGGTATATGCGAATGGCAAGCCTGGCCAAGAGCCTGAGATTGAGCGACTAAGGATTGAAGGGCAGGCGCTGAGCGGGGAAATCATTCCCGCAATATTTGATGTTTCAGATCCGGATGAAGTTCAATCCTTCTTCGAATGCCTGGATGAGGATCAACGAGGACGGATAACTACATTAGTTCACAATGCCGCACCATCTAACAGTTATATCGGCATCGACATGCTTGACCAGGAAGTCTGGTTCCAAGACACTTCCACAATTCTGAACGGCGCCTTTCATTTGACGAAAGCCTGCATTCCAGCGATGAAAAATGCTAGGTGGGGCAGAGTTATCTATATATCTTCCAATGCTGCGTTTCGGGGCGCCTATGGACGCAGTGCTTCATATGTCGCTTCCAAGTCTGCTCTTATAGGGTTATCAAATCAGGTCGCATTGGAACTTGCCGCTTTTAACGTTACTTCGAACGTCGTGGCTCCAAGCCAGATTGATACCCCTCGCGCGAGACGTGGTGGTAGGAGAGACGACAACTCCATGGCCGCCTATGCATCGCACGTACCTCTTGGGAGAGTCGCTTGCACCAGAGACGTTGCTGATCTGGCAGTGTTTCTAGCTAGCGAAGCAGCTAACTACATTACAGCACAAACAATTAGGCTTGATGGCGGGGCGAAACTAGCGTCTGCTTCAACCCGTCCAAAGCAGTCGTTTGGTCACCGGAGGGCGCGCTGATTGGCGCGTTAACGAGGTTCAACGTTCTTTTTCGAACCTATTCATGAAGGACCCTTCAATGGCTGACCCCTGTCACGAACTATGTTGAGTTTACGCGAAAATTAAGCCGACGGCCTGTCGCGCGGCAGCGCTTGGGTTCTTGGAGCTCACAGTTTTGATGGTGCTGATGAATGCGGACGGAACTCGCGCCCTGGTGTGGTGCTCGAAGTGGTGGCGCTCGCCGTGTAGCGGGCCTGGTTTCTCTTTTTGGCACCTGGTGCTGCCAGGCGTGGTGGGGGACATACCGCCTGTGCGCGGGCGGCCCGCGGCGGCGGGCCGGCTGCTGGTGGCAGCTCGTCATTGGCGGCTCTTCCTTCCTGGGCGGGTACCGCGGCTTTTGGCGCGGCGGGCTGTTGGTCTTCCTGGTCTACTTGCTTTCCCTGGTCGCCGAAGGTTTGGGCGGCCGGTGGTTCTGGCAGGTGATGGTCCATGGCGGCTTCGTTGATTCGCGCTCCCACCGGCCGTAGGCCACGGACTGGAGAGGGCCACGGGCTGGTGCGGGATCGAAGTTCGTGTTGGGTCCGGTCTGAGATCCGGGCGCCCTGGGCACGGCTGCAGGTGGCGGTATGTCCCCTCGGCCGCGGGCCGATTCGGGATGTGCGATTGTCAAAGCGTTGATGTCCCCTTCGGGGGTGCTGGCCGCGTCCTCATCAGAGCTACAGGCCTGCCAGCAAAATGAAAGTACTGGCATGTGACTCACTCCACTGCTGTCTTGGTCTACATTTGAGGGGGAGGGGGGAGGATCGGCAAAAGCCGATCCCGGGGGAGCGGGTGAAAGCTTGTAGATGCTCCAGCTCGCTGAACAGCGGCCAGCTAGAGGGATAAAGACCTTATGCGCCGCGGAGTTGTCCAGCATCTTGGCGCGAAGCCTTCTCTTATCTGAGCAACCGTGGTGTCCCCAAAAGATGGGTGCTCTGGGGGCCTCGGTAAGAAGCCCCCAGAGCAAGGTCCCTAGTTTCCGAAAGCGTCAGCGATTGCTGCTGCCGTTTCCAGAATGATCAGTGCTCCATGGATCAGAATCCACAGAGCAACGCTGATGATAATCAAGGTGCGCACCTTCATGGCGGTCCTTCTTTCTTTCGTGGGTGGATGAGTCTCAAGAACTTTTGGACTCAAACTCACCCCCGGGTCAGCTGTGCTGACCCCCGTTTTTTAGTTCATTGGCACCTGCGTCAGCGATCGGTATCAGCAGGACGGGTTCTCCCATGGCCAGTGCTTCAAGAACGGGTGAACAGGTACTGCAATATGGCAGCGCGTGGATTGTGTGCTGCCGGTCGCCTACCTGGTGCCTGGCTGGTGGGGGACATACCATCGGGCGGCCGGCCTCAGCAGGCCAGCCGGCGCCATCGGGAACGCCTGGTTCTCCCACTCGTGGACGGGATGTCCTGTGCAACGCCGAGAACGAGAAGCATGCCGATTCCAAACTAGGCCTCTTGTGCTGGATGCCCCCGTGCCGGACAGCAGGCCCTCCATGCCCGTCTGCGCTCGCCGTGGCCACACGGGACCGGGCATCCAGCAGCGTTCTTATCAACGCGCGGATCTCGCGTAGATCTCGTGCAGCCAGGCGCCTGGTTGGTGGGGACATACCGTAGGCCACGGTCCCGCAGCGGAGCTCTGTCCGCTGACGCCGGGCGCGGGCGGGCCCTGGTCGTTGCCTCCAGAGAATCCGGGAGCCTTGCACGTGACCCGGGCGCGGTTTCAAACGGGCCTCGGCGCTCTACCATGCCCCGCGGTCCACGATCCTTGGCCGGTGGCATGCGCCCTGTTTCTGCAGTTCGTGCACTCCAGGGCTCCGACTGGTCCTGGTGTGCGCTGCAGGCCGCTGGGGGACATACCACCGGGGCGGGCATCCGGCTGCGCGGCCGCCGGCTCCTTCTGGGTCAGGTCGTTCTGGGCGCGGTCTGCTGGTGGTACGTCGCCTGCTTTCCTTCAACGCCTGCTCTCGGAAGGGGCGGGCCCAGGGTAGCTGCATCTCCTCGGCCTGGCGGCGGCCACATGACGGTATGTCCCTCCCTGCCGAAACTGAATCTTCTTGTGGTCTCGGGGCTGCACACCTCGTGAAGCGTGCACCTCCTGCATCCTGGTGCGCGCCCCAGGGGACCAAGGAGCCTCCACTACGGGCCACGCCTGACAGCATGCATCCGCTGTTTCACCTCGCAGGCGGTGAGGGCGCTCGCCGTGCATCACGTCAGGCAAGAGTTACCTGTGCCGGGGATTCAAAGACTGTGAATCATGTTCAAACGTTCAGCAGGACGGTAAGACGCGGGCTAATGGGATTGCTGAGTGTGGGTGAGCCACTCAGTGGCAGTTGCCACTCGGACAAGTTTGCGTGATGCTATGTTGCAGGTGGAGTGACGAGTACCAGATCGCGGGGGACAACATCGTCACGGACGCGGAGCTCTGGAAGCTCGGAGCCTTCCAAAGACGCCAACTTCATACGGGTTTTCGCTTGGTTCAATGAAGTTTCCAGCGACTGAGCAGAAGCAATCGCAGAGTAGAACGCTGAAGCGAAAATAATCGCTGAACTGTCGTTGATGCTTTCAGACATCCCGATCACTGCTGGCACCGTATAGAGGATCTCATCGGACCCAGCAAGGCTTTCGCAGGCATTGAGAACAAGGAGCCGCGGCGGATCGTCAGTGTTGCCGAGGACCTGGGCGAGCAGCTCGAAGGTGATTCCTTTGCCCTCATTGCCTCCAGTTTCATTCTCTAAGAGGAGGCCTTCAAAGTTGGCATGGCCGGAGAAATGGACGATGTGTGGCCGGTGGTCATTGAGTCCGTCAATCAAGTCACCAGCGGTGGCAGCGGGTAGGTGTTCAACTTCCACGAGGTCGCGGTATTTTGAACCACGCAGAGCTTTGCGAACTTCGCGAACTTCCCTGTCTACGCGGAGCCATGTTCCATACTGTTGTTCAGTGCCGTCAGGCAGAACGATGGTTTCTTCGGTAGCTTCGGGATTCGCCGTGAGATAAAGAACCCGCAATTTTTCAGGTTCTGGCGGGCGCACTTGGACAAAACGAATTTCCGAACGCGGCGTCGAGAGCCGAGAGACTTCCCGGGCATGAGCCAGTTCTTCGCGCCGTCGCTGAGAGTCAACCTGTTTTTGCTTGGAAGCGGCGCTACGAGCTTCACTGGCTTCAGCGGAGCGCAGCGAGGCTCTTTTAGTTGCTATGGTCTTCTCCACAGCAGCTGCATCTTTTCGAGCTTTCGCAATCTTAGCTTCTGCGGCAGCCACTTTCTTGTCCTCTCTTTCAGCTGCGGACGACGCACTGCGGATAGTAGAGAGACTTTTGGACCGCGCTGCCTGGTCACGCTTTCTTCTGGCAGATTCACGCGCTGTAGCCGCGTCTTTTTCAGCTTTCGCAATATCGGAGGACAAGGGACTTTTACGCGCTTCTAACCGAGCGATCTCCGAACGAAGCGAGTCACTTCGAGCCATGGTCTCTTGCCTTTCTTGCTAAATGAAAGATTCCGCCAGCTTGTCCTCAGGACATTCACCATCTGGCAGGAGTTCCGAACCTTGGGCTTATCGTACTGAAGTGCACTGACATTTTGTCCGCGAGAGGCTTTGAAGTGAACTTCTGCGCTTGGTGCGATTGGCGGGGACATACCATCAAGCAGGCTACTGGCAGCGAGCCCGCCGGCGCCTTCGGGCACAGAGTCCTTCATCGGGAGAGATCGTCTTGGGCACGGCCGTGGGTGGTACGTCCTGGTCTTCCGTCAACGGATGCCTTCGGAAGGGCCGGACCTGGTCACTACCCGGAATCTGACTGCCTGGGGTCGGCCGGTGACGGTATGTCCCCGCTCTGCTGCACACCGCGGTCCGCGCGCCGCACCCTGTTGGACTACCATGGCGCTCGCCGAAGATCCTTTGCCCCGAGAACAGAATGCCTGCTTTAGATGGCAGGACGTTCGCGGGCTACATCCCTGACTCGCTGCTGACCCATGATCCAATCAGCGATGGGCTGATCGATATAGCCGGTCAACCGCGCAATGTCCCGCAGTCGTCGATTCGCCTCAACGTGGAGCAGCGGTTCGCAGTGGGCCACGCGGTTACGCAGGCCGTGGAGGTTATTCAAGGGCACCTTGACCTGCCGCAAACCCTCAATTCCGGGTTTGATGCCGGGGAAGGCGTTCTTGACCGCTTCTTCCCAGAGGTGCAGCTGGGGCGTTGGATTGCTGTTGGGCCACGGGACCAGATGGTTCCATGTACCGAAACTGAGCTGGGAGACCAAATCGTCGTGGGTGACCTCAGCATGCTTGCGGGCATGAGATGAAGGGCGGGAAGACTTTGCAGCACCCGCATTATTACGAGCTTTCTTCAAAGGCGTGGCCACTAGGCCATGCAGCGGGATAGCGGTGTCGATGCACCATTGATCGGTGAAGATTTTACCCGGATTTCGGGGGTTATCCGATTGCTGCTGATTCCAGTCCCTCAACTGGGTGTCGATGGCATTGCGAACAGCAACCTCGGCATGACCCAAGACTTCATGGAATGCCCCGGCGAGACGGGCATTCCAAGCATAGAGGTCATAGGCCAAGGCCACGTCGCCGCCAGCTGCAGTGAGGTAGGTGCTGAAACGGGAGTCCCCGAAAAACTGGGCGGGGTCAGGTACTGGTGAATCTTGCAAAGTAGAGTCCTCCAAAAGTGAAAGTTGAATACGGTGTAGCGCGCGCGTAGGATGGAGGTATCGCGAGGAACAAGGATTCTCGCTGAATACATCGTACGAGCCCCGCCTTCAAGCGGGGTTTCTGCGTTAAACGGATAGTTTCGGATCTTGTTTTGCCGATGATCTAGCGGCAGCTTTCGCTTGGGTAAGAAGCGACTTCCTGTTCTCCTTGGAGTACGCTTCCAACGGCCATCGATGCCAGATATGCCGATATGTATTAGTCGTGAACGGGTCATTAGCTTTACGGCTGATCTCCTGCATGAGACCTAGACGGCGCAGTTCTCCAAACCCTCGTTCCGCGGTCCTCTCGCTAATTCCGTACCACTTACCGATCTGCTCATAAGACTTATCTAGTGTCATCGCTTTAGGGTCTTGGGTTTCCCGTAGCAAAATGAGCAACGTGACTTTTCCTGGCATAGTCAACTGGTCGACGTGGCCTTCGGTCCAATACGCGTAGGGCAATGCGAAATAGCGTTTCTTGCCTTTGTGATCCAGCCCTGCTTTAAGAGTGAAAACAGGCTTCTTTGCGTGCAGATCATCTACCGCAAGAAGATCGACCTCGGGGCCGGAAAGAGAGTTTGCTGCACGTTTCACAGCGCGCATTTCACTGTTGAGCACTAGAGCCCATGCCTTCCACGACAGTGGTGTGCCTTCGAGAATAGGACTCAGCGCGTGAATGCTCAGCAGCAGATCCAGTTCGAGACGGCTGCGTCGTTTTAGCAGCTTGGAAAGCACGGTGTCGCCACGGTCATCTCCAGTGAACTTCTGAACGAATTCAAAGTCGATATTAACGAATCCGCGTTTTGCGCGCGTGAATAGATCTTCGCGAATCGTTTCGGGGGTATACGGGTCCTCATCTGTTAGCTGGTCAGCGATGGAAATTTCTTTACCATCTGGGGATGTCAAAAGTTCGGTGTTCATGCTTGAACTGTACAACTTCAGGTTCGTATTCACCGCATAAAATGATCAGTCGAAACGACCATTTGAGGTGCCATTATGCAAGGTCATGCGATTCCTAAGTGCAATACCTCTGCGATACCCTGCAACACCGTTAAGCAATAAGGCTCTAGACGACCGATGAGCGCATTTTCGGAATTGCGAAATGAACGCTCGGCTCTAACTTGCTATCAATTTCGGCCGATAACCCAAAAGCCACTGCTAAACCGCGCCAGCTCCTCTCACTGAGGACTCCAGAAGCAGCGACCTGGCACTGTGCAGGCACCGCCCGGGGACATACCAGCGGGCGGGCCGCCGGCAGCACGGCCGCCGGCGCCTTCGGGAACAGAGTCCTTCATTGGGACAGACCGTCCTGGGCGTGGCCGCCATGGTATCTCCCCACGGGGGCTCACCTGGTGAGGGAATTCCTTCTTCGACCTGGCTCACGCCCAGGGCCCAGTGTTCTCCAGCGCGGACCAGGCGCGGTACCTTGTGCTCACC
>NZ_SOBS01000008.1:0-176618 GCF_004365035.1 Arthrobacter sp. JUb115 | reverse complement strand
GGCCGATGACTTTCAACACACAATAAAACAATATTTGAACTGATGATTTCAATGCTGTTCGCGTTCACTATGCGGTTACGAGACAACAACCTCTAGCCAGCAAATACGGATACAAGACTTTGTAGCACCGGAAAACATTGACCAGGAAACGTTTTGGTTTGTGTGCTTCGTGATTGTTACGGCGGTCATAGCGTGGGGGAAACGCCCGGTCCCATACCGAACCCGGAAGCTAAGGCCCACTGCGCCGATGGTACTGCACTCGTGAGGGTGTGGGAGAGTAGGTCACCGCCGGACTTAACTTGAGTAGATGGTTTGAGGCCCTGGTACCGTTTGGTGCCGGGGCCTCACCTGTTTAACCCGTCCCCTGGTAATCGACTTGCTACAGCCTATGGGTTCAGTTTCATGCTAGGCCCTTTTTGTCGTTAACCCCTTTTAGAAGAGTTGAATCTATCAAGGGGCTTCGATCGGCCACGCATGCGTCGATGGCTGGGGGGACAACCTTAGGGCCGCCACTGAGTGTCTTGCCACATTGGACCCGTTTCCCTATGGTATGACTCGTGCCTCCCGTAGACTTGAATTTAGATGTACATGCCTCGAGGGCATGCTGAATAGTTAATAGTGAAGTGATTTGCAAAGGCAAACACGAAGGTTGCGGTATTGAGATAGCCGCTGAAGGGGACATTAGATGTCTAACGAATTCCGCCGTAACTCCGACAACGGACGAGGCGACTTCCGGAACTCAGATTCAAACCGCAACAACTCCCGCGATGGCTTCAAGCGTCGCGACGACCGTAGTGATTTCAAGCGCACCGACGATAACCGTGGTGGCTTCCGCGGTGACCGTAATGCTGACCGCGGCGGTGACTTCAAGCGCGACGACAACCGTGGTGGTGGCTTCCGCAATGATGACCGTGGTGGTTTCCGTGGCGAGCGTCGCGATGACAACCGCGGTGGCGGCTTCAAGCGTGATGACAACCGTGGCGGTGGCTTCAAGCGTGATGACAACCGCGGTGGCGGTTTCCGCAATGATGACCGTGGTGGCTTCAAGCGTGATGACAACCGCGGTGGCGGTTTCAAGCGTGATGACAACCGCGGTGGCGGCTTCAAGCGTGATGACAACCGTGGCGGTGGCTTCAAGCGTGATGACAACCGTGGCGGTGGCTTCAAGCGTGATGACAACCGCGGTGGCGGTTTCCGCAATGATGACCGTGGCGGCTTCAAGCGTGATGACAACCGCGGCGGTGGCTTCAAGCGTGATGACAACCGTGGCGGCTTCAAGCGTGATGACAACCGCGGTGGCGGTTTCCGCAATGATGACCGTGGCGGCTTCAAGCGTGATGACAACCGCGGTGGCGGTTTCCGCAATGACGATCGTGGCGGCTTCAAGCGTGATGACAACCGCGGTGGCGGTTTCCGCAATGACGATCGTGGCGGCTTCAAGCGTGATGACAACCGCGGTGGCGGCTTCAAGCGTGATGACAACCGCGGTGGCGGCTTCAAGCGTGATGACAACCGCGGTGGCGGTTTCCGCAATGATGACCGTGGCGGCTTCAAGCGTGATGACAACCGTGGTGGCGGTTTCCGCAATGAAGACCGTGGTGGTTTCCGCGGCGAGCGTCGCGATGACAACCGTGGCGGTGGCTTCAAGCGTGATGACAACCGTGGTGGCGGTTTCCGCAATGACGATCGTGGCGGCTTCAAGCATGACGATAACCGTGGCGGTGGCTTCAAGCGTGATGACAACCGCGATGGTGGCTTCAAGCGTGCCGACGACCGTCGCTCGAAGGGTGAGTACCCAGCACGTGAAGACCGCTTTGCTGATAAGCGCGGTGACGCACCGCGCGCACATAATCCTGGCGATCTTCGCATCTCGAACCGTGCCGATCGTGAACAGTCCCCAGATATCGATGAGGATGTTACCGGTAAGGAGTTGGACCGCGTAGCACGCGCCCAGCTGCGTTACCTCGAAGAGCGCTCGGCAAGCTGGGTCGCAAAGCACCTGGTGATGGCTGGCCGCCTGCTGGAAGACGACCCAGAGCTGGCATACGAGCACACCCTGGCAGCATCGCGCCGCGGCGGCCGTGTCGCGGTGGTTCGCGAGGCCGTTGGCATCGCTGCCTACCACGCTGGCAAGTACGCCGATGCACTGCGCGAACTGCGTACCCACCGTCGTATTTCCGGTTCGGACTACAACCTGCCATTGATCGCTGACTCGCTGCGTGGCCTGGGCCGCCCAGAGAAGGCAATCGAGCTCGCCCAGTCCGAGGAATGCGCCAATCTGGAAAGCGCCGTCAAGGTTGAAATGCAGATGGTTGCTGCCGGTTCGTATGGTGACTTGGGCAAGCTGGATAAGGCACTGGCTGAGCTGGAGTCGCTGGAACAGCTGAACTTCAACCGTGCCTTCTCCTTCAGCCCACGTTTGTTCACTGCCTACGCTGATCTGCTGTCGGCTGCCGGCCGTGCAGAAGACGCGAAGCGCTGGAACGCTCAGGTCGAGGTTGCAGAAAGCGCCCTGGGCATCGAGCGTGAAACCGAATCCTTCATCATGGACCTGGCTCCGGAGATGGATGAGGAAGAGGAAACCCCACGCGCCAAGGATCTGATCGAGCCTTCGGAAGCTGAAGAAGCAGATGCCGACGCCGAGGCTGAAGAAGCAGATGCAGAAGCCGAGGCCGAAGAAGCAGAAGAGGCAGAAGCCGAGCAGACCGGCATCGACGAGGAAGATGACCTGAACGAAGTCATCGAATCCGACACGGAAGCTGGCGAAGCTGACGTGGAAGAAGAATCGGCGAAGTAAGCTTTGGCGTAGTAGCCAAATACCTCAAGTAGTAGGAACCACCACCGAATGCTGATTTCCGGATTTGATTCCGTCCTCTCCGACTTGGACGGCGTCGTCTATGCTGGCCCGAACGCCATTGACGACGCCGTGGAGTCGCTGAACACCCTCGCGGAAGTGAATGTCACCTTGGCGTTCATTACCAACAATGCTGGGCGTTCGCCGATGTCCGTCGCGGCCCACCTGCGCCAGCTGGGCGTGAAAACCAGCGCTGAGCAGGTTTTCGGTTCTGCCGACGCCGGTGCGGAGATGCTGGCCCGCGAATTGAATCCGGGATCCAAGGTTTTGGTGGTGGGTTCCCCCTACCTGCGCGAATGCATTGCCGTGCGCGGGTTGGAAGTCGTCGAATCCCATAAGGAAGAACCCGTAGCGGTGATCCAGGGGTTCGACCCGGACATCTCGTGGAAGAACCTGGCCGAGGCCAGCTACGCGATCAATCACGGTGCCCAATGGGTTGCCACCAACACCGACCTGACGATTCCGCGCGCCGAGGGCCTGGCCCCGGGCAACGGATCGCTGGTCAATGCGGTGAAACTGGCCACGAGCGTGGAACCACGCGTGGCGGGCAAACCCGAATCCTACCTGTTCGCTCGGGCCGCGGACCGACTGGATTCCCAGCGCCCGCTGGTCGTCGGCGACCGCCTGGATACCGACATCCTTGGCGGCTTCCGTGCCGGGTTCTCCACCGCGCTGGTGCTGACCGGTGTGGACACGCCGCGCACAGCACTGGGCGCGCCGGTCGAGCAGCGCCCCAACTACCTCATCAATTCGATGGCTGATCTGTACCGGCCGTATCCGACCATCAAGGTACTGGGCTACGGCGTGCAGGTCGGCGACGCGGTTGCCAAGGTCGATAACGGCGCGATCGAAGTCTCGGGCAGCGACCAGGACCTGAATGCCTGGCGCGCCGCCTGCCATGCCTGGTGGCTGGCCCATCCGCGCCAGTCGGGGCACGAAGAACCGGAAATCCGGTTTACCGAACGCGGGCTCGATGCCCTGCGCAAGATCCGGGGCTAAGCATGCAGCCGCAGAATCCTCTTCCGAGCCCTGGCCCTCGCGGGCTGGATGATGCAGCAGTGGAGCAGGCGCTGTCTTCCCTGGCCGACCATGACATTACCGAGCATGCCGGAATCTATGAGCAACTGCTCGTCGGCCTGCAGCAAGAACTGAATCGTACGGAGCACGGCGCGTGAATCGCCTGGATCAAGAACTTGTCACCCGTGGGCTGGCGCGCTCGCGCACCGAAGCAGCCAAGCTGATCGATGCCCAGCGGGTGCTGCTGAACGGGCAGGCCGCCACCAAGGCCGCCAAGAAGGTTTCCGCCACCGATGAGCTGGCGCTGGTGCCCAGCGAAGGCGAAGAATACGTCTCCCGTGCCGGGCATAAGCTCGCCGGAGCCCTAGATGCTTTTACGACTATTGACCCCGCTGGCCTGCACTGCCTGGACGCCGGTGCCTCGACCGGCGGCTTCACCGACGTGCTGTTGCGCCGCGGTGCGAAATCTGTGGTCGCAGCCGATGTAGGCCATGGCCAGCTGGTCGACGAGCTGCGCGAAGACCCCCGCGTCACGGTCCACGAAGGACTGAACGTCCGCTATCTGGCCCCCGAAGATATTGGGGGACCAGTCGACCTCGTAGTAGCCGACTTGTCCTTTATTTCGCTGCGCCTGGTGATCGACGCCTTGGCCGGGGCCGCCAAGGACGGCGGCTTCCTGCTGCTGATGGTCAAGCCGCAGTTCGAGGTCGGGCGCGAACACCTGAACCGCACCGGCGTGGTCACCGATCCCGCCCTGCGCCGCAGCTCCGTTGAAGCGGTGGTCGCCAGCGCGCAAGCCGCGGGACTGCACCTGCGCGGGCTGGCACGCAGCCCGCTGCCGGGACAGGACGGCAATGTCGAATTCTTCCTTTGGCTTGCCGCAGGAGAGGATCCACAGCCTGCCGATGTTCCACGCATCGGGCAGGATGTTGACTATTCTTAGTAGTGACGTGTTTTAGCCGTGGTCGATAACCACGGTCATTTTGCACCTCGCGATGCTGAGAGGGGCCGACCGCCTTGCGCCGAATCCTGATTTTCACCCATACCGGACGCCAAGAAGCGATCACCGCGGCCATAGAAACCTGCGCCCTGCTCAACGCCGCCGGAGCTATCCCGGTGATGCGCGGCAAGGACCAGCTGGCGATGACCGAAGCGATCGGCGCGGCTGTGCCTTCGGTGCAGGTGCTCGGCGAGGATTGCCAGATCGAGGACGTCGACATGGGCGTGGTGCTCGGTGGCGATGGCTCCGTGTTGCGTGCCGCGGAATTGGTGCGGGAATCCCCGATGCCGCTGGTGGGGGTAAACCTCGGGCATGTGGGTTTCCTCGCCGAAGCTGAACGCAGCGAACTGGCCTCCACCGTGGAAGCACTGGTCAATGAGACCTACACCGTGGAAGAACGCATGACCATGGAGGTCAAGGTGTGGCTGGACAACGTCTGCCTCGCCGAGACCTGGGCCTTGAACGAGGCCGCGGTGGAAAAGGCCAACCGCGAACGCATGGTCGAGGTCGTGATCGAGGTCGACGGCCGGCCGATCTCCACCTTCGGTTGCGATGGTGTCGTGATGGCCACGCCTACCGGTTCCACCGCGTACTCCTTCTCCGCCGGCGGCCCGGTGGTCTGGCCGGACGTGGCGGCGCTGATCATGGTGCCGATCTCCGCTCACGCACTGTTCGCCAAGCCCCTGGTCATTTCCCCGGATTCGATCATGGCCGTCGAAATGCTGACCCGCACCGATGCCGGGGCCGTGCTCTGGTGCGATGGACGGCGCACCATCGAGCTGCCGCCGGGAGCCCGTGTGGAAGTAACGCGCAGCGACCGCCCGGTGTACATGGCGCGATTGAACACGACGCCGTTTTCCGAGCGCCTGGTCAACAAGTTCGAGCTGCCCATTACCGGTTGGCGCGGACCAGCGAAGGAAGAGGCGCGCCGTCCGGCCACTACGGCACTGCCGGTGATCGGACCAGGCCTGCAAAGCGTCGATCCGCATTACCGCGATGAACCGGGCATTCCCATGGTGGGACGCCCCGAGGACTGAATAGCGGCCTCGAAGAAAAACTTTCCACACGCTCGAACATAGTTACGAAAAATAGGGTTAGAACACATATACTAAAAGCGCACGGTACGACTTGAACTCGACATTCGGGAGCAGGCATTGATTCAGGAAATCCAGATATCCAACCTTGGGGTGATCACCGAGGCCACGCTTCCGCTTGGTCCGGGACTCACGGTAGTCACCGGTGAAACCGGCGCTGGCAAGACCATGGTGATCACCGCCTTGTCCCTGCTGCTCGGGCGCCGGGCCGATGCCGGTGCGGTGCGCAACGGCGCCAAGCACGCCCTTGCTGAAGCCGTGGTGCACTTGCCGCCAGATCACCACGTGCTCGATGCCGCAGGCCAGGCAGGCGCATTCATCGAACCAGCGGGGGAGAACAGTGAACTGCTGCTTTCCCGCTCGCTCTCGGCCCAAGGCCGTTCACGCGCCACCATCGGCGGACGCAGCGCCCCTGTCGGCCTGCTAGCCGAACTGGGGCACGATCTGGTGGCCGTCCATGGCCAATCGGACCAGATTCGCCTGAAAGAGCCGGTGGCGCAACGCGATGCCCTGGACCGCTTTGCAGGTAGCTCGCTGTCGCGCACGCTAAGCAACTACCAGCGAGCCTACCGCCAGTGGCGATCGGCTTCCAAGGAGCTGGCGGGGCTCAAAACCGAATCGCGCAACCGTGTTCGCGAAGCAGAAAACTTGCGCCTGGCGCTGGACGAGATCGATTCCCTGGATCCGCAGCCGGGCGAGGACGAAGCCTTGCGCGAGCAATCCATGAAGCTGGGCAATGTCGAGTCCCTGCGCACCGCCGGGCGGCAGGCGCAAGCCGTCATCGACTCCGAGGATTTCGAGAACCCGGGCGTTACCACCTTGGCGGAGACCGCCCGCGGCGTGCTGGCCCAGGCCAGTGACGATGATACTGCGCTGGCCGCCTTCGCGGAGCGGGCAGCGGAACTGGGCATTCTCGCCTCGGAACTCTCCAGTGATCTTGCCGCCTACGTTGCCGACCTCGATGAGGAAGGTCCGGAGCGCTTGGCGCAGATTGAAGCCCGCCGTGCCGATTTGAGCAAGCTCATGCGCAAGTACGCACCGAGCATTGATCAGGTGCTCGCCTGGGCTGCCGAATCCCGTACCCGTCTGGAAGAACTCGGTGGGGATGACTCGCGCATCGAGGAGCTGGAAACAGAAGTCGTTGAATTGGAGCACAAGGTGGCCTCGCTGGCCTCGGACCTCTCCGACGCGCGCCGCAAGGCTGCCAAGAAACTCTCCGCGCAGGTTTCAGCCGAGCTCAAGGCCCTGGCGATGCCGGATGCCAAGCTCGTCATCGAGGTGAAGGAACTGGAAGAACCAGGTGCCTTCGGCCAGGACGCGATTTCCATGCTGCTGGCCCCGCATGCCGGAGCCTCGCCGCGACCGCTGGGCAAGGGTGCCAGCGGCGGCGAGCTCTCCCGCGTCATGCTGGCCATTGAAGTCGTCCTAGCGGCGGTCGACCCGGTGCCGACCTTCGTCTTTGACGAGGTGGACCAGGGCGTGGGTGGCAAAGCGGCGGTGGCCATTGGAGAGCGCCTGGCGATGCTGGCAAAGCATGTGCAGGTCATCGTCGTGACCCACCTGCCCCAGGTGGCCGCCTATGCGGATCGGCACATTCGTGTGATCAAGAATTCAGATGCCAAGTCGAAGGCGGGAGCTGGCTACACTGCCAGCGATGTCATCAGCCTGGATCAGGAAGCCCGCGTCAAGGAACTTGCGCGCATGCTCGCCGGCCAAGAGGAATCCGGCACGGCGCAGGCGCATGCTGAGGAGTTGCTTGAAGAAGCGCAGAACCTAGTGTCATCGCTCACTTCCAAGAGAATGGCGAAAGCCTAAAAGTCTTGGTGAGCCCCTGAATTACGGCAATGCTAGGGCATTGGCCGGAGGTGCACTAGAGTCTTATGAGGATGCGAAATATTGGAATGGTGATAGGATGAAATCCCGTGGTGCAGCGTAATTCAACTCGTGATTCCCGGTCGTCTGAAACGACAAAGCATATCTTCGTCACCGGCGGTGTGGCCTCTTCCCTGGGTAAGGGATTGACGGCATCCAGCCTTGGACATCTACTTCGAGCTCGTGGTCTCTCAGTGACCATGCAGAAGCTCGACCCGTACCTGAACGTCGATCCAGGTACTATGAACCCCTTCCAGCACGGTGAAGTCTTCGTTACTGACGATGGCGCAGAAACCGATCTGGATATCGGACACTATGAGCGTTTCCTGGATGAGAACCTTCCGGGTACCGCCAACGTGACCACCGGACAGGTCTACTCGACCGTTCTGGAACGCGAACGTCGCGGTGAATACCTCGGCGATACCGTTCAGGTCATCCCTCACATCACCGATGAGATCAAGCGTCGTATGCGCTTGGCAGCAACCGAACCAGGGGCCGGCAAGTCGGCACCTGACGTGATCATCACGGAAATCGGTGGCACCGTCGGCGATATCGAATCCCAGCCATTCCTCGAAGCAGCACGCCAGGTCCGCCAGGACATCGGCCGCAAGAACGCATTCTTCGTACACGTTTCCCTGGTTCCATTCATCGGCCCAAGCCATGAACTGAAGACCAAGCCTACCCAGCACTCCGTTGCCGCTTTGCGTTCGATCGGTATCCAGCCAGATTCGCTGGTAATCCGCTCGGACCGTCCAATCCCGGCAGAAATGCGCGCCAAGCTCGGCCGTACCTGCGATGTGGACACCGAAGCAGTGATCAACTGCGCCGATGCTCCAAGCATCTACGACATCCCAAAGGTCATCCACTCCCAGGGCCTGGACGCTTACATCGTCCAGACCTTGGAGATGAAGTTCCGCGACGTCGACTGGGCTTCGTGGGATCGCTTGCTCGAAGTCGTGCACAACCCCGCAACCGAGTTGACCGTAGCTTTGGTGGGCAAGTACATCGATCTGCCCGACGCCTACCTGTCGGTCACCGAAGCTCTGCGTGCCGGCGGGTTCGCAAACAACGCCAAGGTCAACATCCGCTGGGTACCAGCAGATGACTGCGCTACCGAAGCAGGGGCCGCCAAGGCGCTTGAGGGTGCAGAGGCAATCTGCGTCCCCGGTGGCTTCGGCATCCGCGGTCTGGAAGGCAAGCTGGGCGCGCTGCGCTTCGCTCGCGAAAACAAGCTGCCAACCCTGGGCCTGTGCCTGGGACTGCAGTCGATGGTCATCGAATACGCCCGCAACATGGCTGGCCTCACCGATGCATCGTCCACCGAATTCGATCCTGAAACCTCGACCCCGGTCATCGCGACCATGGAAGAGCAGCTGGACATCGTTGAAGGCAAGGGCGACCTGGGCGGCACCATGCGTTTGGGCCTGTACGACGCAAAGCTGCTTGAGGGATCGGTTCTGGCTGAGACCTACGGCAAGACCGAGGTTGCGGAGCGCCATCGCCACCGCTACGAGGTCAACAACTCGTACCGCGCGCAGCTCGAAGAGGCTGGCCTGGTCTTCGCTGGCACCTCGCCAGATGGAAACCTGGTCGAGTTCGTTGAACTGCCAAGGGAAGTACACCCGTACTACGTTTCAACGCAGGCTCACCCTGAGCTCTCCAGCCGCCCGACTCGCCCGCACCCGCTGTTTGCAGGTCTGGTCGAGGCAGCTCTGGGGCTGCGCAAGTAAGTAAGTAATACAGCTTGCCGGAGGTAAAACTCTGAAGGCACTGCGCGCCGGTCGTTACTGACCGGCGCGTAGCTGTTTAAGCTGGAGAATACCGACCAGCTTTTTCCACCGAAGGACGATCCTCGTGCCGCTGCATCCGATAGCCGATGAATTCTCACCACGTGAATTGCTGAACCGTGAAACCGTGTACGAGGGACGGATCTGGGACGTCATCCATGACACGGTGAAGCTCTCCGAATCCGGGGCGACCATTGAACGCGATTACATCAACCACCCCGGTGCTGTATGCGTTCTGGTCATGGATGCTGAAGAACGCATCTTGATGGTCAACCAGTACCGCCACCCGGTAGGCATGCGGCTGTGGGAAATCCCTGCCGGGCTGCTCGATGTGGCTGGAGAACCACCTTTGGAAGCTGCCAAGCGCGAATTATGGGAAGAAGCGGATCGTACCGCCGAGCACTGGTCGATCCTCACCGATGTTTTCTTGAGCCCGGGCTCCTCGGCCGAGGCAGTGCGAGTCTACCTCGCGCGCGATGCGAAACTGGTTGCCGCCGATCAGCGCCATGAGCGTACCGAGGAGGAAGCTGAAATGATCAGCACCTGGGTGCCGCTGGAGGAAGCCGTCGCAGCCGTGCTGGCAGGCAAGATCCATAATCCCACCGCGACAATCGCGATCCTTGCCGCTCATGCAGCCCGTACCAGCAAGTACTTGGACCTGCGCGATGCGAACGAGCCATTCGATGTGCACCCATACCTGCGCGAAGGATGAGCGGCCACTTCGAGACCCCGCTCAAGCGCTACCTGCAGCATCTGGCGATCGAGCGCGGGCTGGCCGAGAATACACTGGCTTCCTACCGGAGGGATCTGCTTCGCTACGTTGAAGCGCTGCAGGCAGCCGGCGTAGCACAACCGCAGCAGATTACCGAGCTGGCCATCAGCGGCTACCTTCAGGATCTATCCCGCGGGGACCAAGAGCATAAGCCGTTGAGCGCCCGCTCCGTCGCTCGCCATTCGGTAGCCATCCGCCAACTGCACAAGTACTGGGAGCTCGAAGGGATTTGCGCGCCTAACCCAGCCCGCGAGATCCAGCCTCCGGCTATCGGGCAATCCCTGCCCAAAGCGATCTCCATCGACCTTGTTACCAGGATCCTCGAATCGGTGAGCATCGAAACACCTGCCGGGCTGAGGGATCGCGCGATTCTGGAATTCTTGTACTCCACCGGTGCGCGCATTTCCGAAGTCGTTGACCTGGACGTCGATGACCTGCACTTTGCCGACGATGCGGTGGTGCGCTTGTTCGGCAAGGGATCCAAGGAGCGGGTCGTTCCGGTGGGCGGTTATGCCCAGCGTGCGGTGAGCGATTATCTGGTGCGTTCCCGTCCCGGGCTAGCCGCCAAGGGCAAGGGAACTCCAGCGTTGTTCCTGAACCAGCGCGGGGGACGGCTTTCCCGCCAATCGGTGTGGCTGTTGCTTTCGAAGGCCGCTGAGCGCGCCGGGGTTTCCACCGAGGTTTCTCCGCATACGCTGCGCCATTCCTTCGCCACTCATTTGCTGGAGGGCGGCGCGGATGTGCGGGTGGTCCAGGAGCTGCTGGGACATGCATCGGTCACCACCACGCAGATCTACACCAAGGTCACCGTGGATTCGCTGCGTGAGGCCTACCAGTTGGCCCACCCGAGGGTGAACTAGTGGTCGCCGGCCACCAGGTGCGTTCTGCCAAGCAGGTAGCCCTCGTGGCGCTGCTGCAGGAGCGCGAAGGACGGCTGCACGTGTTGCTCGGACGCAAGCGTCGCGGATTCGGCAAGGGCAATATCGTGTTGCCCGGCGGCAAGATCGAGCAGGGAGAGAGCGCGCGGCAAGCGGCCGTCCGGGAATTCTCCGAGGAAACCGGACTGCTTCTCGCTCCGGAGGATCTGGAGCCTGCGGCGCAGGTCATTTTCCGGTTCCCCGCCCAGCCGGCAGCCGACATGGAATGCGCCACCTTCATTGCCTGGAAGGCATCGGGCCAGCTGCACATCACCGAGGAGCTCGAGCCGCTGTGGGCCGATCCGGCGGCCTTGCCCTTGGGGCAGATGTGGCAGGATTCCCCGTTGTGGCTGCCGCAACTCGTAGCCGGCGGGAAATTTACCGTCGAGATCGTGCTGGCGCAGGACAACATCTCGGTGCAGAGCATCAGCTTCGAGAACTGGGACTAGCCAGCGAGCTGCATCTAGTCCTGTTCGGTTTCGAAGATCAAGAGGTCGCCGGGCTGGCATTCCAATTCCCGGCAGAGGGCTTCAAGGGTGCTGAAACGTACGGCCTTGGCGCGCCCGTTCTTGAGCACCGCGAGGTTGGCCGGGGTAATGCCGATGCGTTCGGCCAACTCGCCGACGGCCATTTTGCGGCGGGCCAGCATCACGTCTATATCTACGCGGATTCCCATTAGATCACGCCGCCCAGTTCGGTACGGAGCGCATCGGCTTGGGCTTCGGTCATCGCCGCTTGTGCGAGCAACTGCCGCAGTACGAGCACGATGATGCTGATGCCGATCATCAGCACTCCGGCTCCACCAACAAGAAGCACGACTCCGGGTGCAATTTCCGTGCTGGCGGCGAAGATCGCTCCGAGGGCAAAAGTGGATAGGGCGCCGATCGTGAAGGCAATGATGATCGGCGTTACATAGCCCAGGGAAGCGGGATCGAAAACGGTGCCGCGTTTAACTCTCGTGGCTAGTTTCCACACGCTGTAGACGCAGGTTTCAATGATGAGCCCGGCGAGAAGCAAGTAGCCGAGGAAGGAGGCTTGAAAGAACTTGTCGGTGCCGTTGCTCGGCGACTCGTGGATCAAGATCATCGGGATCATGAACAGCTGCACAAAAAGAGTGCCGGCCAGGATCACGGCCAGAACTACCTTCAAACCGATAATGCTGAATTTTCCCATGGCAATAGACCTTATCGTTCTTCGGAATGTATCTATCGTTAAACGATAGGCCCATTGGCCTGGGACTGCAACTTCGGGCAACGACGGCAAGCCGATGCCGTTCCGCAGCTGGCACGGCAATGGCCACGGGCTGGCACGGCTGTGCCATACCCGCGGCCAATACCGGGAGTCGAAGTGTGTCTACAGCGAGCGCTGCTCCACGCCGTTATAAGCCGAAAGCGGGCGGATCAACGCATTGGCTGCGCGCTGCTCGAAGATGTGGCTGGTCCAGCCGGTGATGCGTGCCGCGATGAAGATCGGGGTGAACATCTCGGTGTCGAAGCCCATCAGATGATAGGTAGGGCCGGCCGGGTAGTCGAGGTTCGGCTTGATGGACTTGGCCTCGTCCATGGCTGCCTCCAGGCCGTCGTACAAGCCCAGCATCTCATGGCGGCCGTAGTGCTCGATCATGCGATCCAGCGCGGCCTTCATGGTTGGCACGCGGGAGTCGCCGTGCTTGTAGACGCGGTGGCCGAAGCCCATGACCTTCTTCTTGGCGGCCAGTGCCTCTTCCATCCACGACTTGGCGCGCTTGGCTGCATCCTCGCGGGATTCTTCCTTGTCGATGCCGATCTCGTTGAAGGTATGCATGACAGCTTCGTTGGCGCCGCCGTGCAGGGGGCCCTTCAGTGCGCCGATCGCCCCGGTGACGGCCGAGTGCAGGTCGGAGAGGGTCGAGGTGATCACGCGGGCGGTGAAGGTCGAAGCGTTGAAGGAGTGCTCGGCATAGAGCACCATCGATACGCGGAACGCGTCGACAACCTCGGGGGCTGCTTCTTCGCCGAAGGCCATCCACAGGAAGTTCGAGGAGTAATCCAGATCTCCGCGCGGAGCTACCGCGTCCTGGCCGCGGCGGCGGCGCTGGTCGTAGGCAACCACTGCGGGGAAGGCCGCGAACAGCTCTTTGGCCTTGAGCAGCTCTGCCTCGGGGGAGGAGTTCTCGGCCTCGGGGTGGTTGGCGCCGATTACCGAGACGGCGGTACGGCCCACATCCATGGGATGGCAGTCAGCTGGAAGCAGGTCGATAGCGGCCTTCACCCGCGGGTCCAGCGCGCGGTTGGCCCGCTCGAAAGCACTGAACTCGGTCAGTTCGCTTTGCGTTGGCAGCTCGCCGGTCCAGAGCAGCAAGGCGACCTCTTCGAAGGACTTGTTCGCGGCCAGGTCCTGGACCGGGTAGCCGCGGTAGAGCAGCGAGTTGGTGTCTGGATTGACCTTGGAGACGGCGGTGTAGTCAACGACGACGCCTGCTAGGCCCTTCTTGATTTCCTCGGTGGCAGTCATTCTTGCTCCTCTTCATTGCCGGAGAATAATAATGCTTTGGGTCGCGCCGGCCGGCGGGTGCCGGCCGGCGCAGGGGGTAGTAGGTGCTTGCGAGCCTAGAGGTTCGCGCTGTTGGAATCAATGTCCAGGGTTGGGATCTGGAAGTTGAAGATTCCGGTGTCGAAGCGGTTGTAGGCCTCGTAGTCCACGAGCTCGTACAAACGTGACCTGGTCAACATGCTATCCACTTCACGGGCCTGGGTGCCATCCTCGCTGATGGCATCCAGTACGCGTTCAGCCGCGCCCATGGCGCTACGCAGCAAGGTGACCGGATAGATGATCAGCGCGACGCCTGCATCGGCCAGTTCCTGGCGGTTGAACAGCTCGGACTTGCCGAACTCGGTCATGTTCGCCAGTACCGGCACGTCGACCGCATTGCATACTGCCTCGAATTCGGCGACGTTCTTCATCGCCTCCGGGAAGATCGCGTCGGCACCAGCATCGACCATCGCCTTGGCGCGGTCGATCGCCGCATCCAGGCCATCGACCGCACGGATATCGGTGCGGGCCATGATCAGGAAGTTCTCATCGATGCGTGCATCAGCGGCAGCGGCGATGCGCTTGAGCATGGTGTCGGTATCCACCACATTCTTGCCATCCAGGTGCCCGCAGCGCTTCGGGTTGAACTGGTCCTCGATGTGGCAGCCGGCCAGGCCGGCGTATTCGAGTTCCTGGATGGTGCGGGCCACGTTCATCGGCTCGCCGAATCCGGTGTCGGCATCCACGATCGCCGGCAGGTCAGACATGCGCGCGATCTGCCCGGCGCGGGTTGCTACCTCGGTCAGCGAAGTCAGGCCGATATCCGGCAGGCCCAGGTCGTTGGCCAGCACGGCACCGGAGATGTAGATTCCGTCGAACTGCTTCTCGCTGATCAGCTTGGCCGAGAGCGGGTTGAAGGCTCCGGGGAACTGGCGGGCAGCGCCCGGGGTGAGCATCTCGCGCAGCGCAAGGCGCTTTTCTGCGGGGGTCCTGGTCGAGTACAGCATGCTAGAACAGGCCCTTCGGTGCGGCCGCGGCGTCGATGACGCCCGCTGCGGCGGCGATGTTCAGCTGGTCCAATTCGCCGGCGGCCAGGTTTTCCAGGTTTTCCGCGGCCGCGATGAAGCGGTCGATCTCGGCGTCGTCCACCAGGCCGGCGGCCAGGGTGCGGAACTTGTTGATGTACTGCTCGCGGGCGAAGGGACGGGCGCCCAGCGGGTGCGCGTCCGCAACGGCGATTTCGTCGGTGATCACGGTGCCATCGTTCAAGGTGATTTCCACCGAGCCGCCGAAAGCCTTCTCGGCAATATCCAGCGAGTGGTAGCGGCGGGTCCATTCGGCATCTTCTTCGGTGGCCACCTTGTTCCACAGCTCCACGGTGTCGGCGCGGCCGGCACGCTCTGGCGAGTAGGAATCCACGTGGTGCCATGCGCCATCCTGCAGGGCGACGGTGAAGATGTACGGGATCGAGTGATCCAGGGTCTCGCGCGATGCGGTTGGATCGTACTTCTGCGGGTCGTTGGCTCCGGAACCGATGACGTAGTGCGTGTGGTGGCTGGTCTTGATCAGCACCGACTTGACGTTCTGCGGGTCGGTGGCCTCCGGGTGCTCGCCATGCAGCTTGCGGGCCAGGTCGATCCAGGCCTGCGCCTGGTACTCGGCCGAATGCTCCTTGGTGTAGGTGTCCAGGATGGCGCGCTTGGCTTCGCCGGCCTCTGGCAGCGGCACCTCGTAGGCGGCATCCTTGCCGTCGAGCATCCAGGCGATCACGCCGTCTTCGCCTTCGTAGATTGGCACGGGGGAAGTCTGGCCGCGCATCGCGCGGTCGGCAGCCTCGACGGCCATCTTGCCGGCGAAGGCCGGGGCATGGGCCTTCCAGGTGGAGATTTCGCCCTTGCGCGACTGGCGGGTGGCGGTGGTGGTGTGCAGGCCCTGGCCAACGGCCTGGAAGATGGTCTCGACATCCAGCCCCAGCAGGGTGCCGATGCCGGCAGCGGCCGATGGGCCCAGGTGCGCTACGTGGTCGATCTTGTGCTTGTGCAGGCAGATGGCCTTGACCAAGTCCACCTGGATCTCGTAGCCCGTGGCGATGCCGCGGATCAGGTCCTTGCCCGAAGCTCCGGTGTGCTGGGCAACCGCCAGGATCGGCGGGATGTTATCGCCCGGGTGGGAGTACTCGGCAGCCAGGAAGGTGTCGTGGTAATCCAATTCGCGCACGGCCACCCCGTTGGCCCACGCGGCCCATTCCGGGGAAACCTTCTCGGAAATGCCGAAGACGCTGGCGCCCGCACCGCCGGTGGATGGCGCGTGCGACAGTGCCTGGGCGCGGGCGGCAACGATCGGGCCGCGGTTCAGCGAAGCGATCGCGACCGAAGCATTGTCGATGATGCGGTTAATGATCATGCCGGCCACTTCTGCGGTGACCTCTACCGGATCGGCAGCAACCGTGGCGATCTTATGTGCCAGCTGGTCTTCGCGAGCCAGGTTTTCCTCTGAGCGGTATACGCGTACGGGGTGGTTGATCATGGTAACTGCCTTTCTGATCCGGCCGCATGGGCCATGATGTGGGTGAAGGATTCGTGCAGGTGAACTGTGGTGGCCGCGGCCGCGACCTCTGGGTTTCCGCTGGCGATTGCCCTGGCGATGGCCGCGTGCTCGGAAGCGGAAGCCTTGAGCCTTTCGGGATTGTCCTTGGCCATGCGCCGCACCCGTTGCAGGTTCACCCGCAAGGTGCGCAGGGCGTTGGACAGGTAATTATTGCCAGCTGCTTCGTCGATGGACTCGTCCAGCAGCTGCACCAGCTGGTAGTAGGACTCCCGGGATCCGGGAAGCTCCACCTCCGTGAGAGCTGCTTCGAAGCGGCTGGCCAGCTGCGTGAAGGCCGATCGCTGCGCGGACTTGGCAGCTTCGCGTGCGCTGGCGCATTCCAATGCCACGCGCAATACGAACAGGTCTTCCACGTGGTCCTCGCTGACCTCGGAGACGACAGCGCCGCGTCCGCGATGCTGAACCGCCAAGCCGTCGGCGACCAGCCGGCCCAAGGCCTCGCGCACCGGAGTGCGGGAAACGCCCAGGCGTTCTGACTGTTCCACTTCGGCCAGGACGGTCCCTGGAGCCAGCCGCCATTCGACAATGTCGGCGCGGAGGCTCTCGTAAACCTTGTCGCTTGCTCTCATGGCTCCAGTGTATACATGAAACCCGAAAATGTGTGAGTTGCGCCAAATTCTTTCGGTATTTTTTCGAAATCTGTATACAAAGTGGTTGCGGTGATGTGATCGTACTCATACAGTTAACGCCAAGAGGACGACCTCAACCACCACACAGGTGCCGGATGATGATGCCCCGGTGCCAGGAGGAGAGAACCATGGTGCAGGAATACCGCCAGGCCTATGACCAAGCCACCAATGACCCCGCCGCATTCTGGCTGCAAGCTGCCCGGGATATCCATTGGGACAAGGCGCCGCGGATTGCGCTGGATGATTCGCGCAAGCCGCTGTATGGCTGGTTCCCGGATGGCATGCTGAACCTTTCGGCCAATGCGCTGGACCGCCACGTCGAAGCCGGACGCGGAGAGAGCGCCGCCTTGGTCTACGATTCGGCAATGCTGGGCACCGCCACCACATACTCCTACTCCGAACTGCTGCGCGAAGTGGAAATCTTCGCCGGCGTGCTGGCCGGACGCGGCGTGAAGGCCGGTGACCGCGTGCTGGTCTACCTGCCGATGATCCCGCAGGCGGCCATCGCGATGCTTGCTTGCGCACGCCTGGGTGCAATCCACTCGGTGGTCTTCGGCGGCTTCGCGCCCAAGGAACTGGCGGCCCGCATCACCGACTGCGCCCCGGTCGCGATCATTACCGCCTCCGGCGGCATCGAGCCAAGCCGCCGCATCGAATACCTGCCGGCAGTGGCCGAAGCGCTGGGCCTGGCCGAGCCTGCGGTCAGGGACGTGATCGTTGCCCACCGCGATGGCTTCGAGCACGGCCTGGACGAATACCAGGCAAAGCCGGTCAACGGCCAGCAGATCAATTGGCTGGACTGGGAAGAGCAGGCGAAGACCGCCTCGCCGGCCGGGCCGGTCTCCGTGCCATCCACCCACCCGCTCTACGTGCTCTACACCTCGGGAACCACCGGTGCCCCCAAGGGCGTGGTGCGCGACACCGGCGGCTACGCCACGGCCCTGCAGTACTCCATGAACGCGGTCTACGACGTGCATCCGGGAGACACCATGTTCACCGCCTCCGACGTGGGCTGGGTGGTCGGACACTCCTACATCGTCTATGCGCCGCTGATCGCCGGGGCCACCACGGTGCTCTACGAGGGCAAGCCCATCGGCACTCCGGATGCCGGCGCGTTCGGCCGGATCATCGAGGACCACAAGGTCACCACGATGTTCACCGCGCCGACTGCGCTGCGCGCGGTGCGCAAGGCCGACCCGGAAGGCGCGATGATCGCCAGCCACGATCTGTCATCGCTGCGTGCGCTGTTCGTCGCCGGCGAGCGGCTGGATCCGGATACCTACCACTTCGCCTCGAAGCTGCTGGGCATCCCCGTGGTGGATAACTGGTGGCAGACCGAAACCGGCTGGCCGATCGCGTCCAACCCGCTGGGCCTGGAAGAGCTGCCTGCCAAGGCCGGTTCGCCGACCACCCCGGTACCGGGGTTCGACGTGCAGATCCGCGATGCGCTGGGCGAGCAGCTCGGCGCGAACCAGGAAGGCAACATCGTTGTCCGGCTGCCCTTGCCGCCCGGCGCCTTGACCACCCTGTGGGGCAACGACCAGCGCTTCATCGACACCTACCTCTCGCAGATCCAGGGGTGCTACCTCACCGGCGATTCCGGCTTCCTGGACGACGACGGCTACCTGTTCGTCATGGGGCGAACCGATGACGTGATCAACGTGTCCGGGCACCGCCTGTCCACCGGTGCCATGGAGCAGGTGCTGGCGAGCCATCCCGCCGTGGCCGAATGCGCGGTGATCGGCCTGGCCGACGCGCTCAAGGGCCAGCGGGCCAGCGGCTATGTGGTGCTCAAGTCCGGTGTGCAGATTCAGGAGGAAACGCTGAAGAAGGAAATCGTCGCGCTGGTGCGCCAGCATATCGGCGCGGTGGCCGACTTCCGCGAAGTCACCGTCGTGGCGGCGCTGCCCAAAACCCGTTCGGGCAAGATCCTGCGCAAGACCATGCGGCAGATTGCCGATGGCAAGGACTACTCGGTCCCGTCGACCATCGAGGACACCGCGGTGCTCGACGAGCTGGTGCCGCTACTGCGTCCCGAAGCCTAGGGGAAACCAGAGCCTAGCTGCGCGAGGCTGCCCGGTATTCGTATTCCGGGCGGCCTCGCGTGCCATGCCGGGGCTGCTTGACCACGGCCTTGACCTCGGCAAGATGCTCCAGATAGCGCCGGGCGGTGACCCGGGAGATACCCAGCTCTTCTCCGAGCTCGGTCGCTGACAGGCAGGTATCGGGCTTGCTGCGCAGATGGTCGGTGATCTGCGCCAGCGTTTCCGGAATCAGCCCCTTGGGCAGGGACGCGGAAGCGCTGGTGGTGCGCAGGGCCGAGAACGCATTATCCAGCGCGGCCTGGCTGGTATCCGGGCCGGTGGAGCTGATCTCGGAAATGAACCGCCGGTGGTTCTCCAATTTCTCGGTGAACGCCGCGAAGGTGAAGGGCTTGATCAGGTACTGGGTGATTCCGGTGGCTACCGCCGAACGCACCACAGCCAGGTCCCGCACCGCGGTAATGGCGATGATGTCGGTGGTCAGCCCGCGGCCGCGCATGCGCTTGGCGACGTCGATGCCGTGCAGGTCGGGCAGGGTCATATCCAGCAGGACCAGGTCAAAGGGGTCGTGGGCATCGCGGGCCGCGGCCAAGAGCCCGAGCGCCTGCTGGCCGTTGGCGGCAATGGCGCCGGTGGCGAATCCCGGAACGCGGTTGACGTACTTGGCGTGGGAGGCGGCGGTTTGCGGCTCGTCGTCGACCACGAGCACCTTGAAGCTGTGCGAGGCGGTGCCCGGCGGGGGCGTGGCTGCAGGGGATTCGTGCACGGTACCCTCCTGGGCTAATCGCTGATTCTCAAGGGCAAGGTGACGGTGAAGATTGCGCCGGCATCGTTATCAACACCCATTGTGCCACCTAGCCGGAGCACCGCCTGCTGCACCAGCGCCAGCCCCAGGCCGCGCGGCTGGCCGCCGGCCTTGGTGCTGGCCCCGAAGCGCAGCAGCTGATCGAGGAACTCGGGTTCGATGCCCGGGCCGGAATCGGCTACCGCGATGATCAGCTCGTCATCGGCCGCGGCCACTTCCACCCACACCGTCGCGTCCTGGGTGCCCGCCGAAGCATCCAGCGCGTTATCCAGCAGGTTGCCGACGATGGTGACGATGTCGGTGGCGGCAAAGGCATTGCCCGGAATCATGCCCTGCGCGTTGATATCGAGCTTCACGCCGCGCTCATGGGCTTGGGCGGCCTTGGCCACCAGCAGGCTGGAAAGGTAGACGTCGTCGATGGAATGCACGATCGCATCGGTGAGCTTCTGCGAATGCTGGCGGTCATCGACCGCGAAGGCCAGCGCCTTGTCGCTCTGGCCATTTTCGATCAGCGTGGCAATGGTGTGCAGGCGGTTGGCATGCTCATGGGTTTGCGCTCGCAGGGCGGTGGAGAAGGTCTTCAGCGATTGCACTTCGCCGGCCAGTTCCTGCACTTCGGTCAAATCGCGCAGCGTCATGACCTGGCCGGTCACCGGCTGGGAACCGAACCAGCGGGCCGGCAGCCCGCCGCGGCGAGGCAATCGCGCGTTGGTCAGGCGGGCCGGGCCCTGGGAAATGGACAGCACGGTGTGGGTGCCCAAATGGATTTCGTCCTTGCAGCTGCGTCCGGTCGCCATCAGGGTGCGCAGGGTTTCGGGGATCTGCACCTGGTCGAGGTCCAATCCGCCGGAAGGCACTTCCTCGGGGAAGCCGAGCAATCTGGAAGCTTCCTGGTTGTAGAGCACGATGCGGTGCCGCCGGTCCAGCAGGACCAGGCCCTCGCGAACCGAGTGCAGGGCCGAGAAGTAGAAGGCGTAGAGCCGGCGCAGCCCGTGCGGGCCGAAGCCGAGCGTGGCCTGGTTGACGTAGCGGGAGAAGGACCATGAGCTGAAACCCGCCAGCAGCAGGGCCAGCGCCGAAACGGTCATGATCTGCGGAAGTTCGCTGCGGTAGATCGACTCCAGGCTCTCCAGCGTGATGCCCGAAGAGACCATCCCCACCAGCTCGCCGTCGTGGTAGACCGGGGCGATGGTGCGCACCGAAAGGCCCAAGGTGCCCGCGGCCACCTCGTTGTGGGTCTGGCCGGCCAGCGCCTGGTTGATGCTGCCCGAATATCCCTTGCCCAGCTGCTCGGGGTCGGGGTGGGTGACGCGCAGGGCATCGGGGGTCATGATCGTAATGAAATCCACGCCTTGCCCGCGGTCCAGGATCTTGTCGGTGTAGGGCTGCAGCTGCTCGGTGGGGTGATCGCCGGCCAGGGCCTGGGACACGAAAGGATCGTTGGCCAGGGTGATGGAAATCGTGGCCACCGTGGCCTGCTTGTCATCCTGGATCACCTGCGCCTGGTGCTGGTAGGTGGCGACCGCCAGGCCCACGACGACGAAGATGACCACCAGCATCTGGGCGGCGAAGATGACTACCGCCAGGGACCAGCCGTCGCGGCTGAGCGGTGCGGGGGAGGCGGCCTCGCGGGTGGGGCGGGCCAGCGACAGGTCGGTGAAATGATCGGTCACTGCGCTCATCTCCTTGTGCTGCCTGGTCCTTGTACTGTTCACCGCGTGACCAATATGAACGCAATGGAGATGCGGATCACTTCGAACCGCACCATGGATACAGAACGATTCTACGTAATGCCGGCTGTGCAAGGGTGCACGGTTCGGTTCCATGCGCTCACAAGGGTAGGACTACCATGGCTGTCACAGACCAGATGCCGCCGGCAGGCAATTCGCCGCAGGCCGGAACGAAGAAGAAAGACAAGACCCACTGGCTGTACATCATGGTGATTGCCGCCGTGGTGCTCGGCGCAGCGGTCGGCCTGCTGGCCCCGGAGGTGGGCAAGGCCCTCAAGCCCCTGGGCACCGGATTCGTCGCACTGATCAAGATGCTGATCGGTCCAGTCATCTTCTGCACCATCGTCCTGGGCGTTGGTTCCATTGCCAAGGCGGCAACCGTCGGCAAGGTCGGCGGCCTGGCGCTGCTGTACTTCATCACCATGTCCACCTTTGCGCTGGCCATCGGCCTGGTCGTCGGCAACATCATCCACCCGGGTTCGGGGCTGAAGCTCGAGCCGTACGAGTCGGGATCCGGCGGCGGGGAGAACTCCACCGTGGCCTTCCTGCTGGAAATGATTCCGGGCGACATCCCCGTGCTGCCGACCCTGGTGCTGGCCCTGCTGGTCGGCTTCGCGCTGCAGTCCATGGGCAAGTCCGGCGAGCCTGTGCTCAACGCAGTCAAGCACATCCAGGCGGTGGTCTTCCGCCTGATGATGATGATCATGTGGGCTGCCCCGATCGGTGCCTTCGGTGCCATTGCCGCAGTGGTCGGCGCTACCGGCTGGGCCGCCATCGGCTCGATGGCGATCCTCATGGGTGCCTTCTACGTCACCTGCGCGCTCTTCATCGTCGTCGTCCTCGGTTCCCTGTTGCGCCTGGTCACCGGCCTGAACATCTTCCTGCTGCTGAAGTACCTGGCTCGCGAATACCTGCTGATCTTCTCCACCTCATCCTCCGAGTCGGCACTGCCGCGCCTGATCGCCAAGATGGAGCACGCAGGGGTGTCCAAGCCCGTCGTGGGCATCACCGTGCCTACCGGCTACTCCTTCAACCTCGATGGCACCGCCATCTACCTGACCATGGCGGCACTCTTCGTCTCAACGGCCATGGGCATGCCCATGAGCCTGAGCGAGCAGATCGGCCTGCTGGTCTTCATGATCATCGCTTCCAAGGGCGCAGCCGGCGTGACCGGCGCCGGCCTGGCCACCCTGGCAGCCGGCCTGCAGTCGCACCGCCCGGAACTGCTGGACGGCATGGGCGTGATCGTGGGCATCGACAAGTTCATGTCCGAGGCCCGCGCGCTGACCAACTTCACCGGCAACGCCGTGGCAACCTTGCTGATCGGCAAGTGGACCAGGGAGATCGACATGGACCAGGCCAAGGCCGTACTAGCGGGCAGCCTTCCATTCGACGAGAGCAGCGTCGAAGGCCACTAGGACCTTGCTGGAAATCCGTTATCCGACACGTTCGGGTAACGGATTTTCTGCGTCTGGGCGCCTTTGGCAAGATAGGGCCCAGCCGGGCGCAGCAGCCAGCAGGCGGAAAGGCATCATGGGTTCAGCGGTACGAGTGTGCTTTGTCGGCGATTCCTTCGTCGCAGGAGTCGGCGATGAAACCCATCGCGGATGGGCAGGGCGGCTGGTCGCCCGGGGAATCGAACGGGGCCATGGGCTCACCGGCTACAACCTCGGTGTTCGCGGCGATACCAGCGCCATGATCCGGCAGCGATTCGAAGCTGAATGCGCCGCACGCTTTCCGCCAGGGGATTACGCGCCAGGCGTGGTGCTCTGCTTCGGAGTCAACGACGTGATCCGCTGGGACGCGAAGTCGCGGGTGGCCGCCGGAGAACGGATCCAGAACCTCGAGGCCATCCTGGATGCGGCAAAGGAACGCAATTGGCCGGTTCTCATGATCGGTCCGCCGCCGATCGCCGATGATGCATTGAACGCGGAACTGCGCGAGCTGGATGCGCAAATGCGGGCACGGTGCGCATCGAGGAATGTGCCTTATCTAAGCGTGTTCGGGGATCTCGCGGAACATGAGCTGTGGCGCCGCCAAGTGGCCGCCGATGATGGAGCGCACCCGCGCGCAGCAGGCTACGACCTGCTGGCGGGGATGGCCAGCCAGGCTTGGGACCCGTGGCTTGCGGAACTGGGCAGCTAGGCTGGAGCAATGAACGGGACACCGCACCGGCAGCAGTATCGTGCACTGGCAGACGCCGAAGAAGAACTGGTCGAACTCGCCCGGCGGACCATTGAGGCAGCAACCGACGCGCCCGATGGCGGCGACGGAGTGCACACCATGGGTGCCGCGGTGCTGGCTGCCGACGGCGCCATGCACGCGGGCGTGAATTTCTACCACTTCACCGGAGGCCCGTGTGCAGAGCTGGTGGCCTTCGGTGCGGCCCGTGCGGCCGGGGCAAGGGATCCGCAGGTGGTGGTGGCAGTGGGCAACCAGGGGCGCGGCATCAAAAACCCGTGCGGGCGCTGCCGCCAGGTGATGGCTGATAGCTATCCGTGGCTGCGGGTCATCGTCGATACCCCGCACGGGGCGCGCAGCATCGGCATTCGCGAGCTGCTGCCGTTGTCTTTCGACTGGTTGGCCGAGCAAGCCTGAGAGCCTGATGCCCGGCTCAGCGCGAGAGGCCGGGCAAGGGCGAAGCGAGCATCACCCGGTTGCCGTCGGGATCCTGCAGCTGCACGATCCGTGCTCCGCCGCCGGGCTGCGGGCCGTGATGCCCGATGCCCGCATCCAGCAGGCGCGCGGCCTGCGCGTCGAGGTCGGCCACTTCCAGGACCAGCGTGCTGTATCCGGCACGGTCGGGCTCCGCGAAGACCTGGACTCCGAATCCCGGGGCCAGATGCCATTCGAGCAGCCCGTCCATGGGCCGCTGGTCCGGCGCCCGGTTGAAGAGCCGCGCGTACCAGTGCTCGGCTCGGGCCAAATTCGATACCGTGCAATTGCTGAGCATTCCCGTGAACATCTGCCTCGCCCCTTATGCCGCCGGATGCCGGCGCGTGTGGAACCATTCGACCACCGGAATGCGCCAGGATCAAGAACTTATCCGAATAGCCAGCGGATGATCGGGCTGGGCACCAGGGCGCTGCCCAGCCGGGGACTCCACGGCAGGATCACCCTCCAGTGCCTGGCCGGTGGCTTGGGCCAGATCGCAGGGGTGGTCGAGCAGGTCGCGTACCGTCCAAGCGGTGCATGGCGCGGGAATCCTGGCTCATGATGATTCCGGTTTTCGGCCCAGAAGCACACAGGTCAGTGGCCGGCCGCGGTGAGCAGGCGCTGCAGGCGCGGGCCGAACTGGACCTCATGATCCAGAGCCATCAGCTCGTCGATCGACGCGTGCAGCTGTTGCGCAGCGAGAATCGACTGGATGTACTCCCAATAAGCATGCAGCTCCTCGGCCCGTGTCCACCCCGGTGCCGGTTCATCCGGGCCCACCACAACCAACGCGGTTTCGCGGATTCCGGCCGGCGTCACCTGCGCCCATTCTTCGCTGCTGGACCATCCGCGGTCGTCGAGCACCACGATGAATAGCCCGTCGTCCAGTTGGGCCTGGAGGAGCACACGGACCCTTGCCTGCTTGCTGCCTGGCTCGGCTTCCGCCCAGCTGGCGAGCTTTTCAATGGTGCGCATCGCGCCCTTCCCGTAAATGCCAGATTGCGTTCAGCTCGCATACAACATTAGAGCTAAGGTTCAAGGTAAAGGCTCGCCGTGGAAGAACCCAAAAAACCAAGATCTTTTGCTTCGACCGATAACCTTGAAAAGAGCTTACAGCTCGAAGAATCAGGTTTATCGAACGGGAAGTGTGGTTTACCCATCGTGAGCGAGGAACAGGGAAACAAGCACCGCGGAGCGGGGATGCTCAAGGAGCCTCGCCCAGTGGGTCCTACTGGCAAGCCATTGACAGATTTCCCCGTGCCAGCACCGTTGCCATCGCACGGCCCGGCACGCGTGATCGCCATGGTGAACCAGAAGGGCGGCGTTGGCAAGACCACCTCCACCATCAATCTCGCCGCCGCGCTCGCCGAGTACGGCCGCAAGGTGCTGCTGGTGGACTTCGACCCGCAGGGCGCGCTGTCTGCCGGCTTCGGAACCAACCCGCATGAAATGGACATCACCGTCTACAACGTGCTGATGGACCGCAAGGTGAAGATCACCGACGCCATCGTGAAGACCGACGTCGAGAACATCGATCTGCTGCCAGCCAACATCGATTTGTCCGCAGCCGAGGTGCAGCTGGTCAACGAGGTCGCCCGCGAGCAGGTGCTGGAACGTGCGCTGCGCAATGTCATCGACGACTACGATGTGGTGCTCATCGACTGCCAGCCATCGCTGGGCCTGCTGACCATCAACGCGCTCACCGCCGCCCATGGCGTGATCATCCCGCTGACCGCAGAGTTCTTTGCGCTGCGTGCGGTGGCATTGCTGATGGAAACCATCGACAAGGTCAAGGACCGGCTGAACCAGGTGCTGGAGTTGGACGGCGTGGTGGCCACCATGTACGACGCCCGCACCCTGCACAGCCGCGAGGTCATCACCCGGCTGGATGAGGCCTTCGGCGACAAGCTCTTCGAGACCGTCATCAAGCGCACCATCAAGTTCGCCGACGCGAACGTGGCCGCCGAACCGATTACTTCCTACGCCGCCAACCACCCGGGCGCTGAGGCCTACCGCAACCTCGCCCGCGAACTGATTTGGCGTGGTGGTGCCCCGTAATGAGCGCCACGCTCAGCGAAGAAGCCGCCACCGATTCCACCACGCCAGCAGGAGCTGAGCAGGAATCGGCTGGCGGTTTTCGCCTTGCCCTGCAGAATTTCAACGGGCCCTTCGATGTGCTGCTGCACCTGATTACCAAACGCGAGCTGGATATTACCGAGGTCGCGTTGGCAGAGGTCACCGACGAATTCATCGCCTACCTGCGCGAGCTGCAAGCCACCAGTGCCGCCGAGGGGAGCGACGGGATGAAGGTGCTCGATGAAACCACCGAATTCCTCGTGGTCGCCTCCACGCTGCTGGATTTGAAGGCGGCCCGCTTGCTGCCGCGCGGCGAAATGGCCGATGAGGAGGACTTCGAGCTGCTCGAAGCCCGCGACCTGCTTTTCGCGCGGCTGCTGCAGTACAAGGCCTTCAAGCAGGCCGCCGAGTTCTTGGGCGAACGCTACGGAATCGAGGGAGCGCGCCATCCCCGCGA
Source organism: Arthrobacter sp. JUb115 (assembly GCF_004365035.1). NCBI lineage: Bacteria > Bacillati > Actinomycetota > Actinomycetes > Micrococcales > Micrococcaceae > Arthrobacter > Arthrobacter sp. JUb115. The sequence goes on along the minus strand of NZ_SOBS01000008.1, from coordinate 149,793 downwards.
AGTCTCGCTGGAACCGCAGTTCGCTGCCCTGCTGCCGGAACTGGTGTTCAGCATCGGGCCCGACGCCTTGGCCGCGATGGCGGCCAAGGCGCTGGCGCCGAAGCCGGAACCGGAAACAGAGGTCGGCATCGGGCACCTGCACGGGGCGAACGTCACCATTGCCGAGGAAGCCGATGCGATCACCGCCCTGCTCGAAGCCCGCGGCACGCTGGCATTCACCGAACTGGTGGCAGACGCGGATGCGCAGCTGGTGGTGGTCGTGCGTTTTCTGGCATTGTTGGAGATGTTCAGGCAGAGAGCCATTAGCTTTGCGCAGGAAGATCCGCTCGGCCCGCTGCTGATCTCGCTGGTCCAGGAGTCCAGTTTCGATGCGCAGGCCGTGCAAGACGACTACGAGGGGAGTGGTGGTGAGGTGGATCATGAGTGAGATTGCACCCATTGACCAGCTGCCAGGAGGCCTGGAATCGGGCCTTGAAGCGGTGCTGATGGTCGCCGATATCCCCGTATCTTCGGCGCGTTTGGCCGAAATCTTCGAAGTCCCCACCGCCAGGGTTGCCGCCGCTTTGGAGACCCTTGCTACCGAGTATGATAGTAAGGATCGCCCGCGCGGATTTGAACTGCGTCGCGTCGCCTCCGGGTGGCGCTTCTATTCGCGGGCCGATTACGCCGATTTCGTCTCCAGTTATGTGCTCGACGGGCAGACAGCACGCCTGTCACAGGCCGCCCTAGAAACCCTGGCTGTCATCGCTTACCGACAGCCGGTCTCGCGTGGACGTATTTCGGCGATTCGAGGCGTCAACGTCGATTCAGTGGTGCGCACGCTGCTCACCCGCGGATTGATCACGGAGTATCCGGAAGTTGGGGATGGCGGAGCGACGCTGTACCAAACCACCGAATACTTCCTGGAACGACTGGGACTGGGCTCGCTTGATGAGTTGCCTGCGCTGTCCCCGTATCTTCCCGGGGTGGCCGACCTCGAATCGCTCGATTCGGCAACCTACGACGACTAGGTAGCTGCCAGCCGGCAGCTACAACGGACCAACCACGCGTGAAGCCCCAAGACTGGCGGGCTCGCGCAGCGAACACGTAACAGCAAGGGACACAGGCAAGCATGAGCAGGGGACCATCCTCAGGCCGCAACGATCGCGGCAACAATTCAAACTTCGGCGGCAAGCCAGCAGGCGGCCGCGGCACTACCGGCGGCAAGGCCTACGGCAAGCCAGGCGGTGCAGGCCGCACCGGTGGCAAGTCCTTCGGCGAGAAGCCATTCGGCGAGAAGCCGTATGGCAAGTCCGCCTCGGGCAAGCCAGGGGAAAAGTCGAATTCGGCCAAGCGCAACACCGCAGCACCGCGCAAGAACTCCGAGCGTGCTTTCGGCAAGGAACGCTTCGGCAACTCCGTGCCGACCAACTATGCGCGCCCGACCCAGCGCGCCCGCGCCCAGGCTCGTGCCGAAAGCCAGGCAGCTCGCGAGATCAACGGCGAGCAGCAGGACGGCATCCGCCTGCAGAAGGCCATGGCCAACGCCGGGGTGGCCTCGCGCCGCGTCTGCGAGGAGATGATCCTCGAAGGCCGCGTCGAGGTCAACGGCAACCTGGTCGTCGAGCTGGGTTCGCGCGTGGATCCAGCCAAGGACCGCATCCACGTCGATGGCATGCGCATCCAGATGAACCAGGCAAACCGCTACTTCGTCTTCAACAAGCCGAAGCACGTGATGTGCACCATGGATGACCCGGAGGGCCGCCGCACCATCGCCGACTACTTCAAGAACGAGCACCACTCGCTGCGCTTGTTCCACGTTGGCCGACTGGACTACAAGACCGAAGGCGTCTTGATCCTGACCAACGACGGCGAGCTGGCCAACCGCCTGCAGCACCCGAAGTACGAAGTCCCCAAGACCTACCTGGTGCAGATCCCCGGCCCGCTGCCGCGTGCGGTAAGCAACCAGCTGCGCGAGGGAATCAAGCTCGAAGATGGCTGGATCAAGGTCGATGACCTGAAGATCATCGCCACCACACCGAAGCACGTGATGGTCGAGGTGACCCTGCACTCGGGCCGCAACCGCATCGTGCGCCGCATGTTCGACGCCGTAGGCCACCCGGTCCAGCGCCTGGTGCGCGTTGCCGTGGGTCCGGTGCTGCTGGGCGACCAGAAGCAGGGCACCATCCGCTCCCTGGGCAACCAGGAAGTCGGGCACCTCATGGCCATGGTGGGGATGTAGCCCATGGCGTCTTCTCACCTTGCAGGCCCGGTGCTGGTCATCGGCACCGGCTTGCTGGGCACCTCGGTGGGATTGGGCCTGCGCGCCAAGGGCGTGCACGTCTACCTGTCGGATATTTCGCCGACCGCTGCCGGAGTAGCCCAGGACATTGGCGCCGGGGTGCTGCTGGAGCACCAGCAGATCGCCCCGGAACTGGTCGTGATCGGTGCTCCACCGGATGTCACCTCCGCCCTGGTGGGCGACGCGCTGCTGGCCTATCCGAACGCGGCCGTGGTGGACATCGCCAGTGTCAAGGGCTCGATCCTGGCCGGCGTGCTGGCGGACGAGCGGCTGGGCGAGGCTGAGACTTCCCGCTATGTGGGGACGCACCCGATGGCGGGCCGGGAGAAGTCCGGACCGGCCGCGGCCCGTGGCGAATTGTTCACCTCCATGCCGTGGGTCATCTGCGCCCATGAAGGCGCGCAGGCTTCGCGGGTTAAAGCCGCCGAATCCCTGGCCATCGACCTGGGTGCGACCATGTACCGGATGAGCGTGGCCGAGCACGATGAGTCCGTCGCGCTGATCAGCCACTTCCCGCAAGCGGCCAGCTCGATGATCGCCTCGCGCCTGCTGAACGCCGAAAGCCACCAGCTGGCCTTGGCGGGCAACGGGCTGCGCGACACCACGCGCATCGCGGCCAGCGACGAGAAGCTCTGGATCCAGATCTTCTCGCACAATGCCGCCGCACTGGTGCCGATCCTGACCGGGATGAAGGAAGATCTTGACCGGCTGATCAGCACGCTGCAGAACCCGCAGGGCCCCGGCGCGCTGCTGGACCTCTCGCAGCTGATGACCGAAGGCAACGCCGGCAAGGCCCGGATTCCGGGCAAGCACGGCGCACCGCCGCAGGCGTTCGCGTTGGTCACCGTCGTGATCGATGACCGGCCGGGGCAGATCGCCCAGTTGCTGACCGAAATCGGCGACGCGCAGATCAACATCGAGGATTTGCGCATGGAGCACTCCGCGGGCCATCAGGTCGGCATGGTGGATGTTTCGGTCGTGCCCGGCCGGCGCGATGAATTGATAGATGTATTGACCAAGAACGGATGGAAGGTAGCCCAGTGAGCACCTTGAACAACGACAAGCTGGTTATTGCCATCGACGGCCCTAGCGGCTCCGGCAAGTCCTCGGTCTCCAAGGCCGTCGCCCGCAAGCTGGGCGCAGCCTACCTGGACACCGGCGCCATGTACCGTGCGATCACCTACTCGGTGCTCGCCGATGGCACCGATCTGTCCAACGCCGAGGCCATTGCCCAGGCCGTGCGCGATGCCAAGCTGTCCATCTCGGTCGATCCTGATGCTGAACTGGTTGAAATCGGCGGTGTAGACGTGACCGCGGCAATCCGCGAACCACGCATCTCCGAGCAGGTTTCCACCGTTGCCACCAACCTGGACGCGCGTGCCGAACTGGTCCGCCGCCAGCAGGAAATCATTGCGGCCAACACCCGCATCGTGGCCGAAGGCCGCGACATCACCACCGTGGTCGCCCCGGATGCCGATGCGCGCATCCTGCTGACCGCATCGGAAGAAGCCCGCCTGCGCCGCCGCGGCCTGCAGCTGGGCGGATCGCAGAACGAGTCGCAGCTGGCTACCCAGGTGCTGGCGCGCGATGCGAAGGACTCCACCGTGGTGAACTTCACCCAGGCTGCCGACGGAGTCATGACCGTAGACTCCTCGGACCTGGATTTCGAGCAGACCATCGACGCAGTGCTTGACGCAGTCGGCACTGCAACGAAAAACTAGCCTAAAGCTGGTGCCCATCCTCGGCGAGAGCCGATGAAGATTACGATCGCTGTGAAGGGAAAATCATGAGCGAGAACAACTCCACCCACGACGAGGAATACATCCCCGTTGGAGACGACGATATCGCCGAGCGCCTGGCCGAACTGAGCGAGGAAGAGGCCGCGGTTCGCGCCCAGGCCCTGCTCAGCGGACTGGAAGACTACGAACTGGACGAAGAGGACTCCGCCCTGCTTGCAGGCCTGGATAGCTTCGATGACGACGATGAAGACGTTGTCATTCCGCCGGTCCTGGCTGTTATCGGACGACCTAACGTCGGCAAGTCCACCTTGGTCAACCGCATCCTGGGCCGCCGCGAAGCGGTAGTCGAGGATACCCCGGGCGTCACCCGCGACCGCGTGTCCTATTCCGCCGAGTGGGTGGGACGCCCATTCACTATCGTCGATACCGGTGGCTGGGAGCACGATGCCAAGGGCATCCACGCCTCGGTTGCCGACCAGGCCGAAATTGCCGCCGACGTCGCTGACGCCATCCTCTTCGTGGTCGACTCCCACGTGGGCGCGACCGCAACCGACGAGGCTGTGGTGAAGATGCTGCGCAAGAAGGGCAAGCCGGTCTTCCTAGTGGCCAACAAGGTCGACGACTTCAACCAGGAAGCCGAAGCCGCCGCGCTGTGGGGACTGGGATTCGGCCAGCCATGGCCAGTCTCGGCCCTGCACGGCCGCGGCACCGCCGACCTGCTGGACGCTGTCATGGAGAAAATGCCGGCCCATTCGGCTTTCGGCGGCATGATCCCATCGGGCGGTCCGCGCCGCATTGCGCTGATCGGCCGTCCGAATGTGGGCAAGTCCTCGCTGCTGAACAAGGTGGCCGGCTCCGAGCGCGTAGTTGTCGACGATCTGGCCGGCACCACCCGCGATCCCGTGGACGAACTTGTCGAGCTGGGCGGCGAAGTCTGGCGCTTCGTGGATACCGCCGGTATCCGCCGCCGCCAGCACATGGCCGTCGGCTCGGACTACTACGCGTCGTTGCGTACCCAGACGGCGCTGGAGAAGGCCGAAGTCGCCGTCATCCTGCTGGCTGCCAATGAAACCATCTCCGAGCAGGACGTGCGCATCATCCAGCTGGCCATCGAAGCCGGCCGCGCGATGGTCATCGTCTACAACAAGTGGGATGAGGTGGATGAGGATCGCCGCTACTACCTGGACCAGGAGATCGAGCGCGACCTTGCCCATATCGAGTGGGCACCGCGCGTGAACATCTCGGCGAAGACCGGCTGGCACAAGGACAAGCTCGTTCCCGCACTGAATACCGCGCTGGAATCCTGGGACAAGCGCATTCCAACGGGCAAGCTGAACGCCTTCCTGGGCGAACTTGTCGCAGCCCACCCGCACCCGGTGCGCGGCGGCAAGCAGCCACGCATCCTGTTCGGCACCCAGGCTTCGGCCCGTCCGCCGCGCTTCGTGCTGTTCACCACCGGCTTCCTGGATCCAGGCTACCGCCGCTTCATCACCCGGCGGCTGCGCGAAACCTTCGGTTTCGAAGGAAGCCCCATCGAGGTTTCGATGCGAATCCGCGAGCGCCGCGGACGCAATCGCTAAATTTCGAATTTAGCCCTTCACTTGGTGTAGGCTAATAAAGGAGCTTTTCGCAGACGGCACCCTTGGTTCTCACGACTTGGGGATAACGGCTGCGAGGGCATCGGGCTATGGCGCAGCTTGGTAGCGCGCCTCACTGGGGGTGAGGAGGTCGCAAGTTCAAATCTTGTTAGCCCGACGATCCAATCGGAAAACCCCGTCGAGAGTTTCTCTCGGCGGGGTTTTGCCGTGCCTCCCCAGAATTCCACACCCACGGCGAAGATCCGGAAGATGGTCCAATGCAACGCAGATTCCAGCAGGTCGATGTCTTCGGCGCCACCCCGTACAAGGGCAACCCGCTAGGCGTGGTGCTCGACGGGCAGGGCCTGGATACCGAGTCGATGCAGGACTACTCGCTCTGGTCCAATCTCTCCGAGGTCACCTACGTACTGCCGGCCAGCGATGAGCGGGCCGACTACCGTTTCCGCATCTTTGCGCGCGAACGCGAATTCCCATTTGCCGGCCACCCTGCCTTGGGCACAGCGCGTGCCTGGCTGCATGCCGGGGGAGTGCCGCAGGATCCGAAGCAGCTGGTCGTCGAGTGCGAAGCTGGTTTGGTACCGATCAGGATCGAAGGTGAAACGCTTTCCTTTGCTTCGCCGCCGGCTGTTCGAACCGGTGCAATTGCGCCGCACGAACTGACGGAAATGATCCAGATCCTGGGCATTGAGCCCGAGCAGATTGTGGATTCGCAGTGGACGGACAACGGGCCGGGGTGGGCCGCAGTGCTGCTGGAAAACTCGCAGCAGGTTTTGGATGTCTCACCGCGGATCCCCAATAGGCCAGGACGCTGGAAAATCGGGGTCTTCGGCGCACTGCCGCAGTCGTCGGCACCGGAAAAATTCGAAGTCCGAGCTCTGGCCATCGAAAACGGCTCGCTGCGTGAGGACCCGGTCACCGGAAGCCTGAATGGAGCGGCCACGCAATGGCTGATGGCCGCCGGGCACGCCACCGCGCCACTGGTCAACCGGCAGGGTGCGAAAGTCGGACGCGATGGGCATGTGCATCTGGGCTTGGCCGACGGCCAGCTTTGGGTTGGCGGGGCCGCGAACGTCCTGATTGAGGGCATCATCGAGCTGTAGTGCACAAAACCTTGCCTGTTGTGATGGCTTGGGCTTAGCCTTGAATGGTGGGAACGTTAATTCATGGAGTCCATTTCCTCTAGGCGGTAACCAGTGTCGAGCTTCGCTCCGCTGACGCCATCTTCATTGCACCTTTGTGGTGCCCGCCAACCACCAGCACCGCACCGGCCCTGATTACTCGGCGAACCGGTGCTAGGCAGGAAACTCCCGTGACCCAGTCCCAAAATATCCACCCGTCTTCCCAGCATGAGCCCGAAACCGAACCGGACTACGTATGCTCCCTGCAAAATATCGCCGTCAGTTTCGGCGAACGGGATGTGCTGACCGGCATCGACCTTGCAATTTCCGGTACCGACCGCATCGCAGTGCTTGGCGATAACGGTTCGGGAAAATCCACGCTGATGCGCGTGATTGCAGGGAATCTCGAACCCGACCACGGGCAGCGGAAGATGAACGCGCCCGGTGCCGTTGCCTACGCTGCGCAGAACCCGAGCTTCGCTGCGAACATGAGCGTGCAACAGGTGATCGATTCCTATCATCGGCGCTTCCGTGAACTGGAAGGCTTGATGCGCGTCATTTCGGCCAAGCTCGAAGATGCTCCAGAACCTGTCGCCGAACGTTTGATGAAGCAGCTGCAGCAGGTTACCGATCTGTACGAGGCGGCCGACGGCTATTCGCTGGCTCCGCGCCTGGATAGCGCCTTGGAGCAGCTGGGCCTAGGAGATCTGGATCGCCAGCGCCTTGTGTTCCAATTATCCGGTGGGCAGCGATCCCGGCTGTCGCTGGCCTGTGTCCTGTGTTCGGGTGCGCAATTGCTCCTGCTCGATGAACCAACGAATGACCTGGACGAGGCGGCCATGAACTGGCTGGAGCGCACCCTGGACAAGCATCGCGGTGCGCTGGTGCTGATCAGCCATGACCGGATGTTCCTCAAGCGTTTTGCCCGATCCATCGTGGAGGTCGCCGACGGGTCGATCGCGCATTACGGCAATGGCTATGACGGTTATCTGCATGCCAAGGAGCAGGAGCGCATCGTGATCCGCGTCGCCTACGAAAATTGGGTGCAGGAGCTTGAGCGTTCACAGAACTTGGTTGATAAGTATGCTTCACGCGTCAGTGCCATTCCGCGCAAGCAGGAGAAATCCAGTTTCGGGCATGGAAATTTCCGGGCCCGCGATTCCAGCCATGGGTCGACCTCCAAGATCCGCCAGGCAAAATCCCGAATCGAAGACCTCGAAACCCACCGGGCACCCGAGCCGGCTGCTGAGCTGTCCTTCTTGATGCCCGGCAGCACCCAGGACCACGCTGGTGGCGAAACCCTGCTGCAGGTGATGAACGCTCGGCGCGGCTCGGATCCGAAACTGTCCACGCCACGCTTCGACATCAAGCTCGGCGAGCGCTGGCTGGTCACCGGCCCCAATGGTGCTGGCAAATCCACATTGCTCAAAATGCTCGCCGGAGAACTGGAATGCACCGAGGGGAAGATCGAGCGCGCTGCCAACTTGCACTGCGGTTGGCTCCGCCAGGAAGTCGGCATTTTTCCTGGCAGCACCCTGGTTGAAGCCTTCGCCGCGGCCACCGGCCAGTATGTCCAGGACGCCGGTGCGTCCCTGGCCCAGCTGGGCCTGTTTGCGCCGCAGGATTTCCTGCGGCACCCCATGGCGCTTTCGGTAGGCCAGCGCCGCCGCCTGGAACTGGCTATTGCGGTCAGCACCAAAGCGCAGATGCTGTTCCTGGACGAGCCGACGAACCATCTCTCACCGGCCTTGGTGGAGCAGCTGGAGTCAGCGCTGGCGGAATATCCGGGCACCGTGGTCACGGTCAGCCACGACCGGCGCTGGCAGCAGAAAATGCGCGAGCATTCGGTGATGCATCGGCTCGGGGTCGAAGCAGGACGCGTCGAGCTGATCAGGTAGCGCTGGAGTTCTGGCTTCTCAGGTTCAGTCCGCCATCAAAGAGGTGCTGCGGGTCAGTCCTCTCGGACAGGGCACGCAGCCGGGTTCCGGTCTGCCCAGGCCAGGCGAGTTCGGCAGCCGAACGGCGAACGTCCGAAGAGTAGGCGCCGTACGCGCCGGTGCCCAGAACCTGCAGGGCAGCGAACGACTGGTCCTGCTCGGCGATGCCCAACGGGTGGATCCAGGTAGCTGCCAGCACTTCTTGATGCCGCGCCCCCCAGGCGGTGGCGTGGGCCGGAACCCGGGATACGGCACCGCCCAAGGCCCGCAATTCGCCGACCAGGCTGGCCCGATGGGCCAATGACTGCGCCATGGCATCGCCCAACTGCTCATCCGCATGATCGACCAGGACATCACGCATTTTGATGCGCTGCTGACCGGCATGCGGCGAATTCGGGGCTGGCACGATCAGTGGATAAGGCACTAGCTCGGTGCGCGAATCGTGAAGTTGGGCCAGGTCCAGGGCCTCGCGCAAGACCGGTGCTGCCTGGTCCTGGCCATCATTCGCGAGGGAGCGGATCGGGAACTATCGGCGATCCTGCGATTTGCCGCGGATTGCGCTGCCACGGCCAGCATCATCCGCCCCTATCTGTCGGCCACCAAATGGAAGCCGTGGCTGGTCGGAGATATCTCGTCCTCGCGCGACTTGGAGATTGGCGGGAAGTTCAACGCGGTGCACGGAGCCTATGGGCGTTCGCAACTTAATGAAGAGCAGATGCTGGAGTATGCCGGACCCGAGTGGGAGCATCGGTAGCAGCTGGCATCAGTGATGGGCCCCGGCGCGAGGTTATTGCGCCGGGGCTTCTGCCCATCTGCGGCTTAGGGTGGCCGGCGCAGCGTGCGTGAACTTGTGCCTGAGCTCACAGATTGTATATGATTAGTGTGCGATAAAAGATCATGCAGTTCTAATATCGAACATCATATTTATTGACTGAGGTCATCACAGGGAATTGGGGGATGAAACGGTGCAGTTTCACCACAACGGATACATTTCAGCCGATCCACGGGTGCAGCCAGCGGCTGGCGTGGGCATAAACCGTCCCATGGAGATGCCCGATGTCATGGATGTGCTGATCGTCGGTGCCGGTCCCGCAGGCATCATCACCGCCGCCCAGCTTTCCCAGTTCCCTGATGTGCACACCCGCATCATCGACCGACGGCCCGGCCGCCTGGAAATCGGCCAGGCCGACGGGATCCAGTCACGCACGGTGGAGACGTTCCAGGCTTTCGGTTTTGCCGAGCGCATCACCGCCGAGGCCTACATCATCAAGGAAACCACCTTCTGGAACCCTGATCCGCAGAACCCGGATCAGATCATCCGCACCGACCGCACCGCCGATGATCCAACCGGCGTCAGCGAATTCCCGCACCTCGTGGTCAACCAGGCGCGCGTTATCGACTATTTCGCTGATTTCGCGGCGAACTCCCCAGCTCGCACCGTCCCGGACTACGGGTGGGACTTCAAGGAACTGGTCGTTGAAGACGGTGAAGAGTACCCGGTGAAGGTCACCCTGATCGGCTGCGGCGAGAGCAATGACGGCATTGAGCGTGTAGTGCGTGCCAAGTACGTGGTCGGTTCCGATGGGGCCAGAAGCAATGTCCGCCGCTCGATCGGCGCGAAGCTCTCCGGTGACAAGGCCAATCACGCTTGGGGCGTCATGGACACCCTGGGCCTGACCAACTTCCCGGATGTGCGCACCAAGTGCGCCATCCATTCCAAGGCTGGTTCGATCCTGCTGATTCCGCGCGAAGGCGGGCAGCTCTTCCGCCTCTACGTCGACCTGGGTGAAGTTCCGGAAGGGGATAACGGCAAGGTCCGCGAGACTCCGCTGGAAGAAATCATCGAGCGCGCCAAGGCGATTTTGAATCCCTATACCCTCGAGGTCAAGGACGTCGCGTGGCACAGCGTCTACGGAGTAGGCCACCGGCTTGCTGACCGCTTCGATGATGTGCCGGTTGAAGAGATCGGTACCCGTGAGCCGCGCGTGTTCATTACCGGCGACGCCTGCCACACCCACTCGGCCAAGGCCGGCCAAGGCATGAACGTCTCCATGCAGGACGGGTTCAACCTGGCCTGGAAGATCGGCTATGTGCTCTCGGGCCAAGCTCCGGAAAGCCTGCTGCGCACCTACTCGGACGAGCGCAAGGTGATCGCCAAGGACCTGATCGACTTCGACAAGAAGTGGTCCTCCATCATGGCTGCTACTGCGAAGGAGCTTGAAGGCCAAGAAGGCGTTGCCGAGTTCTATGTACGCACGGCCGAATTCCCTGCCGGCTTCATGACCGAGTACGCGGCATCTGCGCTGGTCGCCGGCAAGGAGCACCAGGAGCTGGCCGCCGGATTCCCCGTGGGCAAGCGCTTCCGCTCTTCGGAAGTCATGCGCTTGGCCGATGCCAACCCAACGCACCTGGGCCACCACCATCGTGCCGACGGCCGCTACCGCATCTACGTCTTTGCTGATCAGCAGCCGGTGGGAGAGTCCCAGAAAATTGCCGCCTTGTCGAGTTGGCTGCTGGAGAATGAGCGCTCGCCACTGGTTCGCTTCACGCCGAAGGGTGCCGACGCCGACGCGCTGTTCGATGTCAAGGTGGTCTACCAGCAGGACTACACCACGATGAACGTGAATGACGCGCCGAAGGTGTTCCGTCCGGACACCGGCGTGTTCGGCCTGATGGATTACGAGAAGGTCTACACCGCATTGGACGGCTCGGACATCTTCGAGGAGCGCCAGATCTCCCGCGATGGCGCGATCGTGATCGTCCGTCCGGATATGTATGTTGCCAGCATCCTGCCATTGGATGCGGCCAACGAGCTGGCCCGTTTCTTCGAGCCGATCCTGCTGGAGCAGAACTAGTAGCGCCCTCGCTCCACATATCACCGATGGCACCGCGAGTATCTCGCGGTGCCATCGGTTTCCCTGCGCAGGGCGTCGCGTGGAAGTGCGGAATATTTTTCGGCGCAACGTGGTTGAACCACCAAGGGACAGGACTTCGATGAAAGGTGCCACGGTGAGCCAGGAATTCAGCTTTGACCTTCAGCAGGTGGTCGATTCGGATATGGTGTGTGCCGACGGCGTGTGCTTCGTGCCGCCTACGGACCAGAGAGCTGATCGAGCAGATAGTCACGCAACACCACAGCATGATTAGCCTGCTCATTTTTTGCTCCGTAGACCAAAGTGACCACGGGATGCTGGTCCAGTACTTCCAGAAAGCCATCGACAGCGGGGTTCTGATCTAGCTCGGCGCGATAGTGCTGCGCAAATTCGCCAAAGCGGTCGGCATCGTGATCCCAGCCTTTGCGAAGCCCGGTGCTCGGTGCCAAGGCCTTGGCCCAGTGATCCAGCTGAAGGGCAGCCTTGCTCTTCCCGCGCGGCCAGAGCCTGTCAACCAGGATCCTGTAGCCGTCCTCGACGCTGGGCGCGGTATACGCGCGTTTGAGAAGTATCTTCGTCATGATTCACCTGAAAGTTCCTGAATTCTCATTGCATCGCCTCCATCTGTGGGAAAGGATCGAAGTGCAGGGGCTGCCAAGGCATCATCGTCTCTCTTGGCATCTTGCCACACTGGCAATCACTTGCAGCGGAAAATATGTACTTTTCTGTTATCAGTTGGGCAGTGAGTAGGCTAATCTGTAAATAGTTTGGTATTACTGACTGTGCCAACACAGAACTCAAGGTCGTCACGCACGAACTGTTAACAGAATTTTCTGGAGGACCCCATAATGTCGGAACATCGGCCGGTTGACCCGCACAACGAGTCTGCCTCTGAGACGACCAATATCGCTCTTCCTGCGGTGCACAAGGGTGCTGAACCTTCGGTCATCTACACCCTGAGTGAGGATGAGAAAAACGCAGTTAACGCCCTGCCAGCTGGTTCTGCGCTGCTGATTGCCCATTCCGGACCAAACAAGGGCGCACGCTTCTTGCTGGACACCGACGAGAGCATCGCAGGCCGCCATCCAAACGCGGATATCTTCCTGGACGATGTGACCGTTTCGCGTCGGCATGCCAAGTTCTCCCGAACGGACGCGAGGTTCACGCTCAGCGACATCGGATCGCTGAATGGTACCTACATCAACGGCGACCGTATCGACGAGATCCCGTTGAGCACTGGTGTTCAGGTTCAGATCGGCAAATTCCGCCTGAATTTCTACCAAAGCGTTCCGAACCTTTAAACTAGTAGAGTTCGAGGTTTTGTCCGCCGGCGTCTGGCACGCCGACATATCCATACATCCGAGGTGTAGACCCTTTGCCGATCTTTGACGCAGCCCGCAGCCCACGTCTCGAGGCTCAACGCCACGAGACCTTCCGGCAGGCCGCGCTGAATATCGGCGAGGTGCTCTCGGAACTCAAGGATGAGTTCCCACGTGTCACTGCGTCCAAGATCCGCTTCCTGGAAGACAAGGGACTGATCATCCCGCAACGTACCTCCGCTGGATATCGAAAGTACTCCGCGTCGGATGTGAGCCGCTTGCGTTTCATCCTTTCGGTTCAGCGCGACCAGTACCTGCCGTTGAAGGTCATCAAGGACCATCTCGACTCGGTGGATCGCGGTGAAGCGCCAGCAGCATTGCCTGGGGGAGCCCCGGTGGCGCCACAGGCGGTCAACGATGACATGGCTGAGGCCGTGGAGCGCAAAACCCGTTCGGTGTCCATGGCTGAACTGCAGGGGCTGACCGGTGCCAGCGAGGAGCTCGTTGGCGAATTGATAAAGTTCGGCTTGATCGAACCGGTTGCTGGCCTGTTCGACGCCAACAGCATCAAGGTCACCAAATCGGCCGTTCAGCTGGCGGGCCATGGCGTTGAACCTCGCCACCTGCGGCAGTTCCGTACCGCAGCTGATCGCGAGTTCTCGCTGATTGAATCGATTGTCGGCAACGAACTGAAGAAGCCTGAAGTCTCCGCTCGTGCCCGCGCTGCGGAAGAGGCCCAGGAAATCTCGCGCCAGTGCCTGGAAATTCACGAGGCCCTGGTGCAACGTGCTATTTCCCAACTGGATCGCTAGGCTGAATTCGAACAGGCAACAACAACTCTAAGGGGCTAGCATGCTGGAACTGGAGTTTGCCGGAATCCGTATTCAATTGCCGGCGAATCAGCCGCTGTTGCTGCTCAAATACCCTGAGCGTAATCTCTACCTTCCGCTGTGGATAGGTGCGCCCGAAGCCTCGGCCATCGCAATGTCTGAACAAGGGCTCACTCCGCCTCGGCCGATGACCCATGATCTGCTGCTCAGCGTCATTGAAAGCATGGACGTGAAGCTTGAGCGGATCGAAATAGTCTCGGTAAACAATGCCGTGTTCGTCGCGGAGCTTGTCCTTTCCAACGGCAAACGCGTAGATTCCCGTTCCTCGGATGCCGTCGCCCTTGCCGTGCGCGCCCAGTGCCCGATCATGTGCGCCGAGCACGTCCTGGAAGAAGCTGGCGTGGCCATCGAGAATGAAACTGGCGGCGAAGAGGCACCCGAAGAGCAGTTGCGCGAATTCCGTGAATTCTTGGACAATATTGATCCAGAAGATTTTTCTTCGTAGATATCGCGCGTTTGGTTTCAGTGGAATATTGGCCTTGAATTGGGTAATTCCCCAAGCCTGCGCGACACGCCTTAAAGTTAAGCTTGAAGGTCTTTGACCATTAGTCGTTATCGCCGTACCGTCTTTGCATAGGGACATTTAAAAAGAGCTGTTTTTTGATGGTCATCACTCGCATCTGCGCGGTTCTCATTCGGTCCCTGGATACTCGTTTAGGAACGTGCTGACACGCAAGGAGCAATTGGATGGAGTCTCGCCAGACTGGGCCTCACTATGGGGTCGACGGTGGCAACAAGCAATCCAGCACCCAGGGACTGCTCTTCACCGATGACCTGCCTGAGCTGGATGAACATGCCGGCTACCGCGGTCCAATTGTGTGCAAGGCAGCCGGCATTACCTACCGCCAACTCGACTACTGGGCACGTACTGGCCTGGTAGAGCCGGCAGTGCGCGGAGCCAAGGGATCCGGCAGCCACCGCCTTTATTCATTCCGGGATATCCTCGTGCTCAAGGTTGTCAAGCGGCTGCTGGACACCGGAGTATCCCTGCAGCAGATCCGTTCGGCCGTTTTGCACCTGCGTGAACGCGGCGTTGAGGACCTTGCCCAGATCACGTTGATGAGCGATGGAGCTTCGGTCTACGAATGCACCAGCGCCGACGAGGTCATTGACCTTGTCCAGAAGGGCCAGGGCGTATTCGGCATCGCCGTAGGCCGTGTTTGGCGCGAGGTGGAAGGTTCCCTTGCCCAGCTGCCTTCAGAGAGCTCTGTGCAGCAGACCCTGCCAGAAGATGAATTGGCTGCCCGTCGGGCTGCCAAGGCGGCGCGCAACGTCGGCTAGGGCCGGCAGATAATTCAAGAGCTTAAGCAATTGACCGGATCTTCCTTGAAGGAAGATCCGGTCAATTGCTTAAGCTGCTATCCGTATCCGGGCCTAGGTGTTGTTCGGGCCTGCTGCGGACATGACTTCCTTGAGCAACGCGTCGAACTGCGCCAGCATCGGAGCAGTAGCCTTGGAAGGCCACTGGTGCACCGAGTACGCGGCACCTTGGATCTGCTGCCATTCCGGGTGTTCGGGAATCTCGGGCTTGACCATGGAGTCGCCGAACATCTGGCGCATTTCGCCCAAACGGAAGGTATGCTCCGCGGAGTCCTTGCGGACGCGGTTGGCGACAACACGTACCGGTCCCAGGGAAGGAGCGAATTCACGGCGGAAGAGTTCCAATGCGCGCTGGGTGCGCTCGGTGCCGGCCACGGAGAACAAGCTGGGTTCTGCCACTAGCACGAGCTGATCCGACGCGCTCCATGCCATGCGGGTCAAGCCGTTCAGCGATGGCGGGCAGTCGATGAGAACCAACTGGTAACCGCTGGTGCGGCTCAGAAGCTGGGAGAGGCGGCGCAGGTCGCGGGTCCGCAGATCTGGTCGATCGTAGATGCCGGTGAATGCGTCGCCAACGGCAACATCGAGCACTGGAATGCGGGTACGGGATTTCTTCTCTGCTGCCTTGGACTGCCAAGCGCTGGCGACAACCTGATCTTGCAGACGGGCGCGACGAGCGTTCTTGAGCATTTGCCCAATTGGCTGCTTCCCATTAGCCCGGACTCCAAGGCCAGTGCTGGCATCCGCATGGGGATCCAGGTCAATGACGAGAGTCGGAATGCCGGCGGCAAGTGCTGCTGAAGCCAATCCGAGTGTCACGGAGGTTTTTCCTACGCCACCCTTGAGGCTGCTGATGCTCACTACGTGCACGGACCAGACCACGCCTTTCACTGTTCGTTAGTTTAAACGTCCCACCGAATTTTTAGTCTCTCATCATCATAGTGTGCCGAGCCGTGTTTCTCCGACTTTGCAACGTCAGTTTTTGCCATTAGGCACCAGTTAGTGATTAAAACTTCAAAGATCCAATTATTTCATGTGGTCTGACCACAAGGCGAAATGTTTGGACGTTCTGGAGAATCCCCGTGTAGTGTGTTTCACAGAAGTGGCAAATGCTAGCTGCTTTTCGAGACCCGACACGCTGGGATGGCGGGCCTGCACCTGAGGGGAACAGTCCTGATTGTGCCGTTGAACCAGCGTGTACAGATTCGATGTAGGGACACTATGTTTGAAAAGATCTTGGTCGCCAACCGCGGTGAGATTGCGATTCGCGCTTTCCGCGCCGGCTACGAGCTGGGCGCAAAGACCGTTGCTGTCTACCCACATGAGGATCGCAATTCGATCCACCGCCAGAAGGCCGCAGAGGCCTACCAGATCGGCGAAGAGGGCCATCCGGTCCGCGCCTACCTGGATATCGACGAGATTATCCGCGTTGCCAAAGAAGCCGGCGCGGATGCAATCTACCCGGGCTACGGCTTCCTCTCGGAAAATCCTGACCTCGCACGAGCTGCCGAAGCAGCAGGCATCAAGTTCATCGGTCCAAAGGCGGACGTGCTTGAACTGGCCGGCAATAAGGTAGCGGCGCTGAAGGCTGCTCGCGAGGCAGGCATTCCGGTACTGGAATCCTCCGAGCCAAGCGATGATGTTGATTACCTGATTGCCGAGGCCGATCGCATCGGCTTCCCGATCTTCGTCAAGGCTGTAGCCGGCGGCGGCGGTCGCGGCATGCGCCGTGTCGACAAGCGCGAAGACCTGCCGGAGCTGATGGGCGCGGCAATGCGCGAAGCCGGCACCGCCTTCGGGGACCCCACCGTTTTCCTGGAACAAGCAGTGCTGCGTCCGCGCCACATCGAGGTGCAGATCCTCGCCGACGAGCAGGGCAACATTGTCCACCTGCATGAGCGCGACTGCTCGCTGCAGCGCCGCCACCAGAAGGTTGTCGAAATCGCTCCAGCACCGAATCTGGATGAATCGATTCGCCAGGCGCTGTTCCGGGACGCCGTGAAGTTCGCGCAGACTCTGGGCTACCAGAACGCAGGCACCGTCGAATTCCTCGTTGATACCGTGGGCGACCGCGCCGGGCAGCACGTATTCATTGAAATGAACCCGCGCATCCAGGTTGAGCACACGGTGACCGAAGAGGTTACCGACATCGACCTGGTGCAGGCGCAGATGCGCATCGCTGCTGGCGAGTCGCTGAAGGATCTGGAGATCAGCCAGGACACCATCCAGGTGCGTGGCTGGGCCTTGCAGTCCCGCATCACCACCGAAGATCCAGCCAATGGCTTCCGTCCGGATGTTGGAACCATTACCGTCTACCGCTCCGCCGGCGGCTCGGGTGTCCGTCTGGATGGCGGCACGATCTACACCGGCGCCGAGGTGTCCCCGCACTTCGACTCGATGCTGGTCAAGCTCACTTGCCGTGGCCGTGACTACCAGACGGCTGTGGCTCGCGCCCGCCGTGCGCTGGCCGAGTTCCGCGTGCGCGGTGTGGCCACCAACATCCCGTTCATCCAGAATGTGCTCAGTGATCCGCAGTTCCTGGCCGGTGATGTCGCTACCGACTTCATCGACTCCCGCCCGGATCTGCTCACCGGCAATGAATCCCAGGACCGCGGTACCAAGGCGCTGAACTTCCTGGCCCATGTCACGGTGAACCAGCCAAATGGCAGCCGTGTCGAGGGAATCGACCCGCGCAAGAAGCTTCCTGCTTTCCCGGGTGACAAGACCGACGAGCCAGAGCGTTCGCCATTCGATGGCCCCTCCAAGTCCGCCGTGCCGGCCGATGGCTGGCGCCAGAAGCTGCTGGATCTCGGTCCGGAAGGATTCGCCAAGGCCCTGCGCGAGTCGAAAGCGGTGGGCATCACCGATACCACCTTCCGCGATGCGCACCAGTCGCTGCTGGCCACCCGCGTCCGCACCCGCGACCTGCTCGCGGCAGCACCGGCCTACGCGCACAACGTCCCGCAGCTGTTCTCCATGGAAGTCTGGGGCGGTGCCACCTACGATGTGTCCCTGCGATTCCTGGGCGAAGATCCCTGGAAGCGCCTGGAGCTGCTGCGTGCGGAGCTGCCGAACATCCCGTTGCAGATGCTGCTGCGCGGCCGCAATACCGTGGGCTACACTCCATACCCAACCGAGGTCACCGACGCTTTCGTGAAGGAAGCCGCGTCCGCAGGCATCGACATCTTCCGCATCTTCGATGCGCTGAACGATGTTTCGCAGATGGCTCCGGCCATCAAGGCGGTACGCGACACCGGCACCGCAGTCGCCGAAGTGGCCCTGTGCTACACCGGCAACCTGCTGGATGCCAACGAGAAGCTGTACACCCTGGACTACTACCTGGAGCTGGCACAGCAGATCGTCGACGCTGGCGCGCATATCCTCGCAATCAAGGACATGGCCGGCCTGCTGCGCCCAGCGGCAGCAACCAAGCTGGTCACGGCCCTGCGCGAACGCTTCGATCTTCCGGTGCACCTGCACACCCACGACACCTCCGGCGGGCAGCTGGCGACGTTGATGGCTGCCATCGACGCCGGTGTGGACGCCGTCGACGTGGCCAGCGCGGCCATGGCGGGCACCACCTCGCAGCCATCGGCCTCTGCACTGGTCGCAGCGCTGGAGTTCACCGAGCGTGATCCCGGCCTGTCACTGGATGCCGTGGCGTCGCTGGAACCGTACTGGGAAGCAGTGCGCGCCATGTACAAGCCATTCGAATCCGGACTGCCAGCGCCAACCGGCCGTGTCTACCAGCACGAGATTCCGGGCGGCCAGCTTTCGAACCTGCGCCAGCAGGCCATTGCATTGGGCCTGGGCGAGCGTTTCGAAGCCATCGAGTCGATGTACGCCTCGGTCAATGACATGCTCGGCAATGTGGTCAAGGTGACTCCATCGTCCAAGGTCGTCGGCGACCTGGCCTTGCAGCTGGTGGGTTCCGGAGTCCCAGCCGCGGACTTCGAAGCGAACCCGCAGAACTACGACATCCCGGATTCGGTCATCCAGTTCCTCTCGGGAGAGCTGGGCAACCCTCCAGGCGGCTGGCCGGAACCGTTCCGCACCAAGGCGTTGCAGGGACGCAATGTCAAGGCCCATGTCGAGGACCTCTCGGCAGAGGACCTGGCAGCGCTGCAGGCGGATTCGGACACGATTCGCGGTACCCTGAACCGGTTGCTCTTCGCTGGCCCAACCCGTGACTTCGAGAAGTCGGTGGAGAACTACGGCGATTTGTCCGTCCTGCACACCCGCGACTACCTCTACGGCCTGGTTCCCGGCTTTGAGCATGTCATTTCGCTGGGTACCGGTGTTCGATTGCTGGTCAGGCTGGTATCGGTATCGGAAGCCGATGAGAAGGGCCTGCGCACCGTCGTGGTCAACCTCAACGGCCAGTCCCGCCAGCTCAAGGTCCGCGACGAATCGGTAGAATCCACCGTGAAGTCCGCGCCGAAGGCCGATCCGAACAACAACGGCCACGTCGCTGCACCCTTCGCGGGAGCGGTGACTGTGAACGTCAAGGTCGGCGACCTGATCGAGGCCGGCCAGTCCGTGGCCACCATCGAAGCAATGAAGATGGAAGCTGGCATCACCGCCAACGCGGGCGGCGTGGTCAGCCAGGTAACCCTGAATGGCACCAGCCAGGTACAGGGTGGCGATCTGCTGCTGGTGATCGAACCCAAGTAGCATCCGCAGTACCCAGAGCACGGGGGCTCGTGACCAAAGTTGCGGGCCCCTGCGCTCTGCCAACTAATCGTGCGAACCACAAAGCAGAAGGAGCTGTGATGCGCCCAAGCAAGATGACGCCCGGGGCTGTGCCCGCCCGGCTGAGGCAGCAGGTTGCCGAGCTGGGATCCAAGGGCCAGCCGATCACGGTACTGGTCTTCACCCTCGACACGCATCTTCCGTTCTGCGAAATCGCAGAGCACCTGGCCGAACAATTCGGCGAATTGGATTGCAAGGCCCAGGTGGCCACGGCCGGACCGCAGCGCGTGCAATCGGTGATGGACGGGAAATTCACCGGCACCAACGTGTTGGTGGTTGTGGGCGATACCAGTGCCGACTCGGAAGACCGGCTCATGGAATTGGTCGAATGGCTGCTGGCCAATGGCCGCAAGGACCTGGCTGGGAACCTGATCTACGCGGTGCTTGGCCACGAGCACCAGAATCACGCCACCCAGGCATTCAGCCGCGTGGTATTGCCGCGCAGCTACTATGCCCGAACACAGCAAAGCGGCCTCAAGTTGCCTTGGGCCGCCTCAGCTCGCGAATCGTGGGAGCTGGCTAATGCAGTGCTGGACTATGCTGTCGGCTTGGGCGCCGAGTAGATGCCTTCGATCACGGCTTCGTAGTCCTTGAGCACTACTGCACGCTTGATCTTCATCGAGGGAGTCAAATGACCGGTTTCCTCGGTGAAGTCAGCAGGCACAACGCGGAAGGACTTGATCGCCTCGGCCTTGGATACCGAGGTGTTGGCCTTGTCGATGACCGCCTGCACGGTTTCGAGCACCTTTGGATGGGTCGATAGCTCGTCCAGCGACAGGTTCTGGTCCATCTGGTGACGGGCCAGCCAACCTGGCAGGGCTTCTGGATCCAAGGTCACCAGGGCCGCAATGAACGAGCGGCCCTCGCCGATGACCACGCACTGGGAAACCAGCGCGTCGGCGCGGATCTGGTCCTCAAGCAGCGCAGGAACCACGTTCTTGCCGCTGGCGGTGACGATGATTTCCTTCTTGCGCCCGGTGATTCTCAGGAATCCGTCGGCGTCGAGTTCGCCGATATCCCCGGTGCGGAACCAGCCATCGGTGAAGGTCTCATCCTGCAGCTCTGGACGGTTGCGGTAGCCGCGCATCACGCAAATGCCCTTGGTGAGGATCTCTCCGTCCGCGGCGATGCGCACGGCGTTGCCCGGCAGCGGCTTGCCTACGGTGCCGATCTTGATCCGGTCCAGGGTGTTCACCGTGATCGGTGCGGTGGTTTCAGTCAGGCCGTAGCCTTCCAGAATGGTGACCCCGATGCCGTTGAAGAAGTGGCCGAGGCGCTCGCCCAGCGGACCTCCGCCGGAGACCGCATGGCGGATGTTGCCACCCATCGCGGTGCGCAGTTTCTGGTAGAGCAGGGCGTCGAAGAGCTTGTGCTTCAGGTTCAGCACGAGCGGTACCTTGCCCTCCTGCTTGGCGCGGGAGTATGCCACTGCAACGTCAACGCCGGCGTGGAAGATCTTGCCCTTGCCGCTATCTTCAGCCTTGAGCATGGCCGAGTTGTAGACCTTCTCGAAGACGCGTGGCACAGCGAGGATGAAGTTCGGCTTGAAGGACTGGAGGTCCTCGAGCAGGTGCTTGACATCGGGGGTGTGTCCGGTGCGGCAACCAGCGGCAATGTTGACTACCGAGATGAAGCGGGCGAAAACGTGAGCCAGCGGGAGGAACATGATGGTCGATGCGCCCGGGTAAACGGCGCCGGGCAAGGTAGCCACAGCGTTCTCCGCCAGCTCCACGAAGTTGCCGTGGGTCAGCTCGCAGCCCTTGGGGCGGCCGGTGGTGCCCGAGGTGTAGATGATCGTGGCGATGTCATCCAATGCTGTGCCCGAACGGCGGGCTTCGAGCAACTGGTCATCGACGTTCCGGCCATCTTCGGAGAGCTGTTCCAGCCCGCCATCGAACTGCCAGACGTGATCCAGTCCGTCGAGCTGTTCCTGATGGGCGGCGCGGCGGACCACGGCTTCCTGGGCGGCGGCCTCAACGACGACGGCCTTGGCACCGGAATCGGAAACGATCCAGGCAACCTGGCTAGGGGAGGAAGTTTCATAGACGGGGACGGTGACGCAGCCGGCGAACCAGATGGCGAAGTCAACCAGCGTCCACTCGTAGCGGGTCTTGGCCATCAGCGCGATGCGGTCGCCAGCTTCGATGCCATTGGCGATGAACCCCTTCGCAATAGCCCGGGCGTCGGCAGCGAACTGCGATGCCGTGACATCATTCCACGTTCCGTCGGTTCCCGGCTTTGAGAACAATGCCGGGTTGGCCGCTGAATTCGCGTGGCGTAATAGCAGATCTGTAATATTCGACTGCTGTGGCGAATGAATGCGAATTGGCGAGCTGTATTCGCGCATCTGGTCTTCAACTCCTGAAACTCTGTGTGACCCCATTAGCAATAGCGGGTAACCCGCATCACATATTTATTACTATAGAGTAACCTACCGTGTGGTGTACTCAAAGCCGTTTTCTATACTTGAGCCCCATCATCTCCCGGATCGCGTTCAGTGGGAAGACGTTTGAGCAAGTAGGCGATTCCGAGCAGGGCGGCGAGTGCCAGTCCGAAATAGATGAACACCGGAGCTGCGCGGAAAAACACCACGCACAGCAGCAACCCAAGCGGACCGCCAGCGGCGCCAACCCAGGCGAGGTTCAGCATCGGATCACCTGAACCCAGCGCGGCGGGTTCTTCTGGAACGAACTCTTCCGGGGTCTGCTCAGCAACATAGTCGCGCGGTCCGCGAACCGCGGCAGGCCCGGTGTTGAAGAGCTTCTCCAGTCTCGCCGCGCGCTCGTCGGCGCTGGGTTCGCGGGGTACCGAGGCATCAAGCTGACGGAAATTCTCGACTAGCTCATCCCACTGCGGATCATTCTGGTTTGAAGGATGGGCATCTTCCGGATTCATGCGCGCTCCTCCTTGCGCTTCTGTTCCGTGGCGGCCAGCTGCGCGAAGAAGCGAGCGGATTCGTGGAAAATCTGCTCCGCATCGTAGTCCAGGGTGGCTACGTGCTTGGAGTGCAAGAGCATGTGGTGCTCGGCCAGGGTGCCTGAGTTCAGGCCCTCGACCAGCTCGCGCACCGACTGCTCTGAGACTACGTTGTCGACGGTGGAACGGAAGAGCTGCACCGGGGCGTTCACCAGCTCCAAGCGCCGGCGGGTCTGGGCAAAGAGCGAACGGAGTTCGGCTACGGCTGCTACCGGGGTGCGCGGGTAGGCCCCTTCATCGACACCGCGCTTGGCGATGTCATTGCTGATAGGGGCAACGCTGCGCACTACATGCTTGAGCCAAGGAGTATAGGAGGACAAGGGGGAGTCCACGACCAGGCCCGGATTGACCAGCGAAACACCGGCTACATTGCGGCGGGTCGCCAGATGCAGGGCCAGGGCGCCGCCCATGGAAAGGCCAGCGGCGAATACCTGCTCGTGCGTGCGCGCGAGCCTGTCAAAAGCCGCTTCGGTAGCGTGGATCCACTGGCCATAACCTCGACCGACCATGTCCTGCCATTGCGTTCCGTGCCCGGGCAAAAGGGGAATGTCCGTGTCGAATCCGGCCTGCTCCAAGGAATCCGCCCATGGCTGCATGGAAACAGCGGAGCCGGTAAAACCGTGGATCAAAAGTACTGCACATGGACGTTTGCGCTCGTCCAGCGGAGTATTGCCTGCATCAAGTTTCATCGTGAACCCTCCGGATTTCTGCCTTCACCTTCGAGCGTAGTGCACAATTGAAGGGTGCGGAGTGCGCTTCGACCAGTAAGGTCGCGGTTTCTCTTCCCGCGTAGCTGGTCAACTAGAAGAAGGAATTTTCCCGCTGTGCTGTACGACTTCCTCAAGCGTTTCGCTGTCCGGCCGCTAATACGAATTTTCTTCCGCGTCAAGATCCAGGGCATCGGCAATGTGCCTGAAACCGGTGCGGCGATCTTGGCTTCCAACCACCTGTCGGTGAGCGACTCGGTGTTCCTCCCAGCGGCGCTGGATCGTACCGTGATTTTCCTGGCCAAGGACGAGTACTTCAACGGCAAGGGCATCAAGGGCCGGATCACCGCGTGGTTCTTCCGCAATATCAACCAGCTGCCCATGGACCGTTCAGGCGGGCAGAAATCGGCTGCTTCGCTGGCCAGTGCCAAGAACGCACTGGCGCAGGGCCAGGTGCTGGGCATCTATCCGGAAGGCACCCGTTCACCGGATGGACGGTTGTACCGGGCCAAGCTCGGCGTCGCCAAACTCGCCCTGGAAACAGGTGCACCGGTGATACCAATTGCAATGATTGGCACCGACAAGGTCCAGCCCATCGGCCAAAGCCTGCCGCATCCGGGCCGGATCGGGATCAAGATCGGCAAGCCGCTGACCTTCGAGCACCTGAACGGCAGGTCCGCGAATCCTGAAACGCTTCGCGCTTGCGCCGACGAGATCCGCAAGGCAATCAATGTCCTGTCAGGTCAGAGCTACGTCGACATCTATGCTCCACGCAAACCAAAGAAGTAGCAGGCCGCTATGCGCAGTGTTACGGCGACTTGTTACATTCATCGCGGTCCTTTGAGCTGATGCCACGTAGAATGGGCAAGGTGAGCGAAGAAAACCGAACCCCATTGCCAGGCTCCTCCGTAGCCGGCCCCGCCACCGATCCGCAACTAGATTTGTGGCGTGAATTGCCAATTGCCCAGCAGCCGACTTGGCGTGAGCACAAGGACTATCAGTCCTCCATCAACGAATTGGGTTCGCGTCCGCCACTGGTATTTGCCGGCGAAGTCGACGTACTGCGCGAACGCTTGGCCGCAGCAGCCCAGGGCAAGGCCTTCTTGCTGCAGGGCGGCGACTGCGCCGAAACCTTTGCCGATGCAACCGCCGACAAGATCTCCTCGCGAGTTCGCACCATCTTGCAGATGGCTGTGGTGCTGACCTATGGCGCATCGATGCCGGTAATCAAGATGGGACGCATGGCTGGCCAGTTCGCCAAGCCGCGCTCCTCGAATGACGAAACCCGAGATGGTGTTACTTTGCCGGCATTCCGCGGCGACATCGTCAACGGCTTCGACTTCACACCCGATTCCCGTGCCCACGATCCGAAGCGCATGGTGCAGGCCTACAACACCTCATCGGCCACGCTGAACCTGATCCGCGCGTTCACCCAGGGCGGCTTCGCAGACCTGCGCAGCGTGCACTCGTGGAACAGCGGATTCATGGCCAACCCGGCGCACTCCGCCTACGAGCAGCTGGCCGGCGAGATCGACTCGGCCATCCGCTTCATGGATGCCTGCGGTGCAGACTTCGAGGCGCTCAAGCGCACCGAGTTCTTCGCCTCCCATGAAGCACTGCTGCTGGACTACGAGCGTGCGTTGACGCGTACCGATTCGCGGACCGGCCTGCCGTACGACACCTCCGGCCACTTCCTGTGGATCGGTGAACGAACCCGTCAGCTGGACCACGCACATGTGGACTTCCTCTCGCACGTGCGCAACCCAATCGGCGTGAAGCTGGGCCCGAACTCGGATCCGGAAGATGTCCTCGCGCTGATCGAAAAGCTCGATCCGAACCGCGAACCAGGACGCCTGACCTTCATCACCCGCATGGGTGCGAAGAACATCCGCGAGAAGCTGCCAAACCTGATCGAAAAGGTCACGGCCTCCGGCGCCCAGGTGCTGTGGGTTACGGACCCAATGCACGGCAACACGGTCACCAGCCAGAACGGCTACAAGACCCGCAACTTCGAAGATGTCATGGACGAAGTCCGCGGCTTCTTCGAAGTGCACGACGCGCTGGGCACCTTCCCAGGCGGCCTGCATGTGGAGATGACCGGCGACGATGTGGCTGAGTGCCTCGGCGGAGCGGATCCGATCCGCGAGGAAGACTTCGACTCGCTGTACGAGTCGCTGTGCGACCCGCGCCTGAACCACCGCCAGTCCCTGGAGATGGCCTTCCTGGTCTCCTCGGCACTGCAGAGCCGCAGCCGAAACCGCTAGCAGCTAGAGAATAATCCGGTTCCCGACAGCGGGAACCGGATTATTTTTATGCCTGGGGGAACGGCGCAGGCCTCAGAAGGCGTAGATGCTGATCTCGCTGCCGCGCACGGCTTGCTGGTGCAATGGAGACTGCATGCGAACGGTCTGGCTGAAACCGCCAAAGACATTGTGCGTCTTCACGGAAAAGCCGGCGGCTTCCAGTGCAGAGAGTGCTTCCTCGACGCCCATGCCGAGCACGGATGGGATCTGGACGTATTCTGGTCCTTCCGAGAGATTCACTGTCACGGTGCTGCCGTACGCAACGGTGCCCTGGGCCGGGTCCTGGACGGCGACTAGGCCTTTTTCGGTCGTCGTGGAATGGACGGATTCACCGGTTTCCAGCTTCAAGCCCATGGACTCAAGCTTTTCCTTGGCCGCATCCTTGCCAAGACCAATGACCGCAGGAACAGGAACCGGAGCATGTCCCTTGGAAACAGTGAGGGTGATGATGTTCTTCCGCGGCAATTTCTTGCCGGCGGCAGGGGAGGAACTGATAATCTCGCCCTTCGTCACCGATTCCGAGTAGGCCTCGGCTTCCTGGACATCTTCGAAACCGATTTCATCGAGCAACTTGGTGGCCTGATCCAGGGTTTTCCCGGTGAAATCCGGAACTGCAAAAAGCTGAGGGCCTTGCGAAACGATCAGATCGATTCCCTGGAACTTCATGATGTTCTCGCCGGTCCCCGGCTGCGAGTCGACCACCCTGCCGATGGCAATCTCATCGTTGTAGGTCGTGCCTACCCGAACTGGAACACCTTGGCCATCCATTTGCGCGACTGCCTGCGATTGAAGCATGCCGGTCAATGACGGGATGCGGATGACGGTTCCGGGGCCGCGGCCGAAGAACCATCCGGCACCTGCGACCAGAGCCACGATGAGGATCCACATCACGGTGATGACGAACTTCTGCGTACCCGAGCGAGGCTGACGCAACCGGTGGGTGGGTACCTGTGCTTCCTTGCGCCACTTTCTTGCAGCCTGCTTCTGCGCACGCTTTTGGCCACGTACCGACAGCGGTGCTTCGGAATCGGCGTCATTCTCTTGGGCCGGTTCCAGATCGCGGCCGCGGGTGTACACCGACGTTGCGGCTATGCCAGAATCAGCGGCAAGATCAGTGGGACGAGGCTGGGTCAGTGTGGCTTGCGCATCGCGAAGATCCAAGACTTCGGTGGCGTCAACCGCGGCAATGACGGTTGTCTGGTCAGGATCGGCGGGGGCATCATCGATAACGTAGCTGTCCTCGTGCTGAGCAGTATTCCGCTTCAGCCATAGCTGTTCACGCTCATCTTCGCGCTCGCGTTGCATCGCATCAAGACGCTGCTGCAGCGTAGTGGGCATCTGCGCCATAGTTTGCGGGGTGAGATCTTCAATCCCGCCGAGGTCCTCGGCGCCCAGGTCCAGTTGCGCATCGTTGAGCGTTGAGCGGATCTGGATGATCTCCTCCAGCAGCAGCGAAGCATCTTGCGGGCGCTTCTCTGGATCCTTCTCGGTGCACCATCGAACCAACTCATCGAGATCTTCGGCCAATCCCGGAACCAAGTCCGAGGGCATGGGCATGGGGGAGTCCAGATGATGCTTCATTAATGCAGCGGCATTGGTCTCGGTATACGGTGCTTGTCCAGTCAGCATCTGGTAGATCATGATGCCCAGTGCGTAGATGTCGCTGCGCGAATCGGCTGGTGCCCCTGAAACTAGTTCGGGGGAGACATGGGACAGCGTGGCGACGAGCGTGGCTGACTGGGTATGGGCGCTGGCAGCACGGGCCAAGCCGAAGTCGGTAACTTTCACTTCGCCGGTATCGGAGAGCAGCACATTTGCCGGTTTCATATCCCGGTGGATGATTCCCTCGCTGTGCGCGGCGCTGAGACCGTGGCAAATTTGTTCAAGGACGCTTAGCGCCTGACGCGGAGTAAAGCGGCCGCGTTCTTCAATGACCTGTTCGAGGTTCCGTCCTCGAACATACTCCATCACGAGGTACACCAGATTATCGCTCACGTTGTGATCGCGGATGGAGACCACATTCGGATGAGTGATATTCGCAGCGATGACAGCTTCGGATTCGAATCGCTCACGCACTGTATGCTCGCTGGAGAAGTTGTCGTTCAGGATCTTCACGACAACCGCTCGATGCAGGCGCTTGTCCATGCTGCGGTAGATGCGTGACATGCCACCCAGGGCAAGCAGATGGTCCAGTCGGTATCGACCATCCAGCGTCTTGCCCAGGTTGGGGTCGGTCAGGGCCGGGCTCATTTTGCGGTCGCACCTGCCTGAACGGTGCACGCGAAGCGGGCCAGAGTCACTAACGGATCCTTTCGAACATGAATACTACTTTTAATGTACCTAGCTGAGCTGACAATTTGTCGCTTAAACTCGAAATCCGCCAGTGGTGTTTACCTCTGGCGGATTTCGTATAGCGTCTCGGGTTGCGAGAATTACCTCGAGCGCAGCTTAATTAGGAAGCGCGGCGAGCTCGTGCTGCACGACGCTTCAAGGCACGACGCTCATCTTCGCTCATGCCACCCCAGACGCCTGCATCCTGGCCGGACTCAATAGCCCACTGCAGGCAGGTTTCGGTTACTTCACATCGACGGCAGACGCTCTTGGCCTCTTCGATCTGCAACAGGGCCGGACCGGTGTTTCCCACTGGGAAAAACAGTTCCGGGTCCTTTTCCAGACACGCCGCGCGGCTACGCCAATCCATGCTTATTGATGCTCCTTGAAATCTGAGAGGGTGTGAAACACCAACGACAATCAACACACAGGCAAAAAATAACTAGGAGTGAAATGAAATCCTGGTTGCCTAGCGGTTAACATCTGGCGTCTCGAAAGGTCGGAGAAGTCCATTCGGGCACTTCGTTTAACCGACCACATAAGGTTTTCATGTAACGCGGAAGTAAACAAGAGTCACGGTAGCGAAATGTTGCTGAATGCCTGAGTGCTTTCTCACATGGCATTTGGCACTAGGATCCGCTAGTTATCAGAGGTGTGGCGCGAGCAACAGCAAAAGTCAATTGTTGCGGTTTGAGTTCCTGCAGAAGGTCAACGAAAATTGTTGATGTGAGCAACGAAAATGCAATCTCGTCCCGCCCAACCAGTGTTTTCGTGGTTGCCGCGCTTGTCCTAATTGAGGCCCTGGCTGTTCTGGCGTACGCCATCAGCTACATGTTGAACCTCGACACCAACGGAACAGTCAATATGGGCGGGCAGTTATTCATGCTGGCCCTGTGCTTGCTTCTTGCCGTTTGGCAAGGCTCGGTAGCTGTCAACTTCTTCAAGGGAAAAGCGTTCACTCGTGCTCCGATTGTCGTTTGGCAACTATTCCAGCTCATCCTCTCTGTTTCATTCCTGAGCTCCAATATCCCGATGGTGACGGCCGCGGCGGTACTTTCCATCGTGGTCGCCGGAACCACTGTGGTGATGCTCTTCGCGCCGAAGACCACCGCATTCCTCGGAGACCGGCCAAACCGCTGAATTGCCAGCAGATAATTCGTACGGAATATGAATCATCCGCGGTTTGCCTCGTTTGGAGATGACCGCGCACCAATAGTCTTTGGCTCCTTGATGAGGCACCTGATGGATTGGCTGCCAATTCATCGGTTGAAGATCTTGCGGATGATGGGCTTCGACAGCGACTACCTGGCGATCATCGAACCCGTTGGCGCTCAATCCCAGGTCGAAGGCCATCCTGCTGGACGGCGGAACGAATAGCGCGACACCGATTCCCCTCGAATTCAGAGCGTTCAAGAGCGGTGGCAACCGAGAGTCATTGGTGGTTTCGAGGAAGAGGCAAAGCAAGTCCTGCCGAACACGGTACGAGCCGTCCTCGAGAGAACGTACGAACCGTTCAAAGTCCGGTAGGCCGCAAATATGCGGGGAGTTCCAACGCACAGCGAGTACGGCAGTCAGCTGCCGGCGCTGTTGCGTATCGGGGCACAGCACAACAACCATCGGACCTGCTGGTCGAGGGACCGCCTCACCATCGAAGGGCGAGTATCCCAGAAAGTTTGCCGGTTGAAGGGCAGAACCTGAAGGCATCTGCCAAGCCGAAGGCACTTCGGGCCAGGTGCTTCCCGGGATTTCAGCTAATTGAACTTCGGTGAGTTGGAAGACCTGCGGAGGATGCCCCGAACTCAGCTTGACCCCTCGACCCGGCAAAAGCGAACAGGCCGGGATCTTGGGCCACATCATCTTTAATGACTCGGTAGCGTTGAATGGGAAGAACCATTGCTCTGTACAAAGACCGGTGGACTTCAACGCGTTTTGGTCGCGGTCAACTGAACAAATCACCATAGGCGATTGCGGGCCGCCGAAACGCAATAGCGTACCGAGTGCTTCGTCCAGGCGTTGGAAATGTTGCGGGTGGATATTGGACTGCAACTGGGCCAGTGAATGAACGAGAATGATCAATGCTGGATCACTGGGCATGGATTCCAGGAAGTCGACAGCATCGAAAAAGCCATAGGGATCCTCACCCGTGACAACCTTGACGTTTTCAGTGGCATCCGGGATCGGCGACGGACCGAAGCAAAGTATTTTTCTGGGCGAACGGGCGAGGGAAGCGAACAGGGTTCGGGCACCGGCTTCTGGCAAGCCGCAGATCAATGTTGATCGTGAACGGGCAGGGTCAAGAATCAAAGGTTCAAGCCGGGCCAAATGCAGATTATCTGCAACGCCGCAGTAAATCGTTCCTCGTTCCTTCCCATCCCACGTATCTGGCGAGTGCGTTGGTTCTGCTGGCCGAGGCAACGCTGGAGCAAAACCAGATACCGGGAGCTCCGAAGTGGACCACTGTGAGGAAAGTTCTGCTGCATGGTTTTGCAAGCGATCTCCAGCGACTGACGCGATGCTCTTTTCGAATCGGCACAACGGACGAAGGCTGAGATCTTGACGATTCCGCTCGAATAGTTCGCCGTGCAGTGGCGGCTCGATGGCCAGCTGGAATTGCATGTTCCTAGTGGGCTTGGAAGCGCCCTTGATGATCGCCTGTCCGGGGTGGAGGAGTTTGGACGCCTCGGTGGAGCCCACCAGTTCCACGGACTCACCCGGGTCGTTTACCCTCAATGCGATTGTCGTGTTTAAGTTCGCCTTGGTTTGTCCCGTCAAAGCGCCAGCCGGACGCTGCGTGCTGAGAATCAGATGGATTCCTAGAGCTCGACCCACCGCAGCTAAACGATCAATTCTGGCGCTGGCTTGAGGAAGCGTTTCGACGAAAACACGGAATTCGTCAATGACTACCAGCAAGCGAGGCAGAATCGGGCCTGATTCGTCGAGATCTTGATATTCCGCAATGTCGCTGCAGCCTTGTGCTGCCAGAAGCTCCTCGCGCCGCCGCACCTCATGTTCTAGTTGTTCCAACGTGCGCTGAGCCGCTGCCTCATCGAGGTCGCTTGCGAAGAGCTGGACATGGGGCAAACCTGCATAGACGCCTAGTCCAGCTCCACCCTTGAAATCAATAAGTGCGAAGGCAAGCTGAGTCGGCGGGTGGTTCCGGGCAAAATCAGCAATCAGGCGCCTGAGCGCTTCTGACTTGCCTGACCCTGTAGTGCCGCAAATCAGTACATGCGGACCATCCTCATGAAGATCAAGGAACACGTCCTCTTGCTGTTCATCGAGGCCCAGATGTGCCCGTACGGCTAGTGACGGGGATGCAATGGATTCTGCGTTCTTGGTTATTGCCTGCTTTTGCAGCTGCACATACTGCTGCACCATCCTGTCGAACCGCGAAAGGCTCAGCGTGCTTAGGTTCTGCAGCACTAAGCGTTCGTCGGGCAAACGTGAGGACACGGGGCTTGGAACAATCCAATTCTCCACGGATTCGGCCAGCACCGGTGAAACGCCCAGCACCAGGGCGCCGGAAATAGGTTGAGGTTCCTGGGCAGTGACGTACAACGTCGCCAGGTTGGTTTCCTCTTTCCTGGTGAAGCTCGATTCTTCGGGAATCGACAGGTGGGCCACGGAAACGTTGCTCACCAAAAGCAGCGACGCCGGAAGACACCTGACACTGGGATCGAGCACGAGCCGTATCTGGCCGGAATGTATGGCCGGGAGATAGCGTGCAAGTACTGCGGCCAGAATAGCCCCAGCGCTTTGCCCTTGTGCAGAATTCAGCTGCCAGACGCTCGGGGTACTCGGGAAAAATACTGGACCGAACCAGGGCGCGTCCGACTTCGTCTTCCTGAGGCTACGAAATACTTTGCGGATCCCCGTGGGATCAGAACGAGAGGTGTCCTGCGGAGACCACAGTCCCTCGCCCCAAACCAGTGGTGGTATCCGGGCATGCGACAGTCCCAAAGAAGCGGAATCCAGTCCGGCTACGAACGATTCTCCGAGAGCCGGAGAATATTTACTTCTCGCGATAATGGCGGAAGCTCGTTGCACTTCCATTTCCCTTTTCCATTCGCGACGCTCCACGAACAGTTGACCGGCAGGCACCATACCCATAAGGGCCGAAACGCCACTCAAGATCAGAAAGAGCATCGAACCGGTAACCAAGGCAAGCAAGACGCCGGAGATGATCGGAACGAATGCTGCGAGGACCAGAGCAATTAAGCGGGACAGCTCGGGCTTGGAAGGTACTTGGATTTCCAATTGTTCGGGGGTTACCAATTGACCGGATTGGGCGGTTAATGGATCGCCGACAGCGAATTCAGTGTTGCCCAGAAAGAAGCGCGATCCGTGTTCCAATTCCACGGACTCGCAGCGGCTGCCATCTGGCATGGCAAGTTGCTGCTCAGAGCAGGCTACCAGGCGCAAGCTCCGGGTTGTCACGAATAACTTCGCGTGAACCCGGGACACCAGCGGATCTTCTAACCATAATGGGGCGGTTCTGCCGATGACATGTTCTCCCTTTGTGAGCGGAATCCAGGCACCAGCGTCGGGGCCGCGAACTACATATAACTTGAGGCACGAAGCTGTGGTGCTTGTGGCGCGAACAGGTTGGGGCAATTCATTGAGCAGAAGACGTTCAGACGCATGCAGGATCCCCAACTCTTCTATCCGCGTTATTCCCGAATACCATCGTTGTCCCGGGAAATGCTGCTGCAGCAGTGCGGCGAGCTGCTCGCCCGATATTCGTCCGGACATGACAAGTTCGAATTGCCGCGGATGCTGGAATTTTCGGGAAATCAGAAGTAATTCATAGCGGACCATGAGGTCTCCTGAATGTAATGGAATGTTGTCGTTCCCATCTAAACCAGCATTGAGGGCGGCGCTGGAAGATAAGAATCTTGGTGTGGAGAAAGTACCAAGAACTATCCACAACTTCGGGAACCTCTTGAAAGCGGTCTCTGCTGCAGATAGCATCCCTTGTCATACGAATAGGTATGCTGCACCGACGACGCGCTCGCCGATAGTCCCCGAGATCGGGATCCTCCAGTAGGGAAGCCAAAGGAGTCAGTCGTGGATGCGCTGTCCATTGTCGAAGACGAAGTACGCGAGCTGGTTCGCCGGCGTGGATTGGACCCGGCAAAGCAGCCAGCGATGATCCGATCACTTATTGAAGAGGTCATTCGCGACTACGACGAACGCGCATTGCTTGGCGCCGTGCCTTCACTTGGATCGCTAGAGGCCGCCCAACGTTCAGTATTCGATAATGTGGCCGGGTTCGGAGCGCTGCAACCCTTATTGGATGATCCTTCTGTTGAAGAGATCTGGGTAAATTCTCCACATCAAGTATTTTGCGCCAGAGGTGGCCAAAGCGAACTGACCCACATACGCATGGAATCGGCAGAAATCGCGGCTCTAGTAGAACGCATGCTCAAAACGTCGGGCAGGCGTCTGGACCTTTCCCAGCCATTCGTCGACTGCCAATTGCCTGATGGGTCTCGTCTTCACGTCGTGATTCCAGACATCACCCATGAGCATTGGGCCATCAACATTCGTAAGTTCATTGCTCGCGCGGGAAAACTTGAAGATCTAGTTGAGCTGGGAGCCTTGAGCGAACAAGCAGCGAGGTTCCTTTCTACGGCGATCAGTGCCGGTCTGAATGTCATCGTTACTGGCCCTACACAAGCCGGCAAAACGACAATGCTCAACTGTCTGGCATCAGCGATCGGCCCCAGGGAACGCATTATCACCATCGAGGAAATCTTTGAGCTGAATCTTTCACTAAGAGATGTCGTTGCCATGCAAACTCGCCTCGCCAATCTTGAAGGCACCGGTGAAATCACGATGCGCCGGCTGGTCAAGGAGGCCTTGCGCATGCGCCCGGAACGGATCATTATCGGCGAGGTCCGCGAAGCAGAGTCCTTGGATATGCTCATTGCCCTGAACTCGGGAATCGCGGGGCTATGTACCTTGCATGCGAATTCTGCCCGCGACGCTATCACAAAAATTTGCACTTTGCCGTTGCTTGCAGGACCAAATATCACCAGCGACTTCACCATCAAGACCGTGGCTGCATGCATTGACCTTGTGGTTCATTGCGTGCGGAGTCCACAGGGCCATCGCTATGTCAACGAGATTCTCAGCGTGCGCAACCGCGTGGAGGAAGGGCAAATTGAGTCCTCGACGCTATTCGAGCGGCAAGCCGATCGCCTGCTGCCGGCTCGGGGAGCCGATTGGTCCCATGAAAAGTTTGATGTCGCTGGAATCAATATTGCCGAATTGATGGCGGTGTAGCGGTGGTTGCTTTCTTTGCTCTCCTTGGCGGGCTAGGCATTGCCCTCATGGTTGACTGGTTGCTCTTCGCCCCGTGGGCAAAATCGCCCAAACGTAGCTCGGCCATCAAGAATGCTCTTTTGCATGCAGGAATGAGCAATCTGGCTCCGGCAAAATTCATCGTGATTTGCCTGGTCTGCGGGCTGACTTCCGCGTTGGTGACGTTGGGACTCACCGCTTCGTGGCTCTTCGCCTTGGTGTTTAGCATCTTCGGTTCATTCGCACCATGGGTCTACCTGCGCCATCAAGCCACCAAGCGCCGCACAGCATTGCAAGAACAATGGCCAGAGGTGGTTGATCACTTGCGAAGTGCCATCCGGGCGGGCCTATCTCTTCCCGAAGCATTGAGCCAATTGGCTGTCGTCGGCCCGCAGGTATTGCGTCCGCTATTTCGGGATTTCGCATTGGACTATCGAGCCACAGCGAACTTCTCCGTGGCGCTGGACCAGCTGGGCGAACGCTTGGCAGACCCGGTAGCCGACAAGATTCTCACGACATTGCGGATTACGCGTGAAGTCGGGGGCACCGACTTGGGGCATACGCTCACAACTTTGTCGGCATTCTTGCGCGATGACGTGAGAACACGAGGGGAACTCGCTGCCCGCCAATCATGGATTGTCTCGGCAGCGCGTTTGGCAGTCGCCGCGCCATGGATCTTGCTGTTGGTCTTGGGCACCCAGGAAGCTGCGAAGGATGCATATATGACGTTCGGGGGAGTGATAGTGCTATGCCTGGGCATGCTGGTTTCCCTCGTTTGCTATCGAATCATGCTCCGGCTGGGCACCTTGCCAGTAGAAGAACGAGTCCTGGCATGAACAGCTATACACCGTGGGCGGCGCTTTGCGGTTTGGGACTTGGCATAGGCCTTTGGCTGGTCTTTGTGAACCTGCCGGGCTGGCGAAGAATGGCCTTCGCTGATCGTATTGCGCCCCATGTTCGCGTTGGCGTTCGAAGCTCACGCATGCTGGAAGACTCATGGCACTCTGACTCCGGGCACTCGGCTTTAGGCCAACTCGCTGCCCCCATGTTGCTGCAAATCAAGAAGCTGGCTAGCCTACACAGTCCTTCGGCAAGTACTCTTCGGAAGCGTCTGAACGCTGCCGGATTGGACATGAGCGTAATTGACTACCGGTCTCAAGAAATTGTTTATGCTCTGGCAGGCCTAGTAGCAGGATCTGCGCTCATGGCCTTTGCCGCCGTTCAGTATCATGTCTCTTTGATCCTATCGGTGCTAGTCGTTATTGGTTTCGGGATTGTTGGCTATGCATTGCGTGGTTGGTGGCTTGGCGAACAGATCCATCGGCGGGCCAGGAAAATATTGACTCAGTTTCCAACCGTGGCCGAAGTGCTGGCGCTAACTGTCGGCGCAGGCGAATCAACCACCGGGGCCATCGAAAGAATTTCACGAATCTGCCACGGGGTGATCGGTGACGAATTCACCAAGACTTTGAACGACATTCACGCAGGCACACCGATGGTCCAAGCGATGCAGAATATGTCCGACCGGATGCAAGTTGGAGCCATGACGCGATTTGTCGATGCAATCGTTGTTGCAACAGAGCGAGGCACACCATTGGCTCAAGTGCTCAGAGACCAAGCACAAGATGTCCGCGATGCGTCCAAACGAGAACTTATGGAAGTTGCAGGAAAACGCGAGATTTCCATGCTGGTACCGGTCGTGTTCGGAATTCTTCCTCTCACGATCGTTTTCGCCGTATTCCCCGGTCTGGCGTTATTGGAGATGAGTTATTGATCGGAGCATAGAAAAGCTTGAATCTCCCACTTTGAAATCCTTTAGCAAGTTAGAAGGGCCGTCATGAATCACATACAAGAAATGATGCTCAAACTGGTATTGCAAATCACTGCAACCGGTGAACTACTCTTTCGTAAGGTTTCCCCGAAACTCAGGGATAGCAGAGGCGACGTGCCCGGATGGGTCATGATTACACTCATGTCCGCGTTGCTGGTTGCCGCCTTGCTGGCCATTGCAGGGCCTAGGCTGCAGGACCTGTTCAACCAAGCGATCGATCGAGTTTCCGGATTGGGATAACCGCGCATGTGGTCGAGTGCGGGGTCTCCTGGAAATTCGGAATCTGCGGAACTTGTAGATTGCGAGAACGGGTCTGCTGTAGCCGAATTTGTCATGGTCACAACGTTGCTTGTGGTCATCGCAATGACGCTCATCCAACTCGCGTTGGTACTGCATGTGCGCAACACCCTGATTGACGCAGCATCGAACGGCGCCCATTACGGTGCTTTGGCCAATCGGTCAGTATCCGACGCTCGAAGCAGAACTCGGATGTTGATCACCGAAAGCTTGCATGGCGGATTTGCCCGTGACATTGCTGTGAGCACAACCCGCGTTGGTGATAGCCAGTTGGTAACCGTATCGGTTAACACGAGGGTGCCCTTAATCGGGTTCTTGCCCAACGGGTGGGATTTGCAGGTTCAGGGAGAAGCTGTGCGTTATGGGTAGAGCCAAGTATCTCGCTGCCGCGATGCACAAGAGAATCCGGGCCGAAGATCGCGGCAGCGCGATAGTGGAGTTTATTTTTGCTTCAACTGTCTTGCTGATTCCCATGGTGTACCTGATTCTGGCCGTCGGACAGCTGCAAGGCGGTAGCTATGCCGTGGTTGGAGCTGCTGATCATGCAGCGAAGGTTTTCGCCGCCGCCGATAACCCCGCCCAGGCAAGGTCAGATGCGCACGCAGTCGTACGAAGAACCATGAACAACTTTGGATATGCCGACGCTCGCACATCGATTAGTTGCGACAAGGAATGCTTGAGTCCGGGCAGTGTCGTCACTGTGACGGTAGCGTTGGATGTTCCCCTTCCTTTCGTTTCCGACTGGGCAGAGGTATCTGCTTTCACCGTGGATTCTTCAGCCTCGCAAAGGACTGATCGCTTTGGCTAGGACAAAACGCGCTGCCCTGAATCCACGGGACGAGGATGGACAATCCTTAGTGCTGGCAATCGGCTTGTGCGCCATCACTTTGCTGACAATTTCAGTGGTGCTAGCAGTCAGCGCAGTCAACCTCAAAGCGCGTCAGCTGTTGTCAATTGCCGACGGGGCGGTCGTGGCTGCCGTGGATGAATTCGAATTTGTTGCGGACAATGGCGACCCGAGGATTCAGTTGGACCAGCAGCGCGTGCAACAAGCCGTGCAACAGTACCTTTCGGATGTGGGTGCGGCCGGCCGCGTCGACAATTTACGCATTGGCCGGGTGCAGATCACGCCTGATGGGCAAGGCGCGAATCTCGTGCTGCAGGGCTCGGTGCAACCGCCGATAGTGGGGTGGATCGTTCCAGACGGAGTACCAATATCTGTAGATTCATCAGCAAGAACTGTACTGAGCAGGTGAACACCTCCGCGCAGAGCAGCATGGATGTTCCAGGGAAGCGGGAAATGCACAAGTACGGGGAAGCAAGAGAAAGAACGTGTCAGCGAGCAACGCTGCTGCATGCCCCAGGAGCGGAATCCAAGAAGGATGGATCCAGCGCAACCGGATCCATCATTTTTGCGGTAGTTCGGGCTTCTTTGGAAGCTTGCGGACCCCACCTCCAAATCCCAGTTCAGAAATACTGTTCGAGAACTGACTGGCCGGATTCCCGATCGACCCGTGGATGCAAGCCTTGCAAGTTGGCTAGGGGTTCCACAGCGCGATTTTCAGTGAAAACCTCGATTGGAACTTCTTTTCGGCGATAGCACCGGACTCATTGATCAATGGCTAAATGACGTAGTCTTAGAGGACCATGGCAAAAACTGACTTCTCCGCTGAAATCCGCTCACTGCGTTCTACATTCTCCGCAATTGAAGACGTGAGCGATGTCGAGCAGATCAAAGCTGACATCGCAGTCCTCTCGGAGGAAGCTGGCGTTCCGAACCTCTGGGATGATCCGGCCGCCGCGCAGATCGTTACCAGCAAGCTATCGCATCGCCAGTCTGAGCTGGAACGGCTGACCCGGCTGAAGACCCGCATCGACGATTTGGAAGTCTTGGTTGAGCTTGCTGAACTTGAAGACGACGATGATACG
This sequence comes from Arthrobacter sp. JUb115, assembly GCF_004365035.1. Lineage (NCBI taxonomy): Bacteria > Bacillati > Actinomycetota > Actinomycetes > Micrococcales > Micrococcaceae > Arthrobacter > Arthrobacter sp. JUb115. The sequence continues at coordinate 111,286 of NZ_SOBS01000008.1, read as the reverse complement.
TTGCACGAAGCGGATAGAGAGCTCGTCAGCGTCCAGAAGTCCCTTGCCGAGCTCGAAATTGTTACCCTTCTCAACGGTGAATTCGATGCTCGCGGAGCGGTTGTCACGATTCGCTCCGGTGCCGGCGGCGTTGATGCCGCCGATTTCGCAGAGATGCTTTTGCGCATGTACCTGCGCTGGGCTGAACGCCGTGGTTACAAGGCCACCGTTATGGATACCTCGTATGCCGAGGAGGCCGGCCTTAAATCGGCAACCTTCGAAATCGACGCACCGTATGCCTTCGGCACACTCTCGGTAGAAGCCGGCACGCACCGTCTGGTTCGTATTTCACCATTCGATAATCAGGGACGTCGCCAGACGTCGTTTGCCGCAGTGGAGGTCGTGCCGCTGATTGAGCAGACTGACACCATCGAAATCCCTGAATCTGAAATCCGCGTGGACGTCTTCCGTTCCTCTGGCCCTGGCGGACAGAGCGTTAACACCACCGACTCTGCAGTACGCATGACGCATATTCCTACCGGAGTTGTCGTCTCGATGCAGAACGAAAAGTCGCAGATCCAGAACCGTGCTGCCGCACTTCGAGTTCTGCAATCGCGGTTGCTGCTTCTGAAGAAGGAACAAGAAGACGCCCAGAAGAAGGAATTCGCCGGAGATGTGAAGGCATCTTGGGGCGATCAGATGCGATCCTATGTGCTTAATCCGTACCAAATGGTCAAGGACCTGCGTACCGAACATGAAGTCGGCAATACCCAGGCAGTACTTGATGGTGAAATTGACGATTTCATTGATGCAGGCATCCGCTGGCGTGCAGGACAGCGTCGCCCTAGTAAGTAAGCGAAATCGCGAATTCCAGCTGGTCTAAACGCTTTTGCCACAGAGGGTGTAAGTATCATCACCGTTACGAACTCCGTTTCGCTAATTCCAGCTAGTCATGCCTAAGCTGGGCATTCTGCGTTAGCTGTATGTACGGCATGAATCTCGCAACACACCTTATATTTCGGCTGGTTAGCTACCTGGCACCGATAGTGTTTGGAAGACTGGCGCACCAAAAGACGTTTGATCTCGAGATTGGTATTCGTGGGTCGCGCCCCGACGAAGACTAGTGATTGAAGACATGATTAAATTCGAAAACGTCTCGATGGTTTACGAGCCAAAGCAGCAGAATGCAGCTTTGGACGATATAAACATCGAGATAGACCGTGGCGAGTTCGCCTTCTTGGTTGGCGAATCCGGTTCGGGTAAGTCGACCTTCCTCAGCTTGGTGCTGCGCGAAAAGCGCTCCACCGACGGATCCGTCTACGTGGCGGGACAGAACCTCAACCGCATTCCGAGCCGCCGTGTGCCTAAGCTGCGCCGTGACATCGGTTTCGTTTTCCAGGACTTCCGCCTGCTGCGCGAGCGCACGGTCTTCGACAACGTCGCGTTCGCCATGGAGGTCATTGGAGCTTCACGGGCCCAGATCCGCGAGCGTGTGCCAGATGCACTTAAAATGGTCGGCCTTGAAGATAAGGCGCGTCGCAAGCCAACTGAACTTTCCGGTGGCGAGCAGCAACGCGTCGGCATTGCCCGCGCCATTGTGAACAGGCCCTCGATCCTGCTTGCCGATGAGCCTACGGGTAACCTCGACCGCAAGAACAGCATCGAAGTCATGAACGTGCTCAACCGCATTAACCAGAACGGTACGACTGTCCTGATGGCTACGCACGCACATGAACTGGTGAGCGAATACCGCCACCGCGTTATTGAACTGAGTCGCGGGCAGGTCATCCGCGATGAAATTGATGGACAGTACGCCCCGATGACCACCGTGGTGAACCAGGACGGTTCGCGCGAACTGCTCGTCGGCGATTCCGCCGTGGAGTACGACGAAGAGTCACAGGTTGCTGAGGACAAGAAAGACGAGGACCAGTGAGACTAGGATTTATTCTCCGCGAAGCGGCGAAGGGCCTGCGGCAGAATGTCGTCATGGTCGTCTCTGTGGTGCTGGTGACTTTCGTATCGTTGACCTTCGTCGGTGCCTCGGTATTACTGCAGCTCCAGATCAACCAGATGAAGGGCTACTGGTACGACCGCATGGAAGTTGCGGTGTACCTCTGTGATGACACGAGCACTTCGCCCAACTGCGCTGGTAGCGCGGTTTCCGAAGAGCAGCGCCAGAGCATTGAAGAGATGCTCAAATCAGAGCAGCTTGCGCCGTATATCAAGGAATTCGCCTACGAGTCGAAGGACCAGGCATACGAAAACTTCCTCGACCAATACGAGAACTCGGCATTGGTTGACCAGGTCACTGCTGAGCAGCTGCCCGAATCATTCCGCGTCGCACTGGTAGATCCGGAGAAGTATCCGGTGATCAACGAAGCGTTCTCCACGGTACAAGGCGTTGACTCGGTCATTGACCAACGGGAACTGCTTGAAAAGGTCTTCCAGTTGGTGCGCGTGGCATCCGCCGCCGCTGCTGTCGTTGCAATCGTGATGATTGTTTGCGCGGTGCTGCTGACCGGTACGACTATCCAGCTCTCAGCCATGCACCGGCGACTCGAAACAACGATCATGCGACTGGTTGGTGCATCGAAAGCAACGATTCAGCTGCCGTTCATTATCGAAGGAGTCATCGCGTCGCTGATTGGTGGATTGCTGGCTTCTGGCACCTTGTGGTTGCTGCTGAAGTTCCTCGTCGAGGATAAGTTGGCCAATGAAAACGTCGGTGTAGCGTTCATCTCCACCAGCGAAATATGGCTAGTTGCTCCGATACTCTTGATTATTGGTATCGTTTTGGCCACAATTTCATCAGTGGTAACGTTGAAGCGTTACCTGAAGGTTTAGCTGAAACGTTATCTAGGCTTGAACTGAAGTACGCAATTTCTAAAAGGAGCTTTATGCTGTCGAACGCAGTGCGACGTAAATTCTTACGCGCCTCCATCGGTGGAGCAATGGCTCTCGCGCTCACGCTGCCCGCAGGGCTGGTAGCCGCCGATGAGCTGGACGACAAGAAAGCTCAAGTCGAAAAGAACATCGATACCCTCGAGAACGACATGGAATTCTTGGATGCCGACATTCAAGAAACCGACAGGAAATTGCGTGACCAGCAAGCACAGGTTCCTGTAGCCCAGCAGGCATTGGCTGACGCGCAAAGCCGCGTAGCCAATGCACAGGCCACCCTTTCCGATCTCAACAACCGCTTAATCAGCGCGCAAGCGACTCGTGATGAAGTGGCTAAGCAGATCGAGGAAAACGCGGCTAAGCTTTCCGACGCTCAAGATGCGATGGCGCAGATCGCTTCTGAGGCTTATAAGCGCGGCGGCGTTTCTGGCGGGCTGGACATGATCCTCAACATGGATTCGGCGACCAAGATGGCCGATGGCCTGGACATGGCCAACCGCGCCATGGAATCCCAGAATGCCGCATACAATGACCTGGCCCAGGAACAAGCCAGCAATGAAAGCAACAAGCTTCGCCTGGTTGCTGTTGAAAAGGAAATTTCCTCCCTGAAAGCCCAGGCTGAGGAAGCCTTGGCGCAGGAGCAGGCGGCGCGAGATGCTGCGCAGAACGCCAAGAACGAACTGGATGCGCTGGTTGCCAGCACCGAAGAACTCAGTGCTGAACTTGAAGCGCAGAAGCCGCGTATCCAGGCGAAACTGCAATCGCAGCAGAAGGAATACGCCGCGGTCAACCAGCAGATCAAGGAACGCCAGGAGCGCTTGATCAGGGAAGCTGCCGAACGCAAGCGCAAGGCAGAAGAAAAAGCGCGCCGCGAAGCAGAAGCCGAGCGAAAGCGCATCGCCGAGGAAAAGGCGGCCTACGAAGCTGAGCAGGAGCGCAAGGCAGCAGAAGCTCGCGCAGAGAAAAAGGCCTACAAGAAGAAGGCCTATGTAGCACCCAAATCCGAGCCAAAGGCACCGACATATGCCGAGCCAAGCAGCTGGGGTTTGGTTAAGCCCACTACCAGTAACCGATTGACCTCGACCTTCGGGTGGCGCCCGACTCCAGCTGGAACAATCGACTATGGCGGCCGTGGCGGCTATGTCCACGCAGGCATTGACTGGGGATTCGGCGGCCAGTGCGGCTCGCCAATCACGGCTGCTGCCTCCGGTGAAGTGTGGATGGCCGGTTGGGGCGGATCCTCGGGTAACAAGGTCACCGTTTCTCACGGCGTCATCAAGGGCAAGGCCCTGGCCACCAACTATCACCACATGTCCCGCATCGCGGTAAGCGTCGGCCAGCATGTGAAGCAGGGCCAGGTTATAGGCTACGTTGGCACCACCGGCAATTCGACCGGCTGCCATCTGCACTTCGAAACGATCATCAATGGTTCACATGTGAACCCCTTGGGACTTCTCTAGCGCTAGACTTGTAATCTGTGCGCGGGAATCCGCCCGCGACATGCAAGGAGTAACGTGGCTAAGAAGAATCAAGAAGATCGAGTAATCGCGAGCAACCGCAAGGCGCGCCACGATTTCGAAATACTCGACACCTTCGAAGCTGGCATGGTGCTCACGGGTACTGAGGTGAAGTCGCTTCGCGAAGGCAAGGCCTCGCTGGTTGACGGTTTCGGCCAGTTCTACCGTGGCGAGCTGTACATCGAGAACGTCTACATCCCCGAGTACCTCAATGGATCGTGGACCAATCACGCGGCCCGTCGTCGCCGCAAGCTCTTGCTGCACCGCCAGGAACTGCTCAAGATCGAACGCAAAATCAGTGAAGCCGGCCTGACCGTCGTCCCGCTGAGCTTGTACTTCAAATCCGGTCGGGCGAAGCTGGAGATCGGCGTTGCCCGCGGTAAGCGCGAATACGACAAGCGCCAGACCCTGAGGGAAAAGCAGGATAATCGCGAGGCGTTGCGTGCCATGCGCGAACGCAACCGCGGAAACGCATAAGGCTAGCTTGTGGCGCATTTCGCATTGGGGGAAACCCGGGCAGTGCGCTATGATTGGTAGACACGCCCTAGGGTGTGGTTGTACCCGGGAGACCGGGACTGACAACAAAATACGGGGATGATCGGTTTCGACGGTGTGAGTCGCGACAGATGAAGCGGGCCGAGGACGCAAAGTTATCTCGTAAACGCCCTTTGCAAACCAATAAGTGCCGAATCAAAGCGCACTGACTTCGCTCTCGCTGCCTAAGCAGCCAGACGGTCCGTTAGCCAGGGGACGCTATCGCCCCTGTTCCTAACGTCATTTAGATAGCCAATGTATCCAGCGGATGTTGCCGCTTCTGGATACACATTTAGGCAACTGTGCCCGGATCAACCACATGTTTGCGTGATGGTTGGGGCAGAGAAAATCCGCAGCAAACTGCGCCCGGAGAAGACCTGGCAACACCACATCGGACGGGAGTTCAATTCTCCCCATCTCCACAATATCCAGCTCCGGAGCCAGGCCCATAGGTCTGGCTCCGGAGCTTTTTGTTTGTTTCGGAGTCCGCAGTCACATCGCGAGCCTGTTCGCGGGATGGAGAATTTACACATAGACTTGAAATGAAAGTCCAAGGCTTTCGAAACGACAGCGTGTGCAGAAACGGAGTGAGATTGAAGTCGATGGGTAAAAACAGTTCCCAGCGGGTATCGCCTTTCCTTTCAGCAAGCTATGCGGCAGTTGCCTTCCTCTTGGAAGTAGGATTGCTTTTCGCCGCGGCACTAGCCGCTATCGCTTTCATCCCATGGCCGACAATTCCAGCAATCCTTGTAGTAGTTGTCCCGCTGCTGATCCTCTGGTCGATTTTCTTCTCGCCGAAAGCCGTCATCAAGTTGAGGCTGCGAACCCGTCTGCTCCTGGTCCATATCATTTACCTCATCGGAGCCTACGTGCTGTGGCTGAGCGTCGACCATTCCTTCTACGATCAATCGCAGATTTGGGCCATCGGAATGCTTGCGTTGACCGGCATCAGCGCCATTCTGGTCATCGCCACCGGCGGATACGTGGTCCCGCACGATCGAACCAAGCAGCCACCGAAGCAAGTTCCGAGCCGGGCACGAGCGGGTGCTCCCAAGGGACGCCGGGCAGCACGCTAGAACTGATGGAATGCCAAGCCGAAAGGTTTGGCATTTTTCGTTTGCGGCTAGAAGAGCCCAGCGACGTGGTAGCCGAGCAATGCCGCGAGCACCGCTCCAGCGAGGGTCCCCAATGCATTGGCCAGGCTGGCTGCGAGGCGGCCGGCCTGGAGCAGCCGGACAGTTTCGAAACTGGCCGCCGAAAACGTCGTGTAGCCGCCGAGCAATCCTGAACCTATGGCCGCAAGCCATTGCGCCGACAACAACTGCTGGGCCATCAGCCCGGTCAGCGCACCCAGCGCGAAGGAGCCGGAGAGATTGACCAGGATCGTGCCCCAGGGCAGCGGGGCCGGAAGCCACCGCTTGATCAGGGCATCGACCACGAAACGCAGGCAGGCGCCAAGGCCGCCGCAGAGCGCAACGATAAGAAATAAGCCGGGGGAGAGCACTAGTGAAGCCCTCCCGATTTCCGGGCCATGCGCCTAGCACCGGCGGCGATTCCGCACCAGGTTGCCAATGCACCGAAGAACACCGTGAACAGTGCGTAACCCAGGGCATGGAGCGCTGCGCCGGATGCGAACATCTGCATGCTGCCGGTGGCCAGCGCGCTGTAGGTCGTGAAGCCGCCCAGGAAACCGGTGCCCAGCAGCAGCCGCAGCCGGTGACGCTTGCCCTCGTCGAGGCCGGGATGCGAAAGCGCCTCGAGCAGCAGGCCGAGCAGGAACGCCCCCAGCATGTTGGCTAGGAAAATCGCGATCGGGAAACCGCCGGGATCTGGCAGCAGCAGGCCCAGGCCTTGCCGGCAGGCAGTACCGGCAGCGCCGCCAAGGAATACCAGCAGCAGGAAACGCGGGTTGAGGAAGGAACCCTGCGCGGGGCGCTGGGCCATGGGTGTTGGCGGACGGGTCATGAATTGCGAATCTGTTCTGCGCGGCGTGGCGGGACGAGGAGCACCGGATGGCGCTGTCGATGGGTCAGATGCACCGCTACCGAACCGTTGAGCAGTTCCCCAATAGTGTTGGCCATGGAACGCTCCCGAACCCCGAGCACAATCAGCGCCGCATCATGCTGCAGGGCAAGATGCGACAGCTGCTGACCGGGGCCACCGGCCGCGGCATGCGCCTGCCATTCCAGTCCCGATCCGCCGAGCTGGGCTTCGAGCTGCTGCAGAAGCCGTGCCGGGAAGCGCTCAATTGCTTCGTCCCCGGATTCGGGATCCAGCGGTGCGCTGCGGATGGTGCCATCGGGAAGCTCTTCGAGCGGATAGCGGGTGGGATCCACGTGGACGCAAAGCAACCGCGCTCCGAGCGCGCCTGCGAGGTCTGCGGCTGCGTCCAGAACGTGGGGATCGAGGCGATCCGGGATGCCCAGGATGATCGGTCGTGTCTCCAATGGCCCTCCCTTTGGCAGTGGGGCGCACCGTGCAGCGCGTCGCTGCTTTTAATTCTTGCACAGCCGGCAATCAGCTAGGCTTTGCGCACCCAGATCAGCGAAGCCTCAATGAAATCCAGCTGATGCGGCAGCTCGATGACCGCCCCGGGAACCAGCCCCTGGGCGGCGGCACGACGCAGGAACTGGGGATCTTCATCGCTGATCCGGTCGATGACGGCCCGGGCACCGGAGAAGCGGTCAAGCCGGATGGCCCCGGAGACCGGCAGTTCCCCTTCCGCGCTGGGAATCGCGTCGCCATGCGGATCGTGGCGCGGGTGGCCCAGCCGGGCTTCCAGGGCGTTGATGAAGCGGTCGGTGACGGTGTGCTCCAGGGCCTCGGCCTCGTCATGCACCTCATCCCAGCCGTAGCCCAGCTCATCACGCAGGAATGTTTCCAGCAGGCGGTGGCGGCGCACCATGCGCAAGGCCTCGCGCCGGCCGGTGCCGCTGAGCGTAATGGCCCCGCGCGGCACGTGATGGACCAGGTGCTTGGCTGCGAGCTTCTGCACCATGGCGGTGGCCGAGGCAGGGGACAAGCCCAGCTGGTCGGCCAGCGCGCCGGTGCCCACTTCGGTGTCTTCCCATTCGGTGAGCAGGTACACCGCCTTGAGGTAGTCCTCTTCGCTGGTGGTCAGCCCGGCCGGCCCGCGTCGTGCAGTTGCCATCGTCCTCGCGCTGCCTAGCTGCGGTTCAGGTAGGGAAGGATCGCCTCGTGCAGCTTGCCGTTGGTGGCCAGGGCGTTGCCGCCATGGCAGCCCTCTTCTCCGGCCACCGAGGTGAAGCGGCCCCCGGCTTCGCGTACCACCGGCACCAGGGCGGCCATGTCGTAGAGCTCCAGTTCGGGTTCGAAGGCCGCATCGACCGCGCCTTCGGCCAGCAGCGCGTAGGACAGGAAATCCCCGTAGCCGCGGGTGCGCCACGCGGTATCCAGCAGTTCCAGGAAGCCCTCGAGCTTGCCGGCCTCCTTCCAGCCGTTCAGCGAGGCGTAGGCCAGCGAGGAGTCAGACAGCTCGCTCACCGAGGAGACCTTGATCTGGCGGGTGGCGGTGGTACCGGCGGTGGCACCCGGTTCGGTGACGTACGCGCCCAGGCCGCTCGCGGCATGCCAGCGGCGGGTCATGGCCGGGGCGGAGATGACTCCCAGCACCGGTTCGCCGTCGATCTCCAGCGCGATCAGCGTGGCCCAGACGGGTACGCGGCGCACGAAGTTCTTGGTGCCGTCGATCGGGTCGATGACCCAGCGCCGGGAGCCGGTTCCGTGCACGCCGAATTCTTCGCCGAGCACCGAATCATCGGGGCGGTGGGCGGCCAGCTCGGCCAGGATCAGCTGCTCGGCGCCGCGGTCGGCGTCGGAGACCGGGGTCATGTCCGGCTTGGATTCGACCACCAGGTCGTTGGCGCCGTAGCGGGCCAGGGTGAAGGCGTCGACCTTCCCGGCCAGAGCCAGGGCGAAGTCGAGATCTTGCTGCAGGGTGTATTCAGCCATGGTGTTGCGGGCGCCTAGAGCGCGCCGAGCTCCTTTTCGTGCGTGGTTTCCTCGGTGGTGACCAGCCGGCGGTAGGAGGCCAACCGGTCAGCGGCCTGGGTGCCTTCGGCATTTTCGGCCCAAGCTTCCAGCGCGCAGCCCGCCTCGCCGGCGGCATGGGTGCAACCGCGCGGGCAGCCGGTGGCGATTTCTGCCAGGTCCTCGAAGGCGGCCAGGATATTGTCCCGGTCTACCAGTCCCAGCCCGAAAGAACGGATGCCGGGGGTGTCGATCAGCCAGGATCCAGGGGTGTCGCCCAGGCGCAGTGCCAGGGCGTTGGACGAGGTATGGCGTCCGCGGCCGGTGACCGCGTTGACGTGCCCGGTGGCGCGGGTCGAACCGGTCAGGGCGTTGACCAGGGTGGACTTGCCTACTCCGGAGTGGCCCAGCACTACCGAGACGCAGCCGGAGAGGATCTCTTCGAGTTCGGCCAGCGCGCCGGCATCCAGCCGGGCGCTGGAACCGTCGGCGCCGCGCGCGTCCACGCCGGAGGCGTCGGCAGTGGTGGTGCGGGAGATGACCACGGGGAACTCCAGTCCCTCGTAGTGCTTGAGGAAGTCGGCCGGATCCTTCACATCCGCCTTGGTCACGCACAGCACCGGCTGGATGCCGGCGTCGAAGGCGGCGACCAGCGCGCGGTCCACGAAGCCGGTGCGCGGCTCGGGATTGGCGGCGGCCACGACGATGACCAGCTTGTCGACATTGGCGACGACCACGCGCTCGGTGGCGTCGGTGTCGTCGGCGCTGCGGCGCAGCAGCGTGGTGCGCTCTTCGATGCGGATCAGCCGGGCCAGGGTATCGGGCTTTCCGGAGGTGTCGCCCACCAGTCCCACCAGGTCCCCGGGCACGATCGCCTGGCGGCGCAGCTCGCGGGCCCGGGCGGCGATGACGATGCGCTCCGTGGCGGTGTCCTCATCCAGGATTGCGGTGTAGCGGCCGCGGTCCACGGTGATGATGCGGCCGATGACCGCCTGTTCGTAGGCCGGGCGGTCCTTGGTGCGCGGACGGCTGCCCTTCTTGTTGGGGCGGACGCGGACCGAGGATTCGTCGTAGTCGGAGTAGCGCATTAGCCCTGGCCCTTTGCGGTAGCCGCCATGCGGGACCATAGCTGCGGGAAATCCGGCATGGTCTTGGCGGTGGTGGCGATGTTTTCCACGCGCACCCCGTCGATGGCCAGGCCCAGCAGGGCACCGGCGGTCGCCATGCGATGGTCCTCGTAGGAATCGATATCCGCTGCCTGCAGGGCTCCGGGAACGATTTCCAGCGCGTCCGCGGTGGCGGTGATTCTGGCGCCCACCTTGGACAATTCGGTTTCCAGCGCGGCCAGCCGATCGGTTTCATGGCCGCGCAGGTGCCCGATGCCGGTCAGCTTGCTCGGCGAATCGGCCAGCACGCACAGTGCTGCCAGGGTAGGGGCCAGCTCGGAGGCATCGGCGTAGTCGATGCCGCGGATGACTCCGGTTCCGCGCACGGTGAGCACGCCGTCGCCGCCGTGGCTGACTTCCGCTCCCATCGCGGCCAGTATTTCTACCCACTTGCCGCCGACCTGGGTGGTCCTGGCAGGCCAGAAGGGCACGCTCACGGTGCCATGGCTCGCCAGCGCGGCCGCCAGGAACGGTCCGGCGTTGGACAGGTCCGGTTCCACGGTGACGGTGAAGCCCGCCAGCTGGCCCGGGGCGATGCTCCAGCCGCGCGCGTCGGCATCGACGCTTACCTCTACGCCCAAATCGCGCAGGGTCTGGACGGTCATCGCGATGTGGTCCGGGGAAGCGATAGGCCCCGGCGCCGCGCGCAGCTTCAGCCCGCCGGGCAGTGCCTGGCCAACCAGCAGCAGCGCGGAGATGAACTGGGAGCTGCCCGACGCGTCGATGACCACTTCGGCATCCTGCTTCAGCTCGCTGGCATCAATGGTGAAGGGCAGCATGCCGGTGCTCCCGGCGTAGTCGATGCGGGCGCCCAAGGCTGCCAGCGCGTCCAGTACCGGGGCCATGGGCCGCACGCGGGCCGCGGCGTCGCCGTCGAAGGCCACCTTGGCGCCGGCGACGGCAGCCAATGGGGGAACGAAGCGCATCACCGTGCCCGCCAAGCCGCAGTCGATCGCCAGCGGTCCGGCGGCCAGCTGGCCCGGGGTGATGTCCACGGTGGTGGAGCCGTCGGCCTGCTCGGTGCGCTTGATCCCGACCCCGAATCCGGCCAGGGCGCTGAGCATCAGCTCGGTGTCGCGGCTGATCAGCGTGTTGTGGATCGTGGATGGCGAGGAGGCCAGGGCCGCAAGGATCAGATACCGGTTGGTCAGCGACTTCGAAGCTGGCACCGGGACGGTTGCATCCAGTCCGGCGGCGGCATAGGGCGCTGCCCACCAGTTCTTTTCTGCGTCGTGCAGCTGATCGAGGGGGCTCCCGGGGGCGCTTGCAGTGCTGATTGGTAGATCCTTAGGCTCGAGGCTTCAATTCGGGGCCGCTGGCAGTACCGCAAGTACTGTGCGCCCGCTGCCTAATTCTAGCCGAGATCGGTGCGGGAATAAGGCTTTAGCTCCGCTGGTTATACCTACTGTGACGATACGACAGGACACTTCAAACGCCGGCGGCACCGCTTGCGCCGTCGCCGAGCAACCGCGGCCGGCCCGGGCCCGCGCTGGCACGCGCATAAAGCCGTTCGAACGCGTAGACTCGGCAGTGATGAACAACAAGAGTGTGGACGAGAATTTGCCCGATGTGGCCTCCGAGTCCGAGCAGCAGCGCCGCGAACGCTTCGAGCGTGACGCGATGCAGTACGTGGACCAGCTCTATTCGGCTGCCCTGCGCATGGCGCGCAACCCGTCGGATGCCGAGGATTTGGTGCAGGAGGCCTACACCAAGGCCTATTCCGCCTTCCACCAGTACAAGCCGGGCACCAACCTGAAGGCCTGGCTGTACCGCATCCTGACCAACACGTACATCAATTTGTACCGCAAGCGCCAACGCGAGCCGCTGCGCACTTCCACCGATACGGTCGAGGATTGGCAGATGGCCCAGGCCATGGAGCATTCGCCGACCGGCTTGCGCTCGGCCGAGGCCGAGGCGCTGGACCACCTTCCGGATTCGGATGTGAAAGCCGCGCTGCAGTCGATCGGCGAGGATTTCCGCATGGCCGTCTACTTCGTGGATGTCGAGGGCTTCAGCTACAAGGAAGCCAGCGAGATCCTGGGCGTGCCGATCGGCACCGTGATGTCCCGGTTGCATCGCGGACGCAAGAACTTGAGGGAACTGCTGGCCGATTACGCAGCAGATCGTGGGATCGCCACCGGCACCCAGAGCAAGAGTGCCGCCAAGGCTGACCGAGGAGCGAAATAAGATGGATTGCAATTCAATGGGTGATTGCGCCGATGACCGCATCGTCCGCATCTACGAGTACCTCGACGGAGCGCTGACGCTCGATGACCTCAAGGAGGTCAAGTCCCATCTGGATGGCTGCCCGGAATGCACCGAGCAGTACGATCTGGAGTGCATCATCCGCTCGGTGGTGCGCCGCAGCTGCCAGGAGCATGCCCCGCAGACCTTGAAGGCCAGCATCATCGCGCGGATCTCGCAGATCCGCGTGGAATCAGGCCACTAGCACGGCAAAGAGAAACCCCGTATCTTCCGAGTTGATCTCGAAGGGTACGGGGTTCTTTTTTGTTCGCTTCGCTTAGCTGTTTGGGCGCTTGCCGTGGTTGGCACCGCCACGCTTGCGATCGCGACGCTTACGAGCGCGCTTCGACATGGTGACTCCTTAGAGGGAACAATATTGCTTCCCGAAAATTCGGGCCGGCTCATAGTCTTTCACACTTCCGGCCCATTTTCCTAACGGACCGGCGGTCCCTAGCCCTCGCCTGGCTCAGGCAACTCCAGCCAGGAATACCAGCCGCGGTGCAGCACCAGCCAGGCCATCAGCCCGTAGCCTGCCTGGCCGGGCACCCCGCCGGAAGCGTTCAGATCGGCACGCCACTGGGCATGGGAACGCAGGGGCGTGAAGGTATCGACGTAGTGGTGGTTGCGGCGCAGCGCCACATCCGAGTAGACGCGGTTCAGTTCTGCCACGCGCTGGTTGCGCGCATCATCCAGGCCCGGGGCCGGGCCGACCAGCAAGGCCTTGATGTTCATCTGCGAGGCCGAATCCAGGATGTTGGCCAGGTTCAGCCGGCTGCGCGCGGTGGTGACATCCAGATCGACGTCGCGGTCCGAGAGCGCGATGACCAGGCGGTTTTCGTATTGGTCGCTGAATCGGCGGGAAGCTTCCCCCAGCCAGCGTTCGGCCAGCGCTTCGGATCCCTCGGCCGGGGAAGCCAAGACGAAGGACTGCAGGCGCAGGGCCGGATCCTGGGTGCGGGCCACGACGCGGCCGAACCAGCCCAGGCCCCGCGGGTCGCCATGTCCGGCCAGTAGCTCATCTCCGATTGCGGTAATTCGGATTGTGCGTAACTCCAACTGGGCGACCTTTCGTTGGCTCAAAAATGATGAATCGCTCCCCACCTTAGCAGTCGGAACGCTGGCATCGGGGGAGGCGGTCATTGGTTAAACCCCACAATTCCCTGCGAAAAACCAGCGCCGGGGTTAAAGCGCTGTTGCCGGCGAACCTCCGAGGTGGAACCCCCGGATAATTCGCCGGCAACAGTTGGCCAGCAGCGTTCAGGCGATGCGGTCTAGCGGGCGAAGGCCTGCTGGATCAGCACTGCGTTTTCTGCGTCGTGGCGCTTTGCATTGCCAGCGGAGGTCGCAGCCGATGCCGGGCGGGAGATCAAGGTGATCTTCTGCTCCAGTGCCGGTGCAACGTACAAGCCGAAGAACGGCCATGGACCCTGGTTCGCAGGCTCGTCCTGGACCCAAGCCACCTCGGCGTTCGGGTACTTGGCCAGTTCGGCAGCGATCTGCTCGGCCGGAGCCGGGTAGAGCTGCTCGACGCGTACCAGCGCGGTCTTGGTGTCGTTCGCCTTGGTGCGAGCGGCCAGCAGATCGTAGTAGACGCGGCCCGAGCACAGCAGCACCTTGTCCACGGCGTTCGCATCGGTGATCGACGCATCGCCGATGACCTCGCGGAAGCTTCCGGTGGTGAAGTCCTCTACCGAGCTGGCCGCGGCCTTCAGGCGAAGCAGCTGCTTCGGGGTGAAGACGATCAGCGGCTTGCGCGGACGGGCGTAGGCCTGGCGGCGCAGCAGGTGGAAGTGGTTTGCACCGGTGGAAGGCTGGGCAACGACCATGTTGTTCTCGGCGCACAGCTGCAAGAAGCGCTCGATGCGGGCCGAGGAGTGGTCCGGGCCCTGGCCTTCGTAGCCGTGCGGCAGCAGCATGACCAGCGAGGAGGACTGCGACCACTTCTGCTCTGCGGAGGAGATGAACTCGTCGATCACGGTCTGCGCGCCATTGACGAAGTCGCCGAACTGCGCTTCCCACATGACCAGTGCATCCGGGCGTTCTACCGAGTAGCCGTACTCGAAGCCGAGCGCGGCGTATTCGGAGAGCAGGGAGTCGTAGATCCACAGCGGTGCCTGGTCTTCGGCCAGGTGGTGCAGCGGGTACCACTCGGTGTCGTTCTCGCGGTCGTGGAAGACTGCGTGGCGCTGCACGAAGGTGCCGCGGCGCGAGTCCTGGCCTGCCAGGCGGACCGGCACGCCTTCCATGGTCAAGGTGCCCAGGGCTGCCAGTTCTGCGAAGCCCCAGTCGATGCCGCCTTCGCGGGACATCTTCTCGCGGCGCTCGAGCAGCGACTTCAGCTTGGTGTGCATGGTGAAGCCGGCCGGGATATCCAGGTGGGCGGCACCAATCTTCGCCAGCGTCTGGGCGGTGATGGCCGAGCCGCGTGCGCCGTCGACGGTGTTCTCGTCGGCAGCCTGGGCGAATGGCTTCTCCAGGTCGTTGATGGTCGAGCCCGGGGTGATGATCGGGATCGGCGAAGTCTGGGCCGCATGCGTCTCGGCGAAGATGCGCTCCAGGTTCTCCTTGTACTCGGCCAGCACGTTCTCGGCTTCTTCCTGCGTGATGTCGCCGCGGCCCACCAGGGCCTCGGTGTACAGCTTGCGGGTCGAGCGCTTGGCTTCGATCAGGTTGTACATGATCGGCTGGGTCATCGAAGGGTCATCGCCCTCGTTGTGGCCGCGGCGGCGGTAGCACACCAGGTCGATGACGACGTCCTTGCCGAACTTCTGGCGGTACTCGAAGGCCAGCTGGCCCACGTGCACCACTGCCTCCGGGTCATCCCCGTTGACGTGGAAGATCGGAGCCTGCACGGTGCGTGCAACGTCGGTTGCGTACACCGAGGAGCGCGAGGAGCTCGGCGCGGTGGTGAAGCCGATCTGGTTGTTCACGATCACGTGGACGGTGCCGCCGGTCTTGTAGCCGGGCAGCTGGCTCATGGCCAGTACCTCGGAGACCACGCCCTGGCCGGCGAATGCCGCATCGCCGTGGACCAGGATCGGCAGCACGGTGTTCTTCTGGTTCAGGCGGTCCAGCTTGGCGCGGGTGATGCCCTCAAGCACTGGATCGACTGCTTCCAGGTGCGATGGGTTGGCAGCCAGGTAGATCTTGGTCTGGTTGCCCGCATCCGAGGTGTACGAACCCTCGGTGCCCAGGTGGTACTTCACATCGCCCGAACCCTGGACCGAGCCCGGGGTTGCGGTGCCTTCGAATTCGCGGAAGACCTGTGCGTAGGTCTTGCCGGCGATGTTGGTCAGCACGTTCAGGCGGCCGCGGTGGGCCATGCCGATCGCGACCTCGTCCAGCTGCTCGTCGGCTGCGTCGGAGATGATCGCATCCAGCAGTGGAATCAGCGATTCGCCGCCTTCCAGCGAGAAGCGCTTCTGGCCAACGAACTTGGTCTGCAGGAAGGTCTCGAAAGCCTCGGCGGAGTTCAGCTTCGACAGGATGCGCAGCTGCTCTTCGCGGCTTGGCTTGGCGTAGCCGGACTCCAGCTTGGCCTGGAACCATTCGCGCTCTTCGGGGTTCTGCAGGTGCATGTACTCGGTGCCGATGGTGCGGCAGTAGGCATCGCGCAGCACGCCGAGGATGTCGCGCAGCAGGCCGCGGTCCTTGCCGCCCAGGCCGCCGGCCAGCCATTCGCGGTCCAGATCCCACAGGGTCAGGCCGTAGGAATTGATGTCCAGGTCCGGGTGCTTGCGCTGGACGTACTCCAGCGGGTTGGTATCGGCCATCAGGTGGCCGCGCACGCGGTAGGAGTTGATCAGGTGCTGGATGCGGGCAACCTTGTTGACCTGCAGGTCGATGTCGACCTGGTTGTCAACGGCCCAGCGAACCGGCTCGTAAGGGATGCGCAGCTGCTCGAAGATCTCGTCGTAGAAACCCTGCTCGCCCAGCAGTAGCGACTCGACCAGCTTCAGGAATTCGCCCGAACCTGCACCCTGGATAACGCGGTGGTCGTAGGTGGAGGTCAGGGTGATGTGCTTGCCGATACCCAGGGCGGCCACGGTCTTCTCCGAGGAGCCGCGGTACTCTGCCGGGTATTCCAGTGCGCCAACGCCGATGATCGCGGCCTGGCCCTTGGACAGGCGTGGAACCGAGTGAACGGTGCCGATGCCGCCTGGGTTGGTCAGCGAAACGGTGGTGCCTGCGTAGTCGTCAGCGGTCAGCTTGTTGCCGCGGGCGCGCTTGATCAGGTCTTCGTAGGTGGCCCAGAACTCGTTGAAGCTCAGGGTCTCGGCAGCCTTGATGTTCGGCACGGCCAGCATGCGGGTGCCATCCGGCTTCGGCATGTCGATCGCGATGCCGAAGTTCACGTGGGCTGGCTGGATCGCAGTTGGCTTCTTGTCGATCACGTCGTAGGTGACGTTCATCGACGGGATCTGCTTCAGCGCACGGATCACGGCGAAGCCGATCAGGTGGGTGAAGGAGATCTTGCCGCCGCGAGCGCGCTTGAGGTGGTTGTTGATGACAATGCGGTTGTCGATCATCACCTTCGCCGGTACGGCACGCACGGTGGTGGCCGTAGGCACGGTGAGGGAGGCATCCATGTTGGTTGCGATGGCCTTCATTGGTCCACGCAGCGGGGTGCGCTTTTCCTCACCGAAAAGTTCGGTGGACGGCGTAGCCTTCGGAGCCTGTGCCGGGATCGGCGCAGTCTTCGGTGCTGGCTCGGCCTTCTTGGCTTCAGCGGCCGGAGCTGGTGCTGCCTTGGCAGCCGGTGCTGGTTCGGAGGCACGGGCCTGGGCTGCGGCGCGTGGCGCGCCCTGCCCGTTGGCTGCAGATGCTGCGGCAGGTGCTGCCGCTGCTGGCGCCGGCTGCGCTGCCGGTGCTGCTGGTGCCTTCTTTTCGGCGGCGAGAGATTCGAAAATATCCCACCATTTCTTATCTACCGAGTTCTTGTCGACGAGATACTGTTCGAACAGCTCGTCTACTAGCCACTCGTTTCCACCAAACTCTTCAGTAAGTCGGTGGTGTGCTTGCTCTGGCACGTGCAACGCCTCTTCCCTGATTTCTACGTTGTTCTAGCTTGAGCCGGTGGTCTTTCGAGGACGTGATACGACCACTGCGGCCCACAAGATTTCTAGACCTGCGCACCAGTCTAGTGACTTTTCCGCCCACTTGGCCACGGCACGTATGTAATGTCACGAAAGTGTTGCGCCTAACATGCCGTTCAGCGTATCCAAAGCACCGCTGGGCGAGCATGTGTCGAAGTGGTGCGCAATGGCCCTTCGTTCGATAGACTAATTCGCACTATGGAATCCCACTCTCCAAGCCGGTGTGCCGCCCAAGGGCGCAGTGCCGGCCACAACAGTCCATGTTCAGGAAGTTCCGCCTCCCTTTTGGAGCCTTCTAGTTGCCGCCCTGTCGGCACTGGAACTGAACTTCGCATGCCAGTGAATAGGCGGCGGTAAACGCCTATGGAATGGCTCTCAATACTTTTCGGCCTGCTGCTGATTCTCGGCACCGGCTTCTTCGTGGCCGTGGAATTCTCCCTGGTCGCCCTGGATAAAAGCACCGTGCAGCGTGCCGTAAATGACGGCGAGCGTGGCGCTAAGCCGCTGCTGCAGTGCCTCACCTCCCTCTCTACCCAGCTGTCCAGCTGCCAGCTGGGCATTACGCTGACCACGCTGCTGACCGGCTACGTGCTTGAACCCGCAATGAGCGCGCTGCTCGAGCCGTTGATGGAACAATTCGGCATTCCGGCCGCAAGCTCGCTGGCCATTGCCGTGGTGATCTCGATGGTCGTTGCCACCTTGCTTTCGATGCTGATCGGCGAACTGGTCCCGAAGAACATGGCAATTGCCCAGGCGATGAAGGTTGGCAAGCTGCTGGCCCGCCCGCAGCTGGTTTTCACCGCCATCTTCAAGCCGGCCATCATCGTGCTCAACGGCTTCTCGAATGCGGTACTGCGCAAGTTCTTCGGACTCGAAGCCAAGGAAGAAATCTCCGCGGCCCGCTCCTCGCAGGAACTGGCATCGCTGGTCCGCCGTTCGGCTCAGCTGGGCACCTTGGATGTGCAGACCGCTCGCTTCGTGGAATCCACCATTGAATTCTCCGAGCGCACCGCCGCCGACGTGATGACCCCGCGAACCTCGATGTCCACCATTGATTCCGAGGCGGCACTTTCCGAGCTGATCGAGGTCAGCGCGGACACCGGATTCTCGCGTTTCCCGGTCACCACCGGCTCCACCGATGAAATCCAAGGCATCTGCCACGTCAAGGCAATTGTCTCGGTGCCCCGCGAACGCCGCGCAGCGCTGCAGGTCGGCGAGTTCGCCCGCGACGCGCTGTACGTTCCGGAAACCATTCACCTGGATGTGCTGCTTGAGCAGTTGCGCGCCGCCGAGTTCCAGGTCGCGATCGTGATGGACGAATACGGTGGAACCGCTGGACTGGTGACCCTTGAAGACCTGGTCGAAGAAATCGTCGGCGAAGTTTCCGATGAGCACGACGAGGACGAGGAGGAAGCAGTCACCCAGCCCGACGGCAACTGGCTGTTCCCGGGCATGTACCGCCCGGACCAGATCAACGAGAACTTCGATACGGACGTCATCCCGGAAGAGTCGACCTACGAAACCATCGGCGGCTTCATGCTCGCCGAATTGGGCCGCTTGGCTGACCTCAATGACCGCGTCGCCACCGAGCATGGCACCTTCACGGTGACCGAGCTCGATGGCCGCCGCATCTCGCAGGTTCGTTTCGAACCAGCAGTGCAGGAGGATGGCAATGAATGACTTCATGGGCCTGGTCTGGCTGATTGTGCTGCTGGCTGGCAATGCCTTCTTCGTTGCCGGCGAATTCGCGGTGATGAGTGCGCGTCGTTCGCAGATTGAACCCTTGGCCGACGAGGGCAATAAGCGGGCAAAGATCGCGCTGTACGCCATGGAGCATGTTTCGATCATGCTCGCGGTGTGCCAGTTGGGCATTACCGTTTGCTCGCTGCTGATCCTGAATATTTCGGAGCCGGCGATCCACCACCTGCTGGCCGAACCGCTGACCATGATCGGCATGGCCGAATCAGCTGCGGACACCGTAGCGTTCCTGATTGCCTTGATCCTGGTGACCTTCCTGCACGTGACCTTCGGCGAAATGGTGCCGAAGAACATTTCGGTTTCCGTTGCGGACAAGGCCGTGCTGCTGCTGGCCATGCCACTGGTCGGCCTGTCCAAGGTGCTCAAGCCGATTACGGCGTCGCTCAATGGCGTGGCGAACCTGGTGCTGCATGCCTTCGGTATCGAACCGAAGGACGAGGTGGCCAGCTCGTATACCGCCGCTGAAGTCCGATCGATCATCGATGCTTCATCCGAGGAAGGCGCACTGGATGAGGACGATGCCGCACGCTTGACCAAAGCGCTGGAATTCTCCTCGGTTACCGCGCGCAGCTGCATGGTTCCGCTGGATGACCTGTTCACCTTGGAATACGGGCAGACGACCGCGCGCGCTTTCGAGAAGAAGGTCGGCAAGACCGGATTCTCGCGCATGGTGATCACCAAGAACGAGGTTCCGGTGGGCTACTGGCATGTGAAGGACGTGATGCTCATCGATGATGCCCACTCCACGCAGCCACTGCTTGATTTGCCATTGCACCCGCTGGGCCGGTTGGAGCAGGACACCGAAATCGAGGCCGCCCTGGAAGCGATGCGGCAGGAAGGCAACCACCTTTCGGCGGTTGTCGACGAGTCGGGGGCAACGCTCGGCGTGCTCTTCCTGGAGGACGTGATCGAGGTGCTGGTCGGTGAAATCACCGATACCACGCGAAAACGCGTCAACCCGCCTCGCAGCGAAAAACGGGCAAATTAGCTCAAGCTCACCCCTGAGTGCATATTGCGAATGACTCGCAACTGATACGATTGACTGCGGCACCCATTGCGGGTGCCGCAGTTTTTCGTTGCCGGCCCATCCTCAGCCAGCGCAATCCAGAAAGCAGTCAATGACAGAGACCCCCATCGTCAGGTTTGAAGACGCGCGCCTTGCCTATGGCTCCCGCGTGCTCTGGGATGAACTCAACCTATCCATTGCGGCGGGGGAGTTCCTTGCAGTTCTAGGGCCCAACGGCTCGGGCAAGACCAGCTTCATCAACACGATGCTCGGCACCACCGCGCTCAATCGAGGCAGGGTCTCGATCGCCGGGGAGGCCGTGCGCCGGGGGTCGGCTGCCGTGGGGTTGATCCCGCAGCAGCGCCCCTTCGGGGACAACGTTCCCCTGCGCGCTCGCGACCTGGTCGCACTGGGACTGGATGGAACCCGG
The DNA here is from genome assembly GCF_004365035.1 of Arthrobacter sp. JUb115. Classification (NCBI taxonomy): domain Bacteria; kingdom Bacillati; phylum Actinomycetota; class Actinomycetes; order Micrococcales; family Micrococcaceae; genus Arthrobacter; species Arthrobacter sp. JUb115. The sequence continues at coordinate 90,665 of NZ_SOBS01000008.1, read as the reverse complement.
CCCGGGATTCGCGTGGCCCGCAGGGCCGTGCGCAACAAGGTCGACGAACTGCTGGAACTGGTCGGCGCTACCGCCTACGCCAACCGTGCGGTGTCCGACCTTTCCGGAGGCGAGCAGCAGCGCCTGCGCGCAGCGCAGGCTTTGGCCAGCGATCCCCGGGTCCTGCTATGCGACGAGCCGCTGCTCTCCCTGGACCTCAATCACCAGCAGGCGATCAGCGAAGTGATTCACCGCCAGGCCGCAGAGCGCGGCAGCGCGGTAGTCTTCGTGACGCACGAGATCAACCCGATCCTGCCCTATGTCGACCGCGTCTTGTACCTGGCCGAAGGTCGCTTCCATCTGGGCAGCGTGGATGAAGTCATGCAGTCTGCGGTGCTCACCGAACTTTACGGTGCTCCGGTCGAGGTGCTGCGGGTCAATGGCCGCATCGTGGTGGTCTCGGGCGATGGCAATCGGGCATTGCCGGCCGATGGGCACGACCACGTTGAAGAAATCGATCTAGAGACCGGAAAGTAGGAGCAGGACATGGACTTTTCGGATCTCATCGAGAAGGCGTTCAACTTCCAGGATTACGGACTGCTGCTTCCGCTGGTGACCAATTCCCTGATTGCCGGTGCAGTCCTGGGCGTGGTTGGCGGTCTGATCGGCATCTTCATCATGATGCGGGACATGGCTTTCGCCGTGCACGGCATCGCTGAGCTGTCCTTTGCGGGGGCGGCCTTCGCCTTGCTCATCGGCGCCGACGTGGTGACTGGCTCGGTGTTCGGGTCCATGATCGCGGCGCTGATCCTTGGCATTCTCGGAACCCGGGCGCGGGATCGAAATTCCATCACCGGCGTGCTGATGCCTTTCGGCCTTGGCCTGGGCATCTTGTTCCTGTCGCTGTATGAAGGGCGAAGCGCCAATAAGTTTGGCCTGCTGACCGGCCAGATCGTGGCCGTGGATGACGTGCAATTGACAGGAATGCTGGTCCTTTCGGCGGTGGTAGTGATCGCGCTGCTGGTTATTTGGCGTCCGCTGACCTTCGCTTCGGTGGACCCGGTGGTTGCCAATGCCCGGGGCGTGCGCACTGCTGGCCTGTCCATCGTCTTCATGATGATCCTGGCGCTGGCTGTAGCGGTGACGATTCAAGTGGTCGGTGCCTTGCTGGTGCTGGCGCTGCTGATCACGCCCGCCGCAGCCGCCATGCGCGTGAGCTCCAATCCGGTCATCACCGTCGTGCTCTCCATCGTGTTCGCGGAACTGGCTGTCGTGGGCGGCATCCTTCTTGCCCTGGCTGGTTCCTTGCCGATCAGTCCATATGTGACCACGATTTCGTTCGTGATCTATGTGGTCTGCCGCGGAATCGAAGCGGTGCGTTCCCCTCGCCGCCACCAAGTCTAGGAGCTGCATTCGGCCAGCGCGCCCCCGCTGGTTCCGGGCCCGGTTGACTAGCAAGCAGCCGAACCTCCAAGCTGGAGCATGAGCAAAATTCCAGCCAGTGAGATCTGGCCATTGGTGCATGCCGAACGCCTGGCCCTGATCGACGATCTGGGAACTTTGGATCCGGATCAGTGGGAAGTTCCCTCCCTGTGCGATGGGTGGAGCGTCCATGACGTGGCTGCTCATTTGGCAGATAACGCGCGTGCGACTTTCTTCCGCCTGCTTGCCGGGATGGCCAAGGCCGGATTCAGCTTGGACCGCCAGAACGACAATGGCGTGGCCGCCGAGAAGGCCGCGACTCCCGATGGGACATTGCGCAGGCTCGTCGAGGTCGCGGCTTTGCGGGCCACTCCACCGGTTCCGCTTGCCAGCAGGTTGGTGGAGGAAATCGCCCATGGGGAAGACATCCGTCGTGCCGTGGGCCTGAAACGGGCCTATCCTGCAGAATCCCTGGAGCCAGCAATCAAATACCAGGCAGCGACCCCGCAGGGTGTCGGGGGTGCCAAGGAATTAGCGAGCAGGGTCCAGCTGTGCAGCGAAGACGAAGACTTCCGGCTGGGCATCGGCCCGCAGATCGCAGGACCGCGCCTTGAACTGCTGATGCTGGTTTCAGGCCGAGGCAAGCACGCTGTGGGCCTGACGGGTCCGGGGCTGGCCCTCGTGCGGTAAATTGCAGAATAGGGAGGGGCCGCGCGGCAGAACGCGCGCCGCTGCCTAGGTTTCAGTAGTTCCTGGTCCGTCGGGCCTGGTGAGCCGTTCCTTGAAATCAGCGAACCATTTCGAGTCGCGCATTAGTTGCGGGAATGGCTTGTGCATGAATCCAGTTGCCGGTGGCGCAGTGGATCGATAGGACATCGCCGAGCCCGGACAGATCATCATCGAGTGCCGATCGCGGAAAGCGGTGTACTCGTACCAGCCGTCGGCCTGCTTTGCCTTGTTGCAGGTCGCGCAACGGCCCGAGGCATTGGCCACGGTCGTCTTGCCGCCACGTGCATACTGGAGCACGTGGTCTGTTTCTTCGACCAGCCCGTCGCAGAAGGGCGTTCGGCAATGCCGATCGCGAATCCCGATGAACCTCTTGAGCTTATCCGGGAAGATCCGGGCTTTGGAATCCATCGCGATTAGTTCCTGGTCCCCGGGAGCGGTGTAGAGACGAGTTATCTCCGTCATCACTTCGATCCGCTCAATATTCTCGGGGGCGAGTTCGGCTTCCATTTCCGCGAAGGTCAGCTCGTTGGGAATCTGGTGGCCGCCAATGAGTTCCCGCGCAGTCTGCGCGGGGATGAAGCCGTAGCCTTCCAAGTAGGCCGGTTCGCGATCACCCATGAACAGCGCTCTATCGGTCATGACCAGTCCGAGCTGGACGTTGATCTTCTGCTCATTGTTTTCATCGAAGAACATGTAGCGGGCCAGCAGATCGGCCTGGATCTGGGTGCGGGTGCGGGCATCGCCCTTGCGCTTGATCCTGCATGACTGGTTTCGCAGCGTCATCTGCAATCCGGTTCCGCCAACGATAGGCAGACGGGCCTGGAGGAAGACGCACCCTGCTTCCCGATCGGTGCGGAAGCGAACGTAGCGTTGCTGGTTGGCTTCCTTCAGCTTCTTGTCTTCCCGGTCCGATGCGTACTTGATCGTGAAGCTGGTGACCGTTTCCTTGATGCGCTTGGGGCCCATGGATTCGAACATGTCTGGATTCTGCCCGTAGATCGCATCGAACTCGGTGCGGCGCAATGGCCGGACTTCCTGCAGCGGGGTGAGCATTGCGTTGATCTGCGCTTCGGTGAATTCACCACGGGAGAATGCGGCAGCGATATTCGGGGTGTCCTCGAAGAGGATGCGGCAATTGGCCAGGTAGTTCCTGGAACCGCGTTGAGTCTGCTTGCGGGCGATGGCAACGCGGCTGGCCGCTCCGCGGACCTGGTCATCGATGTTGGTGCCGCGCTCTTCATTCTCGCGCAGGACTTCCTTCTCCAACTGGTGAGCCAGGCCGGCTTGCTGATAGCGCAAGGATGAGACCAGTCCTTCGACGGACTCGATAACCCGGGCGCACGCGGCCTTGCCGCCGTGGTCATGGAACCATGACAGGTCGTTCTGCAGCTGGATCAGGTGGGATTCGAAATCCGGCTGATCTGCTGGGCGGGCTAGGCTGTTTCCTTGCGCCTTTGCTTCGAACATAGTACTAGTATACGCCCATTGCTCGAATATGTCTTCGAATGATTCAGCTGTGGATTACCGAATTCTTGGGGCGCCGAACAGTCCGCTGGACCCAGGTCCAGGCAGCGGAAAGGGCTACGAGGCAGCGGGGGCGCCAGCCTTGGCTTTGGCACGGCAGTCGGCGCAGAGGCCGTAGATTTCCACGGTGTGCTCGGGATCGGAGAAGTCGTGCTCCGCGGCAACCCGAGCGGCCCAGCGCTCGACGGAAGGGGCAAGTACCTCGACGGTTTTGGAGCAAACGCGGCAGACCAGATGATGGTGGTGGACCTCGGTGACGCACTGGCGGAAGCGGGCTTCGCCATCTCCGCTGCGCAGCACATCGACCAGGCCATCGTCGGCCATGGACTGCAGCAGGCGGTACACGGTGGCCAGCGAAACCTTTTTCTCCGAATCCTGCAGCCAACGATGCAGCTGCTGGGCGGTGGCGAAATCATCGACCTCGCCCAGTGCCTCGGTGACGGCCAGGCGCTGCTTGGTGACCCGGGTTTCTGGCTGGGACATCGACGTGCACCATTCCTTGAGTTTGTTGCGGACCGGCGATGAGCCAGCGAACTGGGCCAATCACCTGCGGTTTCCCTCAATTTTAGCCAACTTTGCGTTGCAATGCGTGTCTGGCTCTGGCATGGGCGGGGCGCTGAGCCTACGCTAAGGATATGCGCATCAAACTTAGGGGCCATTCCTGCTTGGAAGCGAGCACGATCGACGGCAAGGTCTTGCTGGATCCGGGCGGATTTTCGCAGCTTGACGACGCGTTCGACGGCATCAATGCCGTGCTGGTCACCCATGAGCATGCTGACCATGCCGACCAGCCGGCCATTGCCGCCGCGCTGGAGGCGAATTCCATCCTGGAGCTCTACGCGCCGGCCGCGCTGGCGCAGGCGATGCGCGACCAGCTGCCGCCAGCGGCCCAATCCCAGGTGGTGACGGTGCGAGCCGGGGCCGACTTCATTGTCGGCGGCATTCGCGTACGGACTTTCGGAGGCACCCACGCCACCATCCACCATTCCATTGCAGTGGTTGCCAACGTGGGCTACCTCCTGGGGGACCGCGCGGTAGGCCAGCTGGAGGTCTTCCACCCGGGCGACAGCTACCAGGTGCCGGTGGGGGCGCAGCCGGATGTGCTGCTGCTGCCGGTGATGGCCCCGTGGGGCAAGATGGCCGAGGCTGCCGACTTCGCGGTGGCCGTGGATGCGAAGTGCTGGATGCCGATCCACGACGGGCTGCTCAACGCCGACGGACTGGGGCTTTTCGATCGCCAGCTCGGCGCGATCGCCCAGCGGGCAGGATGCAGCTATGTGCGCTTGGAACCTGGAATCGAACATCATCTCGACGAGTTGCTGGGAGGCACCAACGAATGAACCCCTTGATAAGCGCCGCGCAGCTTCGCGAAATCCTGGACGCCGGGGGCCAGCCGGTGCTGCTCGATGTGCGGTGGGTCCTGGGCCGCGACGACGGGGCGCAGAGCTACGCTGCCGGGCATATCCCCGGCGCGGTGTTCGCTGACCTGGAAAAAGAGCTTTCCGGTGCGCCGGGCGAGCATACCGGCCGCCACCCGCTGCCTTTGCCGGCGGACTTCGAGCAGGCCGCGCGCGGCTGGGGTATCAACGCCCAGAGCCACGTGGTGGCGTACGACAACTCCGGAGCCCTCGCCGCGGCCCGGGCCTGGTGGCTGCTGCGCCATGCCGGATTCGACCGCGTGCAGGTGCTCGACGGCGGGCTCGGGGCCTGGACGGACGCCGGCGGAGAGCTGGCGCTGGGCTACGAGCAGGCCGCCAAGGGCAGCGTTTCGCTGTCGTGGGGCCGGATGCCGGTGGTGGAGTACGAGGAGCTGGACACCTTGCCCGGCACCCTGATCGACTCGCGGGCCACCGCGCGCTACCTGGGCATCGAGGAGCCCATCGACCCGGTGGCCGGGCATATTCCCGGTGCGCTGAACCGTCCCACCACCGACAACCTCGACGCGCAGATGCGTTTCCGGGCGCCGGAGGTGCTGCATTCCAGCTTCGTGACGCTGGGTGCCCACAGGCCGGGATCGGCCGCCTACTGCGGTTCGGGGATCACCGCGGCGCACCAGGTATTGGCCGCGGCAAGTGCCGGGATCCCGCTGGGGCTCTTCCCCGGCAGCTGGTCCGAATACTGCTCCTACCCGGATGCGCCGGTCGCTACGAGCGACGAGAAGCACCGCCACTAGAATTCAGCCATCGAGCAAGAAAGGCAGCAATGAGTACGCTGTTCACCAAGATCATCAACGGGCAGATCCCGGGCCGCTTCGTGTGGGAGGACGAAACCTGCGTGGCGTTCTTGTCCATCGGGCCGCTCTCCGACGGGCACGCACTGGTGGTTCCGCGCGAGGAAATCGACGAGTTCACCGATGCCTCCGACGAGCTGGTTGCGCACCTGACCCTGGTCGCGGCCAAGATCGGGCGCACCCAGAAGCGCGTGTTCTCCGCGCAGCGCGCGGGCCTGATGATCGCCGGATTCGAGGTGCCGCACCTGCATGTGCATGTCTGGCCGACCAACTCGCTGGCGGACTTCGACCTGTCCAATGCGGCCGATAACCCGGATCCGGTGGCCATGGACAAGAACGCGCAAGCGCTTCGCGCGGGCCTGCGCGAAGATGGCCACGGGGAATTCGTGCCCGAGGCCTAGCCGGTGCAATTCATCCGCTACCAGGGCACCGAGCCCAATCACCGCGGCGTGCACCTGGGGATTTTCGCGCTGGCCAATTCCCTGGGCCACGGCGGGAAGCTGAGCGCCGCCGAACACGCCATCTGGCGTGCGGGCAACGACTGGTACGACGCTGCCTATCCGAACCCGAGCCGCACCCATCGGGCAATCTACGATCATGCGATCAACCCCGGGGCCGTGGCGTGGTTCAAGGGCAGCGCGCAGCACCTGCTGGAGCGCGTCGAGCCGTATTTGCGGTTGCTCGACGCGCACCGGATCGGCTGGGAGAAGCTGGAAAGCAGTGCTCCGGGCACCATCATCTACGAAGATGACGTGCAGGTGATCGCCACGCCCGCAGTGCCCTAGCCCTTCACCCGGCGCATGGTCATGTGGGAGGTGACGCGGCGGACCGCCGGCAGCGCGGTCAGCTTGGGAATCAGGTCCCGGTCGTAGGCCTCGGCATCGGCCACCTGGATGCGCAGGAAGTAGTCGGGCTGGCCGTAGAGGCGGCGTATTTCGGTAACGCCGGCAACGGTGTCCACCGCCTTCTCGAATTCGTCGAGGCTGTGCTCGTTGTTCATTTCGACGTCAATGGCCACGGTAACCTCGAAGCCCCTGCCATAGGCCTTGGGATTGACGATCGCCTTGTAGCCATGGATGATTCCCTCGGCCTCCAGGCGCTGGACGCGGCGCAGGCAGGGAGCGGGGGTCAGGCCCACCCTGCGCGAGAGCTCGAGGTTGCTGATGCGGCCGTCATTTTCCAGTTCGGCAATAATTGCGCGGTCAAGATCATCCATGCATCTATTATTGCCGATCCAACCCGTCGGTTGGCTAGAATTGGCAACCATATTTGGCTTGGAATTTCCTAATATTGCTTCATGAGCGAAAAACTGGCAATTAAAGGTTCCCGGCCTTTGTCCGAAGAGGACCGATGGCAGCAGATCAGGCTGGGCGCGAAAAATGTGCTTCCCGCCAGTCTTGCGGTCATGCCATTGGGCCTGGCCCTGGGCGTGCTGCTGGTGCGCTCGGGATTGCCCTGGTGGTCGGCTCCCTTGCTTGCCGGGCTGGTGTTCGCCGGTTCCCTGGAATTCCTCTTGATCGGGCTGCTTGCCGCCGTGGCGCCGCTGTCCCATATCGCCCTGACCACGCTGGTAGTCAATTTCCGCCACGTATTCTATGCGATCTCTTTCCCGCTGCACCGGGTCAAGGGCCAGGGGGCGAAGTTCTACAGCATGTTTGCGCTGACCGATGAGGCCTATGCGCTGACCCTGCAGGCCGAGCGGAAGGACTATTCCTCGACGCGGATCCTGGCCATCCAGAGCCTGTTCCATGCAAGCTGGACCACCAGCGTGCTGGGCGGATCGCTGCTGGGCGCAATGATCCCCGAATCCATCAGGGGTCTGGAATTCGCGGTGACCGCATTGTTTGCCGTGCTGGCGATCGAAGCGTTCAAGGCCTACCGCAGTGTGCCGCTGTCCATGCTGGCGCTGATCAGCGCCGTGGCGGCCAGCTGGATCGCACCGCAGAGCATGATGGTGGTAGCCATGGCGATTTTCCTGGCCGGACTTGCGGCGGCCTACCTGCTGCGACGGCGCACCGGCACCGCTCAGCAGGCCGGCGGGCAGCAGGCGGGAGAAGCAGCCGATGCCCGATAGCCTCTACCTCTTCTCGGCCATCGCGTTGAGCACCGCAGTGACCTTCGGGCTGCGTGCCTTGCCCTTCGCCTTCATCGCCAAATTGCGCAGCAACGCGTTCATCAACTACCTGGCGCTGCGCATGCCCTTGGGAATCATGGTGGTGCTGGTTGCTTCCACGGTGCCTGCCGGCATTGCGGATCCGGCCGTGGCGTGGCCGGTGGCCACCGCCCTGGCGGCCACCGTGGTGCTGCACCTGCTCAAGTCCAATGCGGTGCTCAGCGTGCTGGGCGGTACCGCCGTCTACGTTGGGATCCTCAGCTGGCCGCTATAGCTGCGCCAGCGAATCCTTGATCGCCTTGCGGATGCGCTTTTCGCTGACCGAATAGGCGGTGCCCAGCTCTTGGGCGAACAGCGAAATGCGCATTTCCTCCAGCATCCACTTCACCTGGGCCAAGTCCGCCGGCACCCGGGCTCCGGGCGGAACCCGATCCAGGGCGGTATCGTATTCGTCTTCCAGCTTCTGGATCACGACCAGGGCCTGGGAATCACGGGTGACCGCACCTGCGCGCAGCTTCTCCAAGCGCATCTCGATGCCCTGCACATAGCGCGGCAGGCGCATCAGGTTCGCTGCCCCGGTGGCCGCGATGAAGCCCGGATAGATCAGCTGCTCGAGCTGGGAGCGGATATCGGTGACTGCCGCGAACATCGCCAGGGAGTTGGTGCTCTTCAGATCCTTGTTGATCCGGGTCGAGGAGCCGAAGACCTTCGCCACGATCGCGGTAATCGTGAAGACCGTGTCGATCTGCTCGGCGCGCACCGTCTCGAACAGCGCCTCGAATTCGGCGCGGTTCATCGGCAGCTTCTCGGGCACCAGCTGGTCTACCGCGGCCATGGTGCAATCGGCAATCAGCTTCTCGATGGACCCGTGCGGGTTCTGCGTGAACACCAGCTTCTCAGCGTTCTTCAGGTGCGAAATCACGAACTTCCCGGCAGGCGGCAAGCGCAGCATCAGCAACCGGATGACACCGGTGCGGTGCGCCGCATCGCGCTCGGCCTGGGTGCGGAAAACACTCAGGTCGACCTTTTCGCCGGTGTCCATCAGCCCCGGATAGGCGGTGATCTGCTGGCCCATCACCGTGGTGGTGACCTTGGCAGGCAGCGTATCGCCCAGGGTTTCGCCTGATGATTCCAGCTGCGGCCAATGATCCAGCGACTTCTGGTCCCAGGCGCCGGTGGCCGCCGCTGCGGTGGCCGCGGCGCCCTTCTTCTTGGACTGCGCCTTCGACGCGGCCGCAGGCCTGCCAGGCACCCCCGGCTTGCCGGTGGCGACACCGGGGGAGTTGACCCCGCTGGCCAGCGCGGCGCGGTTGGCCGCGGCGAACTTGTACTGCAAGGCGGCCAGGTCATCGCCGCTGCCCAGCGCCTTCCCCGAAGCATCGGTGACGGTGAAGCCGAAGCGCAGGTGCGCGGGCAGCGTGGAGAAATCGAACACCGAAGGCTCGACGACCATGCCGCGCAGCCGGCGCAGCACCAGCGCCAGGGAATCGGCCAGGTCATCGGCCGCCGGATCGAAGTCCGCCTCCAGCATGGCCAGCGCCTTGGCCGCCACATCCGGGGCGGGCACGAAGTTCTTGCGGATGGCCTTGGGCATCGAACGGATCAGCGCGGTGAGCAGCTCGTGGCGCAACCCCGGAATCAGCCAGGCGAAGCGCGCGGGATCCAGCTGGTTCAAGAACACCACCGGGACCGTGAGCGACACGCCATCGCCTTCTCCTGGGGCGGCCGCCGGGTTGTACTCGTAGGACAGCGGCAAGTGGATGCTGCCCAGCTGCCAGGTGGTGGGGAACGCGGCCTCGTCAACCGCATCGGACTCGGCCAGCAGCGCCTCGGGGTCGAAGTCCAGCAGCGAGGGATCGGTGGCGCGGGCCTTCTTCCACCAGCGGTCGAAGTGGCGCTCCGAGTAGACCTCGGCGCCCACCCGGGCATCGTAGAAGGCGAACAGGTCTTCATCGGAAATGCGCAGGTCATGGCGGCGCATGCGGGTTTCGAGCTCTTCGACTTCTTCGAGCAGCGCCCGGTTCTTGGCGAAGAACTTATGGTGGGTGCGCCAATCGCCCTCCACCAGCGCGTGGCGGATGAACAGCTCGCGAGCCAGGTCCTTATCCACCCGCCAGTAGTGGAACTGGCGGCGCGGGATGATCGGCAGGCCGAAAAGCGTGACCTTCTCGTAGCCCATGACCGAACCGGTGCGCTTGGACCAGTGCGGCTCGGAGTGGGTGCGCTTGAGCAGGTGCGGAGCCAGCTCTTCCACCCATTCGGGGGAGATGGCCGCGTTGGTGCGGGCCCACAGCCGCGAGGTTTCCACCAGCTCGGCGGACATCACCCAGGTCGGGGACTTCTTGAACAGGCCCGAGCCGGGGAAGATCGCAAAACGGGTGCCGCGCGCGCCCAGGTAGTCGCGCTTGCGCTCATCGTAGAGCCCGATGTGCCCCAGCAGGCCCGACAGCAGCGACTTGTGCACCTGGTCCTCATTGGCCGCCGGGTCGATCGGGGCGGCCGCCATGGTGATGCCCAGCGGCTTGGCCAGCTGGCGCAGCTGGGTGAACAGGTCCTGCCACTCGCGCACGCGCAGGTAGTTGATGAACTCGTTCTTGCACAGCCGGCGGAAAGCGGAGGAGGACAGGTCCTTCTGCTGCTCCTGCAGGTAGGCCCACAAATTCAGCAATGCAATGAAGTCGGACTTGTCATCGGCGAAGCGCTTATGCAGCTCCACCGCACGATCACGCTGCCCGGTCTCCTCGCTGGGACGCTCGCGCGGGTCCTGGATGCTCAGCCCGGCAGCCAGCACCATCACTTCCTTGGCGACCCCGCGCTGTGCGGACTCGACGATCATCCGGCCCAGGCGCACATCCAGCGGCAGCACCGCCAGCGCCCTGCCGGTTTCGGTCAGCTTCGCGGCCTTGTCCTGCTCCAGCGCACCGAGCTCGCGCAGCAGGTTCACGCCATCGGTGATGGCCTTGGCTTCGGGCGGCTGGACGAACGGGAAGCTGGCAACCTCGGCGGCCGAAGCGACCACGCCCATGGAGATCATCTGCAGGATCACGCTGGCCAGGTTGGTGCGCAGGATTTCCGGGTCGGTGAATTCGGGACGCGCCTCGTAGTCGGGCTCCGAGTACAAGCGGATGGCGATGCCCTCCGACACGCGGCCGCAACGTCCCGAACGCTGGTTGGCGCTGGCCTGGGAGACGCGCTCGATGGGCAGGCGCTGCACCTTGGTGCGGTGCGAGTAGCGCGAAATGCGGGCGGTGCCGGTATCGATCACGTACTTGATGCCCGGCACCGTCAGCGAGGTCTCGGCGACGTTGGTGGCCAGGATGATGCGCGGGGCGCCACCGGGGTGGAAGACCCGGTGCTGCTCGGCCAGCGACAGCCGGGCGAACAGCGGGAGCACCTCATAGCGCGGCAGGCGCTTATTGGCGGTGACCATGGCGCGCAAGGCTTCGGCCGCGTCGCGGATTTCGCGCTCGCCGGAGAAGAAGATCAGGATGTCCCCGGGCGCTTCGCCGCTCAGTTCCTTGACCGCGTCGGTGACCGCATCCAGTGGGTCGCGTTCTTCCTCCAGCGTGTTCTCCGCGGCCTCGTCCGCGTCGACATCGAGCTCGGCCTGCAGCGGGCGGTAGCGCAATTCGACGGGGAAGGTGCGCCCGGAAACCTCCAGGATCGGGGCAGGCTCGACGCCGCCGCCGGGCAGCGGCTTGCCGAAGTGCTCGGCGAAGCGCTGCGGGTCGATGGTGGCGGAGGTGATGATGATCTTCAGCTCGGGGCGCTTGGGCATGATCTGCTTGAGGTAGCCCAGCAGGAAATCGATGTTCAGGCTGCGCTCGTGGGCCTCGTCGATGATGATCGCCGAGTATTTCTTGAGCAGCTTGTCGCGCTTGATCTCGGCTAGCAGGATGCCGTCGGTCATCACCTTCAGCTTGGTCTTGCGCGAAACCTCGCCGGTGAAGCGCACGTGGAAGCCGACTTCCTCGCCGATTTCGGTGCCCATTTCCTCGGCGATGCGCTCGGCCACGGTGCGCGCGGCCAGGCGGCGCGGCTGGGTGTGCCCGATCATGCCCTTCTCGGCCAGGCCGAGCTCGATGAGCATCTTGGGAAGCTGGGTGGTCTTGCCCGAACCGGTTTCGCCGGCGATTACCACGACCTGGTTTTCGCGGACCGCGGCGAGGATGTCCTCGCGGCGGGCTGAAACGGGAAGGGCTTCGGGATACGTAATGCTGAGCGCCATGATGTTCCCATTCTATTCGCGCCACGCATTTTCGTGGTGGCCGCCGGGCCGAAGCCCGATTCGGGGCAGGAAATGTGCTCCCGGACGCATTGCTCCATGAGTCAAATTTTCAGATTGTCCAAGCAATTGTCGACAAGTTCGGGCCGGTAAATACAAAACTTCCAGATTCTGCTTCCCGGCGGAGCATTTGTGTCCACAAGAATCCGTATCAAGATGCAAACGTCTAGGAATCGACCTTGATTGTAGGCAAGGTGAGGTCGTTCACATGTAAGATCGGGGGTAATCATCGACGTGATGCCTGGACGGTTCCCGCATGCTGCGCACCAGTTGCGCTTCATAACCAGGCTTCCGCGCTATCGGTGGGAATCACTCGCAAGGGAACTTTGAAAGGAACTTCAATGAAGAGCTTCACCGCCATGAAATTCGCTGCCATCGCAGCAGCTGGCGCACTGGCCCTGACCGCCTGCGGCGGCAGTGGCGAGCAGGGCACCGCGGAGGGCGGCGACGAGGCCGTCAAGATCGGCATCTCCCAGTTCGTCTCGCACCCTTCGCTGGACGCAGTGGTCACCGGCTTCAAGGCAGGCATGGAAGAAGCCGGCTACACCGGCGAGAAGATCAGCTACGACGAGAACAACGCCGAAACCGATCAGGCTACCAACACCTCGATTGCCGGCAAGCTCGCCGCTGATTCGGATATCGACCTGGTGCTGGCAATTGCCACCCCATCGGCCCAGGCTGCGGCGCAGGCGATTACCAAGGTCCCGGTGCTCTTCTCCGCTGTGACCGACCCGGTTGATGCCAAGCTGGTCGCCTCCAATGAAGCTCCGGGCGCGAATGTCACCGGCACGTCGGACATGAACCCGGTCGACGAGCAGCTGCAGTTGCTCAAGGACCTGGTGCCCGATGCCAAGAAGGTCGGCATTGTCTACTCCTCGGGTGAAGCCAACTCCGCAGTCCAGGTGAAGATGGCCAAGGAAGCAGCCAAGGGCCTGGGCTTGACCATTGAAGAAGCCGCTGTCTCGGCGTCCAGCGAAGTCCAGCAGGCCGCCAGCTCGCTGGATGTCGACGCGTACTACGTTCCGACTGACAACGCTGTCGTTTCTGCCCTGGAAGGCCTGCTGCAGGTTGCCGAGAAGAACGGCGTGCCGGTCATTTCGGCTGACGGCGAGTCCGTCAAGCGCGGTGCTACCGCAACCTACGGCATCAACTACGAGAAGCTGGGCGCGCAGACCGCTGCCATGGCCGTGAAGCTGCTCAAGGGCGAGGCCGAGCCGGCAACCCTGCCGGTGGAGACCATCTCCGAGGTCGATCTCTACCTGAATGAAGATGCCGCCAAGAAGGCAGGCATCGAATTCACCGACGAGATGAAGTCCGAAGCCGTAGAGGTCTACTAAGCCCCGGCAACAACTTACCGACGCAAGGCGAGGCGCATAACCTGGTGCCTCGCCTTTCGTCGTGATTACCTGCAAAACTTACAACTCAAGGATCCACACATGATCACAGCGGTTGAACTCGGCCTGATTTACGCCATCATGGCGCTCGGGGTGTACCTGACCTTCCGTATCCTGGACTTTCCCGACCTGACTGTCGACGGCAGCTTCACCACCGGTGCCGCCGTCGCCTCGGTGGGCATCGTGAACGGGATGAATCCCTGGCTGGCCACCGTGCTGGCCTTCTTCGCCGGCATGGTTGCCGGTGTCATTACCGGCCTGCTGCATACCAAGGGCAAGATCGACGGCCTGCTCGCCGGCATCCTGACCATGATCGCGCTGTACTCGATCAACCTGCGCATCATGGGCAAGGCCAACACCCCCTTGCTGGGGGAGGAGACCCTGATCAGCCCGATGCGCGTCTCGGGCCTGCTCGGCTCCTGGGCGTCGGTGGCCATCCTCTTTGCCGTCTGCCTGGTCTTCGTGGCAGCGATCGTCTGGTTCCTGCACACCGAGCTGGGCATGGCCATGCGGGCCACCGGCGACAACCAGGAAATGATCCGTTCCTTCGGCGTGAGCACCGACAACCAGAAGATCCTGGGCCTGGCGCTGTCCAACGGCCTGGTGGCGCTGTCCGGAGCGGTCATCGCCCAGTACCAGGGCTTCGCCGATATCGGCATGGGCATCGGCCTGATCCTGATCGGCCTGGCCTCGGTCATCGTCGGCCAGGCGATCTTCACCCAGCGCTACATCTGGCTGGCCGCCATCGCGGTGGTCTTCGGCGCAGTGATCTACCGCCTGGTGATCCAGATGGCCCTGTCGGCAGGCCTGGAGGTCAACGACATGAAGCTGATCTCCGCGGTCCTCGTCGTCGTCGCCCTGCTGCTGCCGAAGTGGAAGGGCTTCCAGAAGATCATCAAGAACTTCAAGCGCACCCCAGCAGAAGTTGAAACCAAGGAAGAGGTTCGCACCAATGCTTGAAATCAAGAACCTGTCGCGCACGTTCTTCCCGGGAACTGTCAACGAGCGCAAGGCGCTGCGCAACATCAACCTGAACCTGTCCGACGGTGAATTCGTCACCGTCATCGGCTCCAACGGCGCCGGCAAGTCCACCGTGCTGAATATGGTTGCAGGCAAGCTGCAGCCCGATGCCGGTTCGGTGTCCATCGCGGGGAAGAACGTCACCAGGATGGCCGACTACACCCGCGCCAAGTACATCGGCCGGGTATTCCAGGACCCGATGGCCGGCACTGCGCCGACCATGTCCATCGAGGAGAACATGGCGCTGGCCTACGCCCGCGGCCGTTTCCGCGGCCTGGGCCTGGGCGTAGGCTCCAAGCGGCGCGAGCTGTTCGTCGAGGAACTCAAGAGCCTGGAACTCGGTTTGGAAGGCCGCTTGAAGACCAAGGTGGGCCTGCTCTCGGGCGGCCAGCGCCAGGCGCTGAGCTTGCTGATGGCCACCTTCTCCAAGCCCAAGATCCTGCTGCTCGATGAGCACACCGCGGCCCTGGATCCGCAGCGTGCCGCGCTGGTCTCGCGCCTGACCAAGGAAATTGTCGAACGCCACCAGCTGACCACGTTGATGGTGACGCACAATATGGAACAGGCCTTGCAGCTGGGCACCCGGCTGATCATGATGCACGATGGGCAGATCATCCTGGACCTGGACCAGGAAGAGAAGTCCAAGATGACCGTCAAGGGCCTGCTGGAGGAATTCAGCAAGATCAAGGGCGCACAGCTCGATGACAAGACCATGCTGCAGTAGCCGCTGGCCAGCATCTGCGCAGGCTCCGCACCCGATGGGTGCGGGGCCTGTCGGGTTTAAGGCAGCGGTTTGCGAAGGCGGTGCTCGACGCGTCCTGAGCTCCGGTCGATGACTTGCTGTCCTGTCCATTGGTACCCGCAACGGCGATAGAGCGCCTCGGCACATGCATTGCTGGCGATCAGCAGACTGGACATGGCTGGGGCAGTGACCAGCAGGATGGATCAGTTCTACACCTGTCGGCCTGCCTGCGCTGTCAAGATCCTAGTTCACGAGGTACGGCATGCTAGAAGACTCGATTTCTGCCGTTTCAACTGCTAGCTCATGAGAGAGCGCGACATGCGCGGCCGCAGCTCTGGCATCGTAGGTGGCATTAATGGGTTTACTCATGCAGCTGATCTTCGATACTCAATATGAATTTGAGAAATATTCATGCAGTTAAAGATGCATTGCTATAAACCTGCCTAGGATTAACACCTTCTGCGAAACGAATGGTGGACTATTGAGAACCCGTAGCGCGTACATAGCTGCAGCGACAGGAGTCGTCGGTCTGGCTCTCATCACTGGATTGCTGTCGGGTTGCTCTTTGACTGGGAAATACTCCGATGAAACCTGCGACGGCCGCAAACCCGTCAGCTCGTTAGAGCAGGCGGGCACGGAATTGGTAGTTGCTGCGTATGCTGGCGATCGGACTGGAGTTTGCCGGGTTACTTCGCCATTTCCAGGAGGAAACCTGGATGACCAGATGGTCAGCCAGACTCGGCAGATTCTAGAGAACCACGGCATTACACCTGAAAATGTGTCGGTCGTGGTTGGAGAGCAGTTTGGAAGCGCAGTATCCGTTCACCTGACTGATGGTAGCCAGTATGCTCGGCACTCACTGTGGGTCGGTGGCCATAGTATCCGTGAGGAAGGATTCACTATAGGGCTACCGGAGGAACTGTATCCTGCTGCGCCCGAGCATCCGGCATCCCAGTCATCCACGGTTGATCCCTAAGCTTTGCAATTCTAGTGATTCAGGATTCTTGGCATCCGGGTATCTCGTAAGCGCGATACAAAGCGAAATTTCCCCGGCTATTGCTCTAAGTGGAGCTTTGGTTCCCTCTCGGCAATGCCGGTTAGGCTTTCGCCGAATCATTAGCGCGGACAGTCAGCTGCCGCGCGATGTCTTTAGGCTTTTCGCCTAGTGTCCAAATGAAAAATCGGAAACGCCTGTCTATTCTTCATTCGTGGCATAAACAGTGACCCAGACTCCCACCGGCTCTTTGAATTCGAGCTGTACCTCATTGGTGTTGATTTGATGTGCCGGGGTAGAAAGGCTCGTATATATTTCTGAATTCGAATCGCAACCACTCGCACCGGTTTTTGATCCACCTAGCAGGATAATCTCCCAAGGGGACGTTGCATCACATGAAATTATGAAGCCAACTGAATCAAATCCTCCGGGAAGATCCCCGAGGCGCAGAGTGGTCGAGCCCACGGAATGAGTTTCATTGAGAATCTGGAAGGAGTCTTCGCTCTGGGCGAGGAATTCGGCATGCTTCTTTAGGGGATCTGGCGATTCCGAGGTGCTGGCCGACGTATCTGACGAAGGAATCTCTCCAAGCGCTGTCTCAGGGGAAGTCGAAGGGCTGCATGAAGACAGTGCCAAAGCAATCACAGAAGCAAGTGAAATGATTCCAAAGAGGCGTTTCGTCATGTGTCAAGATTATCTTTTAGCGGGATAAAATCAAGAGTTCATGAGAGTACTTCGATTTCCCGCGTTTTCGCTCGGGTAGTTTGCCGAGGAACTCTTGAATGGCAGCGATGCGAATTCAGTGTCGAGTGGATGGCGTATCGCTCTTTCCATCAAGCGGTGGGCA
The DNA here is from genome assembly GCF_004365035.1 of Arthrobacter sp. JUb115. Classification (NCBI taxonomy): domain Bacteria; kingdom Bacillati; phylum Actinomycetota; class Actinomycetes; order Micrococcales; family Micrococcaceae; genus Arthrobacter; species Arthrobacter sp. JUb115. The sequence goes on along the minus strand of NZ_SOBS01000008.1, from coordinate 73,386 downwards.
GTTAGCGGCCGCGGGCAATTTGATGCGGGTATCGCCATCTCGGATTGGTGACGAGCCCGGTCCATGCCGGCAGTAGTTCCCGAATAGGCCGGTCGGGTCGACTCCGAGATCCCCTATGTGCAGTTCTGGATTTGAAGCAAGGTCGCCGAGCGGTCCCAGAGTTGCTTCGCTAGTACCTCATCATGGATCAGCGGGTTGACCTTCGATGCGATCTTTCCCGACTCGTAGTAGGCGCCCGGTTCGAATTGCACGCCAGGCTTCGCCTCCGCAAGCCAGACGAGCTGGTCGGCACCCTTGCTCGAGTCGACCGTGAAGAAGCGCCTAAGCGGACCGTGGTAAAGGAACTTCAATAACCCCTTGGAGTCCGAGGCGAAACTGGTGCCAACGATCCCGGGGTGGAACGCCACGGCGTTAATCCCGGAACCGCCAAAGCGCCGCTGTAATTCCGAGGTGAACAGAATGTTCGCCAACTTTGCATTGCCGTAGGCGGCCCTCGGTGAGTAGCTGTTTTCGCCCTGTAGGTCCGCAATGTCGAATTTGGCCATGAGACGCGCAGCCATGCTGGCGGTCTGAATGACCGTGGCACCCGAATCGATTAGTCGTTGCAACAACAGATTCGTGAGCAGGAAGGGCGCGAGGTGATTGACTTGGAAAGTCTTTTCGAATCCATCCACGGTCAGTTCGCGCTCTGCCTTGATCCCGCCGGCATTATTAGCCAGCACATCAATTCGGGGATACTTCTGGAGCAACTGCGTGGCCAGGCCGCGTACCTGTGCGAGCTGGCTGAAGTCTGCCACGAAATAGCTGGCGCCTAGCTCATGGGCGATGGCCTGGGTTTTGGTTTGCGAACGACCGACAACGACAATCTGGTGCCCCTGTCGTGAAAGTTCTCGGGCCGATGCGGCCCCGATCCCGTCGCTGGCTCCGGTAATGAGAATGGTTTTTTTCATGGTGCCCTTAAGCGCTTGTTGGTTTATCCGAGTTTAGGGCCTAGCCGAAGCTAAAGGTTGTGGCGACGGGGAAGCTGCCAGAAAATGCTGAACGGAGAAGATTCGTGGCCTCGCGCGAGCTGCGGCGTGAGAAGAAGAGCGAAAAAAATAGCAGGCCCTGGTAACCAGGACCTGCAATTTAGGTGGTGCCCCTGAAAGGAATCGAACCTTCGGCCTTCTGCTCCGGAGGCAGACGCTCTATCCACTGAGCTACAGAGGCGTGTTGCTGGGCAACAGAAAAAATACTATCAGGTCGTCACTTGATCTGCGCAATTCCAGCACCTTGGCACGCATGTGTTGCAAAAGTCACCGGGTTGGGCCAGTCTCACAGGCGATGCAAGTCATGAATGCTGAAGAAGCACGGCAATTGCCGGTATTCTTGAACGGTGACTCCTGAAGAACTCTCCGCAGCAATATCCGCATGCCTCACCGAAGCCGTAGCCGCCGGCGAAATCTCCGTCGAGGTGCCAGAGACCGTACGCGTGGACCGCCCGAAAAGCCGTGAACACGGCGACTGGGCAACCAACATCGCGCTGCAGCTGGGCAAGAAGGCCGGCATGGCCCCGCGCGACTTCGCCCAGATCCTGGCCACCCGACTTGCTTCGGTCCCAGGAGTCGGCGCCGTGGACATCGCAGGTCCCGGCTTCCTGAACATCACCCTCGAAGCCGGCGCTGCCGGCGAGCTGGCCCGCACCATCGTCGAGGCGGGTTCCGCCTACGGCAGCAACGAGGCCCTGGCCGGCCACGTGGTCAACATGGAATTCGTTTCCGCGAACCCCACCGGCCCGCTGCACATAGGCCACACCCGCTGGGCCGCGCTGGGAGATGCCATCTCCCGTGTGCTGCGCGCTTCGGGCGCTTCGGTGACCAGCGAGTACTACATCAACGATGCCGGCAACCAGATGAACGTCTTCGCCCGTTCGGTGTACAACCGCATCCACGGCCTGCCAGTGCCAGAGGGCGGCTACCCGGGCGAATACATCAAGGAACTGGGCGACGCGGTCCTGGCCGAAGCCCCGCAGCTGCGCGAGCTGGACGAAGCAGAAGCAATTCCTGCCCTGCGCGACGCCGCCTACAAGGCGCAGCTCGAAGACATCAAGTCCACCCTGGCCGACTTCGGCGTCAGCTTCGACGTGTTCTTCTCCGAAACCACCTTGCATGAGGGCGGTGCGGTGGCTGACGCCGTGGCACGCCTGCGCGAACAGGGCCACATCTTCGATCTGGAGGGCGCGGTTTGGCTGCGCACCACCGACTTCGGCGATGACAAGGACCGCGTGCTGATCCGCGCCAACGGCGAGCCGACCTACTTCGCCGCCGATGCAGCCTACTACCTGTCCAAGAAGGACCGCGGCTTCGAAGAGAAGATCTACCTGCTGGGCGCCGACCACCACGGCTACGTCAACCGCCTGAAGGCGATCGCCGCCTGCGCGGGAGATGACAAGGACAAGAACATCGAGGTGCTGATCGGCCAGCTGATCTCCGTCAACGGAGCCAAGCTGTCCAAGCGCGCGGGCAACATCATCGAGCTGCGCGATTTGATCAACTGGATCGGCGCCGACGCGCTGCGCTACTCGCTGGCCCGTTTCCCGGCTGATTCGCCGATCGCGCTGGACCCCGAGCAGCTGAAGAAGAACACCAATGACAACCCGGTGTTCTACGTCCAGTACGCCCATGCCCGTTCGTGCGCCGCGGCCCGCAATGCCGCCGCCAAGGGCGTGACCCGTGACGGCTTCGATGCCGCGCTGCTGACCGACCCGACCGAAAACGAGCTGCTGGCCGTGCTCGGCCAGTTCCCGTCGGTGGTTGCCGGTGCCGCGGAATTCCGCGAACCGCACCGCATTGCCCGTTACCTGGAGCAGGTCGCCGGCGCCTACCACTCGTGGTACGCCGCAACCCGCATCACCCCGGTGGGCGAAGGTGAAGCGGTCGCGCCGGTGCACGGCACCCGCCTGTGGCTGAACGACGCCGCCACCACCGTTTTGGCAAATGGATTGGAACTGCTGGGCGTTTCCGCCCCAGAGAGGATGTAAGACCTTATGGCTGTATCGCCGCTAGCCCCGCAATGGCTGCAATTCCCGGAAAACATCAACGCACTTCGACAGATCGAGTGGGCTTCGGGGGTTTCCCGCGAGGCTGGCGGCGAACTGTCCATCCAGGGCCTTCCCGTCTCCCAGCTTGCCGCCGAGTTCGGCACCCCGCTGTTCGTGCTCGATGAGAACGACTTCCGCGCCCGCGCCCGGGGTTTCAAGACCGCCTTCGACGACGCGTTCAGGCAGCTGTGCGGGGGAGTCGACGTCTACTACGCCGGCAAGGCATTCTTGTGCACCGAGGTGGCCCGCTGGGTGACCGACGAGGGCCTGCGCCTGGATACCTGCTCCGGGGGCGAACTGGCCGTGGCCAACGCCGCCAAGGTGCCCGCTGCCAACCTCTCGCTGCACGGGAACAACAAGTCGGCTGCTGAGATCACCCGCGCCATCGAAATGGGCGTCGGGCGCCTGGTCATCGACTCGCTGGACGAGCTGGACCGGGTGATTTCGATCGCTGACGCCATGGGCCAGAGCGCGCAGGTCATGCTGCGCATTACCCCCGGCGTGCACGCCTCCACCCATGAGGCCATTGCCACCGCGCACGAGGACCAGAAGTTCGGGCTGTCCATCCTGGACGATGCCTCCGGCACTTCTCCTGCGCTGCGTGCGGTCGCCCAGGCGATCGAGGCGCAGAACATCAACCTGCTGGGCCTGCACACCCACATCGGCTCGCAGATCTTCGAGGCCGAAGGCTTCGCAATGGTCGCCCGCACCATGCTCGGCCTGCTGGCCAAGATCCGCTCGATTCATGGTGTTTCCCTGCCCGAGCTGGATCTGGGCGGCGGCTACGGCATTGCCTACACCTCCGAGGACCACCCCTCCACCCCGGCCAAGCTGGCCGGGCAGATGGCCGAAGTGGTCTCGGCGACCTGCGCCGAACTCGAGCTGGAATGCCCGCGCATTTCCATCGAGCCGGGCCGCGCCATCGCCGGCCCGAGCACCTTCACCCTCTACGAGGCCGGCGTGCGCAAGGACGTCCAGGTGGAAGACGAGGCCGGAGCCCTGCACCCGCGCCGCTACATTTCAGTGGACGGCGGGATGAGCGACAACCCGCGCCCGGTGCTCTATGACGCGCAATATACCGCCGTGCTGGCTAGCCGTATGACGCAAAACGACGCAATTATTTCTCGTGTAGTTGGGAAACATTGCGAGTCAGGTGACATAGTCGTGAAGGACGTTTACCTGCCCGATGACGTGGCGGCCGGCGATTTGATCGCCGTTCCGGCCACCGGCGCCTACTGCTGGGCGCTGTCGAGCAACTACAACTACCTCACCCGCCCCGCGGTGGTAGCGGTACGCGATGGCCAAGCCCGTCTGATCGTGCGCAGGGAAACGGAAACAGACTTGTTGGCCCGTGACATGGGAGTTTAATTGAGCGGCGAAAAGAACCTGAAGGTAGCCCTGCTGGGTTGCGGCACGGTCGGAGCCCAAGTGGCCCGGATCCTGCTGGAAGATGCAAACGAACTGGCTGCCCGCTCGGGCGCCGGCCTGCAGCTGATCGGCATTGCCGTGCGCAACCCGGATGCCAAGCGCGATGCAGTGCTGCCCCAGGAGCTTTTCACCACCGACGCCCACGGGCTGATCGCCCAGGCCGATGTGGTCATCGAACTGCTCGGCGGCATGGAGCCGGCCGGCGAATACATCGCCGCCGCCCTTGCCAAGGGTGCCAGCGTCATCACCGGCAACAAGGCGCTGATTGCGCTCAAGGGCGCCGAACTGAACGCGATCGCTGCCGGCAACGGCGCCCAGCTGCGCTACGAGGCCGCGGTGGCCGGGGCCATCCCGATCCTGCGCCCAATTGCTGACTCGCTGGCCGGGGACCGCATCACCAAGGTGATGGGCATCGTCAATGGCACCACCAACTTCATCCTCGACGCAATGGACACCACCGGTGCCGCGTTCGACGACGTGCTGGCCGAAGCCCAGGCGCTGGGCTATGCGGAAGCCGATCCAACCGCCGACGTGGGCGGGCACGATGCCGCCGCGAAGGCCGCGATCCTGGCTTCGCTGGCCTTCCACACCACCGTGTCCTCGGACCAGGTCTGGACCCAGGGCATCACCGAAGTCAGCGCCGCCGATGTCGCGGCCGCGGCCGCCGCCGGCTACGTGATCAAGCTGCTGGCCATCGCCGAGCAGGCCGAAGCAGGCATTTCGGTGCGCGTCTACCCGGCGCTGGTGCGCCGCAGCCACCCGCTGGCTACCGTGCATGGCGCGTTCAACGCCGTGTTCGTCGAAGCGCAGAACGCCGGCGACCTGATGTTCTACGGGGCTGGAGCCGGTGGCAACCCGACTGCTTCGGCGGTCATGGGTGACGTCGTCGCCGTGGCCCGCCAGATCGCTGCCGGAGCCCCGCTGCCTAACGGCTCGGTCAACCAGGCGCCACGGATGCTGGACTTCGAGGCCATCGACACCCGCTACTGGATTGGCCTGTCGGTCAAGGACCAGTCCGGCGTGCTGGCCGCCATCGCCACCGTCTTCGGCGAGCACGGGGTCTCCATCGAGTCGATGAGCCAGCAGGTGGACGCCGAAGCCGGCGCGCAGCTGCGCATCCTGACCCACCAGGGCACCGAAGCGGCCCTGGCCAGCACCGTCGAGGCGCTGACCGCGCTGGACGCGGTGCACTCTGTTCTATCCGTTATGCGAGTTGAAGGAAACTAACGTGGCTCACCAGTGGCGCGGAGTGATCCGCGAATATGCCGATCGCCTGCCAGTAGACGAAAACACCAAGGTCATCACCCTGGGCGAGGGCGGCACCCCGCTGGTCTACGCCCCGGCGCTGTCGGCGCAGACCGGCAACGAGGTGTACCTGAAGGTCGAGGGCATGAACCCGACCGGTTCCTTCAAGGACCGCGGCATGACCATGGCGATGACCGCCGCGGTGGCTGCCGGCGCCAAGGCCGTGGTGTGCGCCTCCACCGGCAACACCTCCGCTTCGGCCGCCGCCTACGCTAGCCAGGCCGGGCTGAAGTGCGCGGTGCTGGTGCCGGATGGCAAGATCTCCATGGGCAAGATGTCCCAGGCGATCGCCCACGGTGCGGACATCATCCAGATCGACGGCAACTTCGACAACTGCCTGGAAGTGGCGCGCAAGCTCAGCGAGAACTACCCGGTGTTCCTGGTGAATTCGGTGAACCCGGCCCGCATCCAGGGCCAGAAGACCGGTGCCTTCGAGGTCGTCGACTTCCTGGGCGACGCCCCGGATTACCACCTGCTGCCGGTAGGCAACGCGGGCAACATCACCGCGTACTGGAAGGGCTACAAGGAGTATTCCTCCAAGTGGACCAATGAGGCCGGCAAGGTGCTGGAGCCGGTCTCCACCAAGACCCCGGTCATGTGGGGCTTCCAGGCCGCCGGGGCCGCCCCGATCGTGGCCGGCCACCCGATCACCGAACCGGATACCATTGCCACCGCCATCCGCATCGGCAATCCGGCATCCTGGGAACAGGCCGAAGCCGCCCGCGATGAGTCCGGCGGGCAGATCGATTCGGTCACCGACGAGCAGATCCTCGAAGCCCACCGCTGGCTTTCCAGCCGCGAAGGCGTCTTCGTGGAGCCAGCTTCGGCAGCCGGCGTGGCCGGCCTGCTCAAGCACCACGCCGCCGGCACTGCGCCGACCGGCAAGAAGATCGTGATCACCGTGACCGGCCACGGCCTGAAGGACCCGGACTGGGCCCTGAAGCAGGCCGACGGCTCGGAAGTTGCGCCGAAGAAGGTGGCCTTCGACGTGGTCGAGGTCGCCGGCGCGCTGGGCCTGGCCTAGCAGCTTTCGCCGGCCAGCCGCCGGCAGCACGACGGCCCGCCGCGTCATTGGCTCTCCCGGACCGGGGGAGCCAATCGCGGCGGGCCGTTGCGCACCTGATACCTATCGCACCGAATTCTTGAAGGAACCATGACGCAGCAGATCGCCCTGGGCCAGAAGTTGATCGTTTCCCCGCCGGCCACCTCCGCCAACCTCGGTCCCGGCTTCGACTCGCTGGGCCTGGCCCTGGAATACCGCGACCGCCTCGAAGTGCGCACCGCGCAGTCCAGCAGCGTCGAGATTTTCGGCGATGGGGCGCAGCAGCTGCCACGCGATGAGTCGCATCTGATCATCAAGGAAATGCACCGCTACTGGAAAGACGCCGGTTTTGAACCGGTTGGCGTCCAGCTGGTCGCGCATAACAACATCCCGCACGCGCGCGGCATGGGATCCTCCGCCGCGGCGATTGTCGCAGCCTACGCCGCCGCCGATGCGCTGCTTCCGGCCCCAGCTCGTGGCGGGACCGAGCGGATCTTCCAGGCGGCTGCAGCGTGGGAAGGGCACCCGGACAATGTCGCTCCGGCGGTCTTTGGCGGGCTGAGCATCTCTGCCACCGATGCCGCCGGCAGCTTCAGCTCGGTGCAGGTGCCCCTGCACCCGGACCTGCGCGCAGTGCTGGCGATCCCGTCCAACGGCTTGTCCACCGAGGTCGCGCGCGGCGCGCTGCCTGCACAGGTCGACCACGCGGTAGCCGCGGCGAACAGCGCGAGCGCCGCGCTGCTGATCCATGCGCTGAGCAACGATCCGCGCCAGCTGCTGGGCGGCACCAAGGACTACCTGCACCAGGACTACCGCGCCGCGGCCATGCCCGAAAGCGCAGCGCTGATTGCCAAGCTGCGCGGCGCAGGACTGGCCGCAGTGGTTTCCGGCGCCGGACCGACCGTGTTGACCCTGGTGGCCAGCGATGAACAGGTCGCTGCCGTGCAAGCGGCCATCGATGAATTCTCTGCAGGATCTCCAGTGTCTTGGCGTGCTGAAGTTCCCAAGCTGGCCGCCAACGGTGTTACAGTAGAAGTGCTGTAACACCATGGCAGGCCGGATAGCTGGGCAGTAGCCCGGTCCGAATCCTTTGTGGCCAGTGTTGATGCGGATAAATTCGGTTCTCGAACCCCATTTCATCCGTCCAGCCGTCCCGGATCTTCCTGCAGTTCGCAGCAACTTTGATATCCCGCATTCAGGTACGTCTTCGTGCCTAGGAGATGTCAGTCTCTCTAATCCACTGCAGTTTTGCCCCGAATTCTGGGCCATCTTGCGGGGAGAAAGTGAAGTAGCCACGAAATCTTCGGCTGCTGAACATCATTTACGGCATAGTGGGCCTGCCTTGAAGCGGCCCATCCTACGAGTCAGAAGGAACTTTCGTGACCGAAACCACGAGCCTCAACGAAGGCGTGGACACCAAGACTTCCGAAAACAAGAGCGCCGGACTGGCCTCTTTGAAAATGACCCAGCTCCAGCAGTTGGCTTCGCAGCTGGGTATCACCGGCGGTTCGCGGATGCGCAAGGCTGATCTGGTCAAGGCCATCGGCGACCACCAGCGCGGTGGCTCCGTTGCCGCCAAGGACGCCAAGGACGCCAAGGCCGCACAGGAAGCGAAGTCTGCCAAGACCGAAGCTCCCGCAGCGAAGGCTGAAGCTCCAGCCGAGCAGGCCAAGGAAACCAAGACCCGTGCACGTCGTGCGCCAAAGGCCGCGGCCCAGGCGCAGGCCGAGACCGAGAGCGCACCAGAGGCCGGCGCAGCTGCTGAAGCACCGGCTGAAAAGCCAGCTCGCGCACGCCGCACCTCGCGCCGCGTGACCGACTCGGGCAAGGTTGCGGCTCCTGCCGAAGCCAACGAAGCCGCCACCGAGGCTCCAGCCGAGAACCAGGCAGCAGCCGAGGAGTCCAAGGCTCCACGCCAGCGCCGCAACTCGCGGAACAACAAGCCGGTTGACCAGCCAGCAGAGCAGGCAGCCGAGCAGGCCGAGGCACCGGCGGAGAGCGCCGAGAACAACGGCGAAGCACGCGAAGAGCGCCGCGAACGCGGCAACCGCCGTGAGCGTGGCAACCGCCGCGATCGCAACACCGAGCGCACCGAGCGCACTGAGCGCACCGAAGTTGCCGAGTCGGAGAACGCTGAAGAGCGCACCGACCGCCGCGAAGAGCGCCGCGAGCGCAACAACCGCCGCAACGAGCGCAACAACGACCGCAATGAGCGCAATAACGATCGTGCTGAGCGCAACGAGCGCAACAACGACTCGAACGACTCGGATAACACCGAGGACCGTTCCGAGCGTGGCGACCGCAATGACCGCCGCGAACGCCGTGAGCGCAACAACGACCGCAACGATCGCAATGACCGCAGCAACCGCCGCGAGCGCAACAATGATCGCAACGATCGCAACAACGACCGTAACGATCGCAACAACCGCAACCGCCGCAACCGCCGTGATGACGACGAGCCGCAGCTGAGCGAGGACGACGTCGTGCTGCCGATCGCCGGCATCCTGGACGTGCTGGAGAACTACGCCTTCGTGCGCACCTCCGGCTACCTGCCCGGCCCGAACGACGTCTACGTCACCCTGGGCCAGGTCAAGAAGTACAACCTGCGCAAGGGCGACGCCATCGTTGGCGCGATCCGCCAGCCACGCGAGGGCGAGACCCCGAACCCCCGCCAGAAGTTCAACGCCCTGGTGCAGCTGACTTCGGTCAACGGCAAGAAGCCGGAGGACAACCGCGAACGCGTCGAGTTCAACAAGCTCGTCCCGCTGTACCCGACCGAGCGCCTGCGCCTGGAAACCGATCCGAAGCTGGTCGGCCCGCGCGTCATCGACCTGGTTGCGCCGATCGGCAAGGGCCAGCGCGGCCTGATCGTTTCGCCTCCGAAGGCCGGCAAGACCCTGATCCTGCAGGCCATTGCCAACGCGATCACCATCAACAACCCGGAAGTGCACCTGATGATGGTGCTCGTTGATGAGCGTCCCGAAGAAGTCACCGACATGCAGCGCACCGTGAAGGGCGAGGTCATCGCCTCGACCTTCGACCGCCCGGCCGATGACCACACCACCGTGGCCGAGCTGGCCATCGAGCGCGCCAAGCGCCTGGTGGAAATGGGCATGGATGTCGTTGTCCTGCTGGACTCGATGACCCGCCTGGGCCGTGCCTACAACCTGGCAGCTCCGGCCTCGGGCCGCATCCTCTCCGGCGGCGTCGACTCGGCAGCGCTGTACCCGCCGAAGCGCTTCTTCGGTGCAGCCCGCAACATCGAGAATGGCGGCTCGCTGACCATCCTGGCTACCGCCCTGGTGGAGACCGGTTCCAAGATGGACGAGGTCATCTTCGAGGAATTCAAGGGCACCGGCAACATGGAGCTGCGCCTTTCGCGCCAGCTGGCCGAGAAGCGCATCTTCCCGGCAGTGGATGTCAACGCTTCCTCGACCCGCCGCGAAGAGCAGCTGATGAGTGCCGAAGAAGTGCGCATCATGTGGCGCCTGCGCCGCATGCTCTCGGGCATCGATCCGCAGCAGGCACTGGAAGTGCTCACCGGGAAGATCCGCGAAACCGGATCGAACGCGGAATTCTTGATGCTGGTCAACAAGACCACTCCAAACAAGGATTAGCACCACCCACCGCCATGGCGTCCAGCCAGCATGCCGCACCGGCAGCTGGCTGGACGCCATCGGCGCGTAGTGACACCTCGCACGCCGGCCCCGACCGGCGCAGCGTTTAGAATTGAATTCCAGCAGTGCCCCAGCCGCAATAGCCGGCGGCACTGCGCGGAAAACGCCAACAAGGAAGCACACCCACCATGTTCGAGTCCGTCAAGTCGCTACTAGAAGAGCATGCCGCAATCCAGGCGCAGCTCTCGGATCCAGCGGTGTACGCCGACCAGGCGCTGGCCCGCAAGCTCGGCCGCCGCTCGGCACAGCTGAACGGCATCGTCGAGGCCTACAACAAGTGGCACGCCGCCACCGAGGACCTGGAAGCAGCCAAGGAAATGGCTGACGAGGATCCGGACTTCGCAGAAGAGGTGGAAACCCTCACCGCCGCCCTGCCAGAGCTCGAGGAGAAGCTGCGCCGCCTGCTGATCCCGCGCGACGAGAACGACGGCCGCGACGTGATCCTCGAAGTCAAGGGCGGCGAGGGCGGCGACGAAGCAGCGCTGTTCGCAGCCGACCTGCTGCGCATGTACACCCGTTTCGCCGAGCACAAGGGCTGGAAGGTGGAGATGATCTCCTTCAACGAGTCCGACCTCGGCGGCTACAAGGACGCCCAGGTTGCCATCAAGGGCAAATCGAACGACCCGGCCGAAGGCGTCTACGCCCAGCTGAAGTTCGAAGGCGGCGTGCACCGCGTGCAGCGCGTGCCGGTCACCGAATCACAGGGCCGCATCCACACCTCGGCTGCCGGCGTGCTGGTCCTGCCCGAGGTGGACGAGCCCGAAGAAGTCGACATCCACCAGAACGACCTGAAGATCGACGTCTACCGTTCCTCGGGCCCCGGCGGCCAGTCGGTGAACACCACCGACTCCGCGGTGCGCATTACCCACCTGCCCACCGGCATCGTGGTGGCCATGCAGAACGAGAAGTCGCAGATCCAGAACCGCGAAGCCGCGATGCGCGTGCTGCGTTCGCGCCTGCTGGCCCACCAGCAGGAGATCATCGACAAGGAGAACTCGGCCCAGCGTGCAAGCCAGATCCGCACCATGGACCGCTCCGAGCGCATCCGCACCTACAACTACCCGGAAAACCGCATTGCCGACCACCGCACCGGCTACAAGGCCTACAACCTTGACGCCGTGATGGACGGGGACCTGCAGCCGGTGGTTGAATCCTGCATCCAGATGGACGAGGAAGAGCGCTTGGCAGCGCTGGGCGAGTAACGACGCCTTGGAAGAACTCACTGCCGTACGCCGCCAGGCGATTGCGGCGCTGGCCGACGCCGGGGTGCCAAGCCCCGGCGTCGACGTCGACCTGCTGCTGTGCCACGTGCTGGGCATCGACCGCTCGGAACTGAAGCTGCGCGAACTGCGTGGCGAGGGCCTCGACCCTGGAAGCCGGGAGCAATTCACCGCCCTGGTGGCCGCCCGGCGCACCCGCATCCCGCTGCAGCACCTGACCGGCGTGGCGTACTTCCGCTACCTGGAACTGAAGGTGGGACCGGGAGTATTCACCCCGCGGCCGGAAACCGAAACCGTGGTGCAGCTCGGCCTTGATTTCCTGGCCGCCCAAGGCATCGGCACCCCGCGGTGCATTGATTTGTGCTCGGGCTCCGGGGCCATTGCAGCGTCCGTGGCCAGCGAAGTGCCAGCAGCCAGCGTCTGGGCCGTGGAGCTCTCGGACGATGCCATCGGCTACACCCGGGCCAACTGCGAGCCGCACCGGGTCACCGTGCTGCACCAGGATGCCACGGCGGTCCCCGGGGAGCTGGAAGGCACCATGGACCTGGTGATCTCCAATCCGCCGTATATTCCGCCCAACGCGGTGCCGCGTGAAGTGGAAGTGCGCGAGCACGACCCGGAAATGGCGTTGTACGGGCTCGGGGAGGACGGACTGGACATTCCGCGAGCCATTACCGCCCAAGCCATGAAGCTCTTGCGTCCCGGCGGCTACTACGTGATGGAACACGCCGAAGTGCAGCGCGAAACCGCGGCAGCGATGCTGCGCGCGGCCGGTTTCACGCAGGTAGCTGGCCATGAAGATTTGACCGGGCGCGCCCGCGCCACATCCGGCTACGCGCCGCAATAACCAAACCACACCCAGTGCATGAAAGAATGATCCCGTGAGCACAACATTTTCGGTAAGCAACGAGCAGGAACACGCTGAAGGCATCGCCGCAGCCAAGGCCGCGCTGGCGGACAAGCGCTGCATCGTCTTGCCTACAGATACCGTCTACGGGATCGGCGCCGATGCATTCAGCGCCCAGGGCGTGGCGATGCTGCTGGCCGCCAAAGGCCGCAACCGCACCATGCCCCCGCCGGTGCTGATCGCCCAGAGTTCCACCATGGACGGATTGGCCAGGGACATCCCCGAGGCTGCGCGCAAGCTGGCCGAAGCGTTCTGGCCAGGCGGACTGACCCTGATCCTGCAGGCCCAGCCTTCGCTGACCTGGGACCTGGGGGAGACCCGCGGCACCGTGGCGCTGCGCGTGCCCAACGACGACACCGCCCTGGAGCTCCTGGGCCAGACCGGCCCGCTGGCCGTGTCCTCGGCCAACCGCACCGGCAACGCGGCGGCGCTGGATGTCGAGCAGGCTCTCGCTCAGCTCGGGGAGTCGGTGGATGTCTACCTCGATGGCGGCCCGCGCGGCGAGGCCGGGGAAGAGGTCCTGCCATCGACCATCATCGATTGCACCGGCCAGAACCTGCAGGTGGTTCGCTCGGGCGCGATTTCCATTGAGGAATTGCGCGTGGTCGTCCCTGGCATTCTCGATTTGGGACAGGACGCACCGGAAACCGGCGCATGAGAACATACGTACTGCTCATAGCATTCAGCTTTACGGTTTCGTTCCTGCTCACCCCGATCATCCGCACCCTTGGCCACCGTTTCACCGGCAACCAGCTGGTGCGCGAACGCGACCAGCACGAAAAACCGATCGTGAAGTTCGGCGGCCTGGCGATTATCGCCGCTTTCGCCGCAGGGCTATGGCTGGCCAGCAACTTCCACTTCTTCCGCGGGGTTTTCGGCAATGACGACCCCATCCGGGGAATCGCCTACGCCCTGGGCGTCATCGTGCTCATGGGCCTGGCCGATGACATGTTCGACCTGAAGTGGTGGCTGAAGCTCGCCGGCCAGATCCTGATCGGCTGGCTGGTCGCCACCAACGGAATCGTCATCCAGTCCCTGCCCGTGGGTTCGTGGCAGATCGATGAGCAATGGCTGCAGATTGCGGTGACCATTTTCCTGATCGTGCTGACCATGAACGCGATCAACTTCTCCGATGGATTGGATGGCCTGGCCGCGGGCCTGGCCGCCATTGGCGCGGCGACCTTCTTCGTGTACTCCTATGTGCTGGCCACGCACGTGAGCGCCGATGACTACGCGAACATCGGGGCCTTGCTCTGCGCCTTGCTGCTCGGTGCCTGCCTGGGCTTCTTGCCGCACAACTTCAACCCGGCCAATATCTTCATGGGGGAGACCGGCGTTCTCGCCATCGGCATGATCCTCTCGGTGGCCGCGATCGCGGTGACCGGTGATGTGCAGGGCCTGGAGGCCCGGCGCTTCCGCAACATCCCGGCCTACATGCCGATGCTGCTGCCGATGGTGATCGTCTTCCTACCAGTACTGGACCTTGTACTCTCGGTCTTCCGCCGGCTGGCCAACAAACGCTCACCCTTTTCCCCGGATGCCAAGCACATCCACCACCGGATGCTGGCCCAGGGCCACTCGGTGCGCCAATCGGTAGTTCTGCTCTACCTGTGGGCCGCCGTGATTGCAGTCTCAGTGGTTTCCATCGCCTTCATCCCGGTCATTCTGGTGGTCCCGATGGCCTTGCTGTTGTTCCTAGTGGCAGCGGTTGCAACGTGGCGCCCCCTGGTGATCAAGCGGGTCGAGGCCTTACGCAAGCGCATGGGCAAAGCCTAGCCCGATCAAATAGCAGGGTAACGCACAAGCAATCTGTTTCTATCTCGTGTAGAATTCAATCTGGATCTTCTTTCATCTGCTCTTTAGGGAATAGGTGGAAGTTTCAAGTTTCATCAGCATCGATGGGTGCACGATGGTTCCTCGGTGTTGACGAAGAAAGGTTGCGGACGTGAATTCTGGTTCTGCCCGCGTCAGTGCTTCGTCAGCCCCGAAATCCATCTGGTTGCCGATTCTTGGCTTGTCACTGGTGTATTCGCTGATCGCTACCGCCATATTTTTCCTGATTTCATGGTTGGTTGCCGATCTTCGCTACGCGCTTTCTGGCGCGCTGGCTGCCGGAATTGTGATTGGCTTTTTCGCGATTGGCATTCTCATTGCCGAAGCTGCAGGGCGAATTCGCCACTCGTGGGCCATGCCCGCGTTCTTGGGTGTCTTTGTCATCAAGGTTTTTGGCATCGCCTTCGTGTTGTTGAACCTGGGGTTGCCCGATTGGGTTAATCGCCAGGGATTCGTTCTTGCAGCAGCTATCTCCCTTGTTGCCTGGCAGGTTGGCGAGGTGCGTGCTTTCATGAAGGCGCGCCTGGCTATCTACAACGAGGAATAGAGTATTCTGCGCGACTTTGTGTCGGTGGGGTGCTGTGAGTTTGATAAGCTTACTTCGGGTCATTTTTGGCCGTCCGCTCAACTGCGGGCGGAATACGCAATATGCATCCGCGGGGTAACCCGCAGATGGACCTTCATCAGGGTTGATGCTTCTGGCATGGGCCATGATGGGATCCCCGTTTGATCTTTTCTTCACACGGTGAGAGGCAGTTACCGCCAGTCACCGCCTTTTGCCCGTGACCGTTACTGCAGAGAGGACAGCGCGTTGTTCGCGTTTGCGCTCCCAATGGCCTCAGAAGAAGGCGGCTTCGTACCGCCATCCGTTTCCGATACCCACCTCCCGGATCTTTTCCCGTGGATGGCTGAGTACGGCACGGGTTTCGGCAAGCAGATGCTCATGATCGTTTTGTCGATCGTGCTTATCTCTTGGTTCTTCACCGTGGCCATCAAGAACCCGAAGCTGGTTCCAGGCAAGATGCAGTACATCGCTGAGTCCGGTTACGCGTTTGTACGTAACGGAATTGGCCGCGACATCATCGGCGAGAAGAACTTCCGTCCTTGGATTCCTCTGCTGTTCGCGACCTTCTTCTTCGTACTGCTGAACAACCTCTTCGGCGCGATTCCGTTCCTGCAGCTTCCATCGTTCTCACACGCTGGTTCTGCATACGCGATGGCTATCATCATCTACGGCACCTGGATTGCTGTAGGCCTGAAGAACCACGGTATCCGCTACTTCAAGTTGGCCGTCGTCCCGTCCGGTGTTCCGGGCTGGATCATGCCACTGATGATTCCGTTGGAAATCATTTCTAACTTCATCGTTCGCCCGCTGACGCACTCGCTGCGTTTGATGGCAACGATGCTGGCCGGTCACATGATCGTGATGCTGGCAGCTGCCGGCGCTCGTCACCTGATCGTTGTCCAGGACTCCCTGGCCATGAACGGCCTTGGCATCCTGGTCATCGTTGGCTCGGTCGCCATGTACTTCCTGGAACTGCTGATCATGGTCCTGCAGGCGTTTGTTTTCGCCCTGCTGACCGCGATCTACCTCCAGGGTGCAATCGAAGCCGACGCCCACTAGGCCAACACTTCTTTTCTTCCAACCCATAAAGATCTTCCTTGAGTCGCTCAAGGAATACCTCACAACCTACCGGCAAAAGCCCGGTATCTTGAAAGGAACATAATCACATGTTGCACGGCTCCCTGAATATGATCGGCTACGGCCTGGCTGCTATCGGTTCGGCTATCGGCGTTGGCTTGATCTTCGCTGCCTACATCAACGGTGTTGCACGTCAGCCTGAGGCTCAGCGCATCCTGCAGCCAATCGCCATGCTTGGCTTCGCACTTGCTGAAGCACTGGCCATCCTGGGCCTGGTCTTCGCTTTCGTCATCGGCGCCTAGTCTTTTCGCAACTGTAGTGGCCTCGCCACTATCGCGAGGCGTACACACAAGCGGAAACTAGTAGATAAGGAATAGTGAGAATGAACAGCACTGATTTCATCCTCGCTGCGAGCGAATCGGTCAACCCGCTGTTGCCGAACCCGTGGGAAATTCTCGTCACGGGTGTTGGTTTCGCGGTCCTTCTGTTCATCGTCATCAAGGTAATTGCTCCAAAGTTCGAGCAGTCCTATGAAGATCGCGTCACCGCGATCGAAGGTGGCCT
This sequence comes from Arthrobacter sp. JUb115, assembly GCF_004365035.1. Lineage (NCBI taxonomy): Bacteria > Bacillati > Actinomycetota > Actinomycetes > Micrococcales > Micrococcaceae > Arthrobacter > Arthrobacter sp. JUb115. Next base: position 56,689 of record NZ_SOBS01000008.1, on the reverse strand, counting down.
TGAGAAGGCTGAAGCAGCGCAGAAGGAAGCAGAGGAGACCTTGGCACAGTACAAGGCCCAGCTTCTGGAAGCACGCACCGAAGCAAACCGCATCCGTGAGGAAGCTCGTAGCGAAGGTGCTCAGATCCTTGCGGATCTGAAGACCAAGGCAACCGATGAGGCAGCTCGTATCACCGAGCAGTCGCACCGCCAGATCGAAGCTGAGCGCGTATCCGCTCTGGCTTCGCTCCGCACCGACGTGGGCGCATTGGCTACCGAGCTTGCAAGCAAGGTTGTTGACGAAGCTCTGCAGGACGATGCCCGTGCCCAGCGCGTGGTTGACAAGTTCCTGACCGATTTGGAAGCTCAGCAGAACGCAGGTGCATCGAACTAATGGCAAGTGTATCGAGCGAGTCACTGGCAAAGGCTTTGGCGTTCCTGGAACCCAAGCTGGCACTGGCATCTATTGAGCTGCCTAAGGAACTGTTCGCGGTCCTGGAAGTACTGGATGCAAATGCCGGTCTCCGCCGCGCAATGACTGACCCAGCCCGTGGAAATGCCGACAAGGCAGGCCTTTTGGCTCAGCTGCTGCACGGAAAGGTCTCGGCTGACGCCGAGGACGTCGTCGCACAGCTGGCTTCTACCCGCTGGAGCTCGGAACGCGACATTAGCGATGCGCTCGAATCGCTGGCTGTCACTGCGGTCACCGCAGTGGCAGAGCAGCAGGACGGCGCTTCGGGGCTGAACAAGCTGGAGCAGGATCTGTTCTCCTTCATCGAGGCAGTGCGTGGCAATCACGAACTGCAGCGTGCGTTGGATGATGCACAGGCCCCAGTCGAGGCTAAGCGCACTCTCGCGCTGAAGCTCGTGCCTAACGCGTCGCAGACCTCGCAGGTTTTGATCTCCCAGGCAGTTTCGAACCCCCGCGGTTTGAAGCCAGCAGCCTTGGTTGGACGTTTCGTAGAGCTCGTGGCCAAGCGCCAGCAGCGCTGGATTGCCTCGGTAACCAGCTCTGTAGAACTTTCCGAAGCCCAGCTTTCGCGCCTGGAGACCAGCCTGAACAAGCTATACGGTCGTCAGCTCAAGCTCAACGCCACTACCGACCCATCGCTGGTCGGTGGACTGGTAGTCAAGGTTGGCGACGAAGTTGTCGACGCTTCCGTGGCATCACGCGTGGCCGAGTTGCGCCGCGCCTTGGCCAGCTAGGACTCATTGGGCTAGGGAGTGATCCTTCGCCTGGTGTTCCTGGCTGCCAGGACCACAACAGACTTCATTCACATTCGATTCGGTCCAATGGACCGGATCACAATTTAGGAGAGCAGGGACTGCAGATGGCCGATTTGACCATCAATGCCAACGACGTCCGCGATGCCCTAAACGAGTTCGCATCTTCCTACGAACCGGGTAAGGCAGAGCGCACCGAGGTGGGACGCGTCGTCGCCGCGAGCGACGGCATCGCCAGAGTGGAAGGCCTTCCTTCCGTCATGGCCAACGAGTTGCTGAAGTTCGAAGATGGCACCCTGGGCCTGGCCCAGAACCTCGATACCCGCGAAATCGGTGTCGTTGTGCTTGGTGACTTCACCGGCATCGAAGCTGGCCAGAAGGTAGAGCGCACCGGCGAGATCCTTTCGGTTCCAGTCGGCGACGGCTACCTGGGCCGCGTGGTCGACCCGTTGGGCGAGCCACTGGACAACCTGGGCCCAATCGCTGCCGAGGGCCGTCGCGCCCTGGAGCTGCAGGCACCAGGCGTGACCCAGCGCAAGAGCGTGCACGAGCCAATGCAGACCGGTCTGAAGGCTATCGACGCCATGATCCCGATCGGCCGTGGCCAGCGTCAGCTGATCATTGGCGACCGCCAGACCGGCAAGACCGCTATCGCGGTTGACACCATCCTGAACCAGCGTGCTAACTGGGAATCCGGCGATCAGACCAAGCAGGTCCGCTGCGTCTACGTGGCAATTGGCCAGAAGGCATCGACCATCGCTGCCGTTCGCCAGACCCTCGAAGAGCAGGGCGCACTGGAGTACACCACCATCGTGGCGTCCCCGGCATCCGACCCGGCCGGCTTCAAGTACTTGGCTCCATACGCAGGCTCGGCCATCGGCCAGCACTGGATGTACGGTGGCAAGCACGTTCTGATCGTCTTCGATGATCTGTCGAAGCAGGCTGAAGCCTACCGTGCCGTGTCCCTGCTGCTGCGCCGTCCGCCAGGACGCGAAGCCTACCCAGGCGACGTCTTCTACCTGCACTCCCGCCTGCTTGAGCGTTGCGCCAAGCTGTCGGACGAGCTGGGTGCAGGTTCGATGACTGGCTTGCCAATCATCGAAACCAAGGCCAACGACGTGGGCGCGTTCATCCCGACCAACGTCATCTCGATCACCGACGGCCAGATCTTCTTGCAGTCGGATCTCTTCAACGCCAACCAGCGTCCAGCTGTCGACGTGGGTATCTCGGTATCCCGCGTTGGCGGTTCGGCACAGGTCAAGGCCATGAAGAAGGTCTCCGGTACCTTGAAGCTGGAATTGGCCCAGTACCGCGACATGCAGGCATTCGCAATGTTCGCCTCGGACCTGGATGCTGCTTCCAAGCAGCAGCTGACCCGTGGTGCGCGCCTGATGGAACTGCTCAAGCAGGGCCAGTACACCCCGTACCCGGTTGAGGACCAGGTCGTTTCGATCTGGGCCGGCACCAACGGCTACCTGGACGATGTCCCGGTTGAGGATGTACGCCGCTTCGAGGGCGAGTTCATCGACTACCTGCGCCACCGCACCGATGTACTGACCGTGATTGGCCAGACCGGCAAGCTGGAGAACGAGACTCTGGAAGCCATGAAGACCGCTGTTGCGGACTTCAAGGCCGGCTTCTTCGGCGAAGGCGACGACAAGCTTGTCGCCGCCGGGCACGAAGAGCACGACGCTCTCGATTCCGAGTCCGTTGACCAGGAAAAGATCGTCAAGCAGAAGCGCTGACAATTTCCTTGCCAAGGGGGAGCGGCGCCGGTAACGGCGCCGCCCTCCCGAGGTAGGGGATAAGGAAAGGACACACATGGGAGCCCAGATTCGGGTCTACCGCCAGAAGATCGGATCGACCAAGTCGATGCGCAAGATCTTCAAGGCGATGGAACTGATCGCTGCATCCCGCATTGGTAAGGCACGTACGCGTGTCTCGGCCTCGCTGCCGTATGCCAATGCGATTACCCGTGCAGTAACCGCCGTCGCGTCCCAGGCCGATGTCGAGCATCCACTGACCACCGAGCCGGCGCAGGTACGCCGCGCCGCGGTCTTGGTGATGACTTCGGACCGAGGACTTGCCGGGTCCTACTCCGCCAGCGTTCTGAAGCAGGCAGAGCACCTCGTGGAACTCCTGCGTGAAGAAGGCAAGGAAGTCAAGACCTACTTGGTCGGCCGCAAGGCCCAGGCTTACTTTGATTTCCGTTCACGCGAGTACGCACGAGTGTGGACCGGGGAAACTGATTCCCCGCGTTTCGAAACCGCACGCGAGCTGCGCGATGTCCTCCTGGAGGACTTCGACACCGATTTCGAGCAGGGTGGCGTGGACGAGATCCACGTCGTCTACACCCAGTTCAAGTCGATGGTCACGCAGGAACCGACGGTCATCCGTCTGTTGCCGTTGGAGGTTGTCGAGGATGAATCCGAGACTCCAACCGACGAGCTGTTGCCACTGTACGAGTTTGAGCCATCGCCGGAAGAAGTGCTTGACGCACTGCTTCCGCGCTACATCGATTCTCGACTGTTCAACTGCCAGTTGCAGTCCGCTGCTTCCGAGCTCGCTGCCCGCCAGCGCGCCATGAAGGCCGCAGGCGACAACGCTGGTGAACTGATCAAGAAGTACACCCGATTGCTCAACAATGCCCGTCAGGCTGAAATCACCCAGGAGCTTTCGGAAATTATCGCCGGCGCCGACGCGCTGAACAGCTAATTACCGATACTCCGACCAGACAAGAAGTGAGAAAGATGACTGCCCAACTCAACGAGCAGGTTACCGCAGGGGCCATCGGTCGCATCGCGCGCGTGACTGGCCCGGTCGTGGACGTCGAGTTCCCAGCCGACGCACTGCCTGCTATCTACAACGCACTGACCGCTGAGCTGACCCTCAACGGCGAAACCAAGAAGATCACCTTCGAGACCAGCCAGCACCTCGGTGAGGGCCTGGTCCGCGCAGTATCGCTGCAGGCCACCGACGGCCTGGTCCGCGGTGCTTCGGTGACCGATACCGGCGCTGCCATCTCCGTCCCAGTAGGCGACGGCGTCAAGGGCCACATCTTCAACGTCCTGGGCGACGCCCTGGACGTTGACAACTCGGAGATCCAGGTCACCGAGCGTTGGCCAATCCACCGCCAGCCTCCGAAGTTCTCGGAGCTCGAGGGCTCGACCGAAATGCTGGAAACCGGCATCAAGTCGATCGACCTCCTGACCCCGTACATCAAGGGCGGCAAGATCGGCCTGTTCGGCGGCGCCGGCGTTGGCAAGACCGTGCTGATCCAGGAAATGATCACCCGTGTTGCACGTAACTTCGGTGGTACCTCGGTATTCGCCGGTGTTGGCGAGCGCACCCGTGAAGGCAACGACCTCTGGGTCGAAATGGACGAGGCAAACGTCCTGAAGGACACCGCACTGGTGTTCGGCCAGATGGATGAGCCACCTGGAACCCGTTTGCGCGTGGCACTGTCGGCTCTGACCATGGCGGAATACTTCCGCGATGTCCAGAACCAGGACGTGCTGCTGTTCATCGACAACATCTTCCGCTTCACCCAGGCAGGTTCCGAGGTGTCGACCCTGCTGGGCCGCATGCCTTCCGCCGTGGGCTACCAGCCGAACTTGGCCGATGAAATGGGTCTGCTGCAGGAACGCATCACCTCGACGAAGGGCCGCTCGATCACCTCGATGCAGGCTGTCTACGTCCCGGCCGATGACTACACCGACCCGGCTCCAGCAGCAACCTTCGCCCACTTGGATGCAACCACCGAGCTGTCGCGTGAAATCGCGTCGCGCGGCCTGTACCCGGCGATCGACCCGCTGACCTCGACCTCGCGAATCCTGGATCCGCAGTACATTGGCCAAGATCACTACGATGTAGCCATCCGCGTGAAGGCCATTCTGCAGAAGAACAAGGAACTGCAGGACATCATCGCGATCCTCGGTATCGACGAGCTGGGCGAAGAGGACAAGATCGTCGTCGCCCGTGCACGCCGTATCCAGCAGTTCCTCTCGCAGAACACCTACACCGCAAAGCAGTTCACCGGTGTCGAGGGCTCGACCGTATCGATCAAGGACACCATCGAAGGCTTCAAGGCCATTTGCGATGGCGAATTGGACCACATTGCAGAGCAGGCGTTCTTCAACATCGGCGGTCTTGACGACGTCGAGCGCCAGTGGGCCGAAATCCAGAAGGCCAGCTAATTATGGCTGAGCTTCAGGTCGAAATCGTCGCGGCTGACCACTTCGTGTGGTCGGGCGCTGCGAAGCTGGTCAAGGCTCGTTCGGTGGACGGCGAGATCGGTGTTCTGCCCGGTCACGTTCCGATGCTGTCCGTGCTTGCCGCTGGGGACCTGGAAATCGAACCGGTTTCCGAGTCCCGCTTCTCGGTCCAGATCGACGGAGGCTTCTTCTCTGTTGATTCGGATCGCGTAGTGATCGTTGCTGACAACGCTGTGCTTGGTACCGCAGCGTAGGCGATGAATTGTTTGAGATAACCGCACCAGTTCTGATCGCGTTGCTGATCCTGATCGGCATCGCCATGTTCTTCGGGGCCATGGCAGTGCGCCGCATCCAATTGCGGCGCACGCTGGGCACCTTCGATGCATCCATCCTGGCGCCTTCGGGCAAATGGATGATGGTCATCGGCCGCTACGGCGGAGCGCATGTGGACCTGTTGCGGTTTTTCTCTGTCTCCCCGGTCCCGAGTTTCGTGATCGAGCGCCGTGGCCTGGATATCACCGGGACACGCCAGCCCACCGATGAGGAAACCTCGCGGATCCCGCCAGGATTCATCATCGTGATGCTGGTGCGCAGCGGTGATGAGCTGCTGCTGGCCATGGACTACCGCGACTACACCGGCTTCTCGGCCTGGCTCGAAGCCGGGCCGATCGCCGGGAGCTGGCAGATCTAGAACTTGATAAAGCAAAACCGCCGTTGCAGATGCAGCGGCGGTTTTCGCGTTCCCGGGCTAGGCAATGCTGGCAGGCAGCGTTGGCAGGCTGGGGAAGCCGCTGCGGATCGCCAGCGTGCTCGGCTCACTGCTCAGCTGCGCGTGTGCGATCCCCGGAGCACCCATGGTCCTGAATCCGGGACTGTCGCACTACCGGCAGGAACTGCGCTGAGTGCGAAATGCCTGGGCCCGTGGCGCAGGACGTAGTTGACTGTTCGCATGGAACGAACCTTGATCCTTGGCGGCACCGCCTGGCTCGGCCGCGAGCTGGCGCGTCAGCTGATCCGCAGTGGCCACGAAGTCACCTGCCTGGCGCGCGGCAATTCCGGCGAGGTTGCCCAGGGTGCGCAGCTGGTGCGTGCCGACCGGAGCCAACCCGGGGCCTATGACGCCGTGCAGGGCATCGAATTCGACTCGGTCATCGAGCTGTCCTATGACCCGCAATGGGTGCATGAGGCGCTGGCGGCCCTGGCCGCGACTGCGCGGCACTGGACCCTGGTTTCCTCCATCTCGGTTTATGCCAGCGCGCAGCTGCCCGGTGCCGGCGAAGACGCGCAACTGCATGAACCGTCCGATCCCGGCGACTACGGGCATGCAAAGGTCCTTGCCGAACAGGCCAGCACGGCGATGGTTGCCGACCGGCTGCTCATTGCCCGTCCGGGGCTGCTTGCCGGACCTGGCGATCCCAGCGACCGGTTTTCCTACTGGGTTTCGCGCTTGGCCTTGGCCGGTGCCGGCCAGGTCCTCATCCCGCCAACCGCGGGCCGCCATGTGCAGGTGATCGACGTGCGCGATGCCGCCGCGTGGATCATCGATGCCGCCGCGCGTACGCTGACCGGAACCTTCAACGTGGCCGGAACATCCCACGGCTTCGCCCAATTCCTCAGTGCTGCCGCGCGGATTGCGGGATTCAGCGGGGAACTGGTCACCGCCCAGGACGCATGGCTGCGCGAACGCCAGGTCAATTACTGGGCCGGGGCGCGTTCGCTGCCGTTGTGGCTTGCGCTTGAGGACCACGGCTTTGCCCAGCGCAGCAACCAGCGGTACGTCTTGGCCAATGGCCCGGAGCGGGACCTGGAGGACTTGCTCGGCGACGTGCTGGCCGATGAACGGGCTCGCGGACTGGACCGGTCCCGGCGTGCTGGCCTGGCCCGGGCCGAGGAGCTTGAGCTGCTCGGCCAGCTCGCGCGGATCCGGCAGGGCTAGCGCAGTCCGGGATGTTTCGGTGGGCTAGAGGTATTCCCCGTTGCGGATCGTCTGGACCAGCTGCAGATTAGCATCCAGGATCAGCGCATCGGCGGCGAAGCCGTAGTGCAGGGAACCGACTTCATCGGCCAGGCCAATGAGCGAGGCGGGGATGGACGTGGCCGAGTTGACCGCCTGGACCAGTGAGACCCCGGACTGCACGGCGCGCTGCACGATTTCCAGCAGCGTGCAGGTGCCACCGGCCAGGGAATTGTCGCTGGCCAGCCGTGCCTGGCCCAGGGCCACATTCACATCCTGCGGGCCGAGGGTGTACTGCCCATCGGCCAAGCCGGTGGCCGCCATGGAATCGCTGACCAGCAAGATGTTCTCCGCACCGACCAAGCGGAAGACCAGGCGCACGGTATCGGGGGACAGGTGCACCCCGTCGGCGATCAGCTCCACGAACGCATTGCGGTTCACTGCCTCTTCCAGGCAGGCGGCCACCGGACCGGGTTCGCGGTGGTGCAGCGAAGGCATGCCGTTGAACAGGTGGGTGACCGTAGGTCGTTCGGTGAAGCCGTCCACCCCGGCGCTGCGCAGCTGTTCGCGGGCAAAGCGCAGGGAATCCGCGGTGATCTGGGCGCTGGCATCGGTGTGCCCCAGCGACGGGACCACGCCGTGGGAGACCAGCTGCTCAACGAGTTCCTCGCTGCCGGCCAATTCCGGAGCGTAGGTCATGGTGCGCAGCTGGCCGCGGCTGGCAGCCACCAGCTCGCTGACGAATTCCGGATCCGGATCCTGCAGGAATTGCGGATCCTGGGCGCCGCAGCGGGCTACGGAGAGGAACGGGCCTTCGGCATGGATGCCGGCAATCTGGCCGGCCTCCGCCAGCTCGGCGAGCAGCTCGGCGGCCTCGATCATGGACGAGGGCTCTGCGGTGACCAGCGACGCGAGCAGGGTAGTGGTGCCCGAGCGGTGCAGGTACTCCACCGCTTCGGTGACGCTCGAATGATCCGGTGCCGAGAAGTCCGCGCCGAGGGCGCCATGGCAATGCAGGTCGATCAGGCCCGGGATGATGATGGATCCGGGGGCTACCTCGCGTACCGGGTAGTCGGCAGCATCGGCCAGTGCGTTGAAGTCATCGCGGTTGCCGGCAAAGCGGATGCGGTCGCCTTCCACGGCGAGCACGCCATCGGTGACCTTGAGGCCATCGGAAATCAGGGTGGCATGAAGGGCGTAGCGCGTCGTAGTCATGTTCCCAGCTTAGAAGAGAGAACGCGTCCAGTCACCGACTCGACGGATTATTTTCTCAGTGGACTTGGCATTTAGCGATTCGGGAACGCAGTAGCCCCAGTGCGCCGGGCACCTGGCCACGGCGAGGCGCTAGCTGCCCTTGCCTGCAGGATCTTCGGAAGCCGGCGCGTTGCCGGTGGCCAGGGCCTGCAGCGCCTGCAGCGTGCTGGTCTTCGTGCCGGAGGCCAGCTGCGCTTCGCGCGCGGAGTGCGCGGCGGCCCGGTTCTGCCTGACGCTGCCGACCCGGTTCTTCATTGACCGGTAGACCCTGCGGAACATGCGGTAGAGGAAGAAGCCGATGGCAATGGCAACGAGTCCGAGCACGGCAGCCAACACGGGAACCAGTACAGCTGCGAAGACGAGAACCAGCGCGCCAAGATCTTCTGCCAGGCTGCGCACCCATTGGGTGATGGGTTCGGGCACGGCATTGGTCGCCGCGGTCATCGACGATTTGCCCAGGCTCACCGACAGCGCGGAGCCCGCGCCGAGCAGGCCGGTGAGGACGGCAACCTCGACTCCCGAATTGGCGCCAAGGCCGATGCCAACCAGGGCGCCGAAAACTGGCCGCAGCCACACCGAGATGGTTTCCATGGACAGATTGAGGAAAGGGATCTTATCCAGGCCGGCCTCGCCGATGGCAAGTACGGCACAGATGGCCAGGACCCACGGATTGGTGATGCTTTCAGGAATCTGCCGTGCCGCAGAAGCGATCATGTCAGGTGCGGTATCGGGGATCACGAGTCCCGCGATGCCCAGGGCCAATACCGTGAAATACGGCCGCAGGCCCGCAGCGGAACCGCTGCCAATGGCCATGAGCGAAGCTGTCAGCGGATCCAATGGTCCTCCCGAGCCTGGCGGCCCGGGCCGTGCGGCACCGAGCGCTTTTGGTAGAGGAGATCAGACTAGCAGTCGGGATGCAGTTTTCTGCAGGGCCAAGCTAAGGCTGCCAGGCAGCTGCATCCGGCCAGCAGCGGATGCGCCAAGGCCAAGCAGCTCGGGGAGGATCCTCAACTCTAGAAGAGGCGTCCTGCCGAGTCGTCGACTCCGCGCATTGCGTCGTAATCCAAGGTGAGGCAGCGGATGCCGCGGTCCTCGGCCAAGGTGCGGGCCTGCGGCTTGATCTGCTGCGCGGCGAAAATGCCGGTAACCGGCTTGAGCAGGGGATCGCGGTTCAGAAGCTCCAGGTAGCGGGTCAGCTGTTCCACTCCGTCGATATCGCCACGGCGCTTGAGCTCCACGGCAACCGTGGCGCCCTTGGCATCACGGGCCAGGATATCCACCGGGCCGATGGCGGTCATGTATTCACGGCGGATCAGCTGGTGGCCGGTGCCGAGCAACTCGATCTGCTCGGCCAGCAGGCGCTGCAGGTCGGCTTCGACGCCATCCTTGATCAGCCCCGGATCGGTGCCCAGGATGTGGGCCGAGTCGTGCTCGAAGCTATGGAAGTGGATGGTCAGCTTGTCATCGGTCTTCGCGCTGGACACGGTCCAGGTAGCGGTGGCACCCAATGCCGCGGCGTCCTCATCCGGATCTGCCTCGCGCAGGATCAACGGCGGATTCATCCAGTTCAGCGGCTTGTAGCTGCCGCCGTCCGAGTGGATGAGTACCGAGCCGTCGGCCTTGACCATGATCAAGCGGGTCGCCAACGGAAGGTGGGCTCGAAGACGGCCCTCGTAATCAACTGAACACTTCGCTACCACTAAACGCACCCCACACACTTTACTAGCTGGTTGCGACTTGTGCCGGGAGATACGGCATGATTAAAGACATGCCACGTTCCAACCGCCCGCGCCGCTCCAAGAATTCCCGACCCGCCCAAGGCCGGAACTCCGGCTCCGGCTACGGTTCCGGGGATGAAGAGCAGGGCTACGGTTCGGGCCAGGAAGAGTGGATGCAGCGTGCCCGCTTCGGCGTGGTGCTGCGCCAGGATGCCCCCGACGGCCAATGGCATGTGCGCAAGATTGCGCCGATGAACGCCAACAAGCCCTATTCCTGCCCGGGGTGCCACCGTTCCATCGGAGTTGGAGTTGCCCATGTGGTCGCCTGGCGCGCGGACCACTGGTCGGGCGATGATGCCGCGGCCAACGCGCGCCGCCACTGGCATCCGCACTGCTGGGAAACCCGTTCCTACCGCTACTAGGCCAGCTGCCTAAAGGGCAGGTGCTAGCGGCGGTCCTGCCGGGCGATGAAGACTTCGCGCAGCAGGATCATGGCGCTGGCTGCCACCGGGATGGCCATGAGCGCACCGGTGACCCCGGCCAGGGTGCCGCCGGCAATCACCGAGATCACCGCGACCGCGCCGGGCACTGCCACCGCACGGCGCATGATGCGCGGCGAAACGAAATACGCCTCGACCTGCAGGTAGCCGAAGTAGCACACCGCGTAGATCAGGGCGGTCTGCCAGCCCAGTGACAATGTCACCAAGGTGACCAGCACGCCGGCAATCACCCCGCCGACCAATGGGATGAAGGCCAGCATCGCTACCAGCAAGGTGAGCAGCGCGGTGAATGGAACACCCAGGACGCTCATCAGCACCAGCGCCACCAGGCAGTTCAGTATGGCCACGGTGGCTTGGCCCATCACGTAATTGCCCACGGAGCGGGTAATGCGCACGGTCAATTCGGCCACGCGGTCGCGTTTGGAGCGCGGGGCCAGGCGCAGCGAGAAGCCCATCATCCCTGGCAGCGAAGCCAGGAAGTAGATGGCCAGCACCAGCACGATCAGCACGCCGAACATGGACTGGGCGACGGTCTGCGATACGCCCAGGACGCCGCCGAACACATTGGTCACCGCGCCCGAATCGCCAAAGAAACGGTCGACCTCGGTAGTGATGCGCTGGGATACCGCGTATTGCCGGTCGATTTCCCGGACCCAATCGCTATTGAGGAAATCATCCACGATTTCCGGCGCCCGCGTGATGAAGGCGGTGATCTGGTTGACCAGCGTAGGGATGATCAAGGCCATGAAGCCGCCGAAGATCGCCAGCAAGCTGACCATGGTCGCGGCCACAGCCAGCGGACGGGTCAATCCCTTGCGCATCATGAAGCGCACAATCGGATCAAGGCCCAGCGCGATGAACAGCGCAATGGCAATCCAGGTCATCAGCGAACCGACGTTGGTCAGCAGGTAGTAGCCGCCCAGGGCGATGCCCACGCCGATGGTGCCCAAGAAGCCCATGGAAATAGGGTGCAGCGCCGGAATCGGTTCCGGCGAGCCATCCAGCGGATGCTCCGGTTCCTCGCCCAGGGCCGCACTGCGCTGCGGGGTGTTGAGCATCTTGCCCACGCGTTCGGCGATCTTCTTGGACCAGCCCTCGCGGGACGCATTAGCCCCCGTCGGCGCAGCGCCCGGATAACGGGCCTGCGCGCCGGCGGCCGCAGGTGATTCCGGTTGGGAATTGCCCTCATGAGGCTGGGAATGCGCTGTGGATTCCGGGCCGGAGGTTGCAGGCCCGGAAGAGCGATCCGACGCGTCGGAACGCTGCTCGGGTACGTGCTTATCGCGATGCGGGTGCGGCTGATCAGGCTCCATGGGTCAGAGCATATCGCGCATCGGCCACTGTTAAGTGGTTCAAGACACCGTGCTGTTGCGTTGTTGAGCCAGTTCACAGGCGCGGATCGGAACCATGATCGGCCGCAACTCGTTAGACTTGTCAAAGAACAGCTGTGAGACGTAGGCGAATAGGTGAACTTGTGCGAAAAGTAATCTCCCTGATCGCGATGCTGCTGGGGGCCGCGGCCCTGGTAGTCGGCATCGGACAGAAGACCTTTTGGGCCCCGCCCGAAACGGTGACCGCGAGCATGCCGCAACTAGCTGATGAGGCACCGCTGACCCTGATTGAATCCTCGGTCAACGACCCCAAGCTGGACCCGGTGGAACTGGTGATCAAGTCGAAGGGTGAATTCACTGCTTCCTTGGGCCGCGACTATGACGTCGAGGCGTGGATCGGCGATGCATCGCATGTGTCGGTCACCGGCATCGACACCGAAAACCACAAGATGATCGCCGAGCACGCCAAGGGCAAGGCCGATGCGCCTAATCCCGCCGGTGATGACATCTTCTTCGACTCGCAGACCGCGGATCAGACCATGACCTACCGCTGGACCGCTCCGGATTCCGGCGACTGGTCCCTGCTGCTGGCCGCAGGCGGAAAGGATGCCGCTCCGGTGGATATCTCGGTAACCTACGCGAACGACGACGCCATGCCATTTGCCCTGCCGCTGATCATTGCCGGCTCGCTGCTGCTGGTCTTCGGACTGGCCCTGCTGGTCATGCGCCCGGGCAAGCCGAAGAGCGGGTCGAACACCCAGCACTCGGTCGCCGCCGTGGCCGTGGTGGCCCTGGCGATCTCCGGTGTTTCGCTGCCCATGGCGCCAAGCGACGAGTCCAGCGCCAAGCCTTCGGAATCCGAGCAGAAGTCGGAGGACGCCAAAGCGTCCGATGATGCCAAGGGCTCCGAGTCCGCCTCTTCCTCGGTTGAAGAAGTATCCAGCTTCCCGGTCATCACCGAAGAACAGCTCAAGCGCGTTCTGGCTGATGCCCAGAAGCAGGTAGCCAAGGCCGATGAGAAGAACGACGCCAAGGCCCTGGAACCACGCAGCGCCGGTGCGTTCAAGTACCTGCGCGACAAGCGCTACGACATGCTCAAGGAGAAGTTCGAGGTAGACAAGCCGATGGCGCTCACTACCCAGGTCATCCGCTCGGCCGCTGTGCCGAATGCGAATGAAGCCAAGTTCCCCCGCGTGATCTCGGTGGTGACCGCGAAGAACAATGATGCCGACACCCTGCCGCAGGCGCTGACCCTGGTGCAGGCCAACGCCCGCGATAACTTCAAGGTGGTCTTCGCCGGCCAGATGCTGCCGAACTCCACCTTCCCGGGCATCGCCGTTGGCGACCCGTCGACCAAGCAGCTGGCTGCCAACGCCGAGGGCCTGCAGATGACCCCGGAGAAGGCCCTGGAAGCATTGGGCAACGTGCTGACCGATGGCAAAGCCAAGGACAAGGACAAGTTTGCCGAATCGGACTTCATCAAGGCGGTGCACGCAGCCCAGAAGGATGAGTCCAAGGAAGCCAACGAGGCGGACGTCAAGTACAACCGCACGGTTACCAAGGGCGACACCAAGGTGGTTTCCACCCCGGATGGCGGAGCGATTGTTACCGGCAAGCTGAACAACAAGGCGCTCTTCGTGCGCACCGAAGACGCTGACCCGCTCAAGAGCACCGACAAGCTGACCGAACAGCTGCTGGGATCCAGCTCCTCGAACGGCGACGTGGAAAGCACCTACGCCGAACCAGTGATGTTCTACCTGCCAGCCGACGGTTCCAAGGACAAGATCCAGCTGATCTCTGCAAGCCAGATCCTGCTCGATGTGAAGGAAGTTGACTAACCCCCATGACTGATCAGAACATTCCCTCAACCCGCGGTGCGGTAGATCTCTCCGCCCTGGCCAGCCAAGGCCCGGAAGCTACCGGCAGCATGCCGGCTGGTCCGGCAAGCTGGACCACCAATCTGGATGAGGCTGCGTTCCAGCAGTTCGTCGGCATGTCCCAGCAGGTACCTGCCATCGTTTCCCTCGGCTCGCCTCGCGTGCAGGTCTCGGCAGACCTGGATGCGACGCTGCGCAAGCTGGTGGATGCCAAGGGCGGCAAATTCATCCTCGGCCTGGTGGATGCAGAAACCTACCCGCAGATCGCCCAGGCCTTCCAGGCGCAGCAGATCCCGATGGTGGTTGCGCTGATCAAGGGCCAGCCGGTGCCGCTGTTCCAGGGGCCCGCCGATGAACAGCAGATTGTCCAGGTTTTCGCACAGCTTGAACAGCTCGCAGTCCAGCAGGGCATGAGCGGTACCGCCCCGGCATTCTCCGGGCAGGCCGGCGAGCCTGAACCAGAGCTGCCGCCGCTGCACCAGAAGGCCGTGGACGCCATCGATGCCGGGGACTACGCCGCCGCCGAGGCCGCCTACCTGGAAGCGTTGAACGAGAAGCCGAACGACAAGGACGCGCAGATCGGCGTGTACCAGGTTCGCCTGCTCTCGCGCACGCACAACCTGGATCTGAACAAGTCCCGCGAGCAAGCCGCGCAGAACCCTGAAGACGTCGCGGCGCAGCTGGATGTAGCAGATCTGGACGTGGTGGGAGGACATGTCGAAGATGCCTTCGCCCGGCTGGTTTCGCTGATCTCCCGCCTGGCTGATGAGGACCGCGAGCGGGTACGCCGTCGCCTGATTGAGCTCTATGCGGTGATCGGCAACAGCGATCCACGCGTAGCTGCCTCGCGTCAGAAACTGGCACGCGTACTCTTCTAGGCTGACGTCCGGGGACTGGACCAAGCAGTTCAACCGCCGCGGCCCAGGGTTTTCCCCTGGGTCGCGGCGGTTGTCTTATCCCTGGGTTTAACTCCAAAGGATGATGCGTTCTGACTAGGGGCATTGCTAGTCTTAAGCTATGAATCAGATCGCACTGGACATTCGGGGTCTTGCCAAGCAATTCGGCGCCAAGATTGCCGTGAACAACGTCAGCCTGCAAGTTCCTGCGGGTTCCTTCTACGGTCTTGTCGGACCCAATGGTGCCGGCAAGACCACCATGCTTTCCATGGCCACTGGATTGCTGCGTCCGGATTCAGGCCAAGCGCTGGTCAACGGCGTGGATATCTGGGCTGATCCGCAAGCGGCCAAGGCCACCTTGGGGGTCCTGGCTGATGGCGTGCGCCAGTTTGACCGGCTGACCGGCCGCCAGCTGGTGACCTACTCGGGATTGCTGCGCGGCATGGAACGCGCAGAAGTTGCCCAGCGTACCGAAGACTTGCTGCGCGTGATGGATTTGCTCGATGACGGCGACAAGCTGGTCGTGGATTACTCGGCCGGCATGACCAAGAAGATTTCCTTGGCTACCGCGATGATCCACTCGCCAAAGCTCTTGGTTCTGGACGAGCCGTTCGAGGCGGTGGACCCGGTATCGGCGGCGAATATCCGCGACATCCTGAATAACTACGTTGAATTCGGCGGCACCGTCATCGTTTCCTCGCATGTGATGGACCTCGTCCAGCGCATGTGCACGCATGTCGCGGTCATTTCCGATGGCATGCTCAAGGCGCAGGGCACCGTGGATGAAGTCCGCGGCGGCATGAGCCTGGAAGATCGCTTCGTCGATCTGGTGGGCGGCCGCGCCAATAATGAGGGGCTGTCATGGTTGCGCACGTCCTAAGCCTGAAACTGCGCTTGCTCGCCAACGGCTTCAAGCGCTCCGTCGGCCAACTCATTGGCGTCATCATCGGTGGCCTGTACGCACTGGGCATGATCACCATGCTGACCTTGGCCATGTGGTTTACCGCCGGCGATATTCCTTTCCAGGGTGAAATCTTCACCCTGATCGGCTCGGCCGTGGTGCTGGGCTGGGCCATTATCCCGCCGTTGCTGACCGGTGTTGACCTCACCCTGGAGCCTTCACGCTTTGTCCACTTCGGGATTCCGGAAAAGACCTTGGGGCCAGCGCTGGTGCTGGCTGGCTTCATCTCGATTCCCGCGGTGCTGACCATTGCGGGCCTGCTCGGCGCCTCGCTGATGTGGCGCTTCGATGCGGGCGCGCTCATGCTTGCCCTGCTGGCAGCGGTGGCGACCGCGGTAATGGCGATTCTGCTTTGCCAGTATCTGGTGATCATGGCGACCGCGCTTCGGGCCAAGCGCCGATTCCGTGAATTGACCTTCGTCCTGCTGTTCGTGGTGCTCATCGCCTTGGGGCCGATCGTGACTTCGGCATTGTCTGCCGCACAGAGCATGAGCGACTGGATCCAGCCGATTGCCGCGGTCTTGGGCTACACCCCGTTGGGTGCCTTTGCCGCGATTCCCGGGGCCTTTGCCTCGGAGCTGTACGGCCAGATGGCGATCCACTTGGCGCTGGGCTTGCTCTACCTTGGCGGACTCTACCTCCTGCTGGCTCGGGCTACCGCGAAAGCCACGGTGACCCCGCCGCCAGAGCAGCGCGCTGCTACGGCCAAGGGACTGGGCTTCTTCAAGCTGATGCCGGCCACGCCAACGGGCGCCGTGGCTGCCCGCGCACTGACCTACTGGTTCAAGGATCCGCGCTATGCCATTGGCGTGCTCATTGTGCCGATGCTGCCGTTGCTCTTCTGGTTCACCGGCAACCAGACCGGCAGCTACGTGATGATGTTCCTGCTGGGCCCGTTGATCGGCATCTTGATGGGCTTCTCCATCTCAGCCGATATTTCCTATGACAACACCGCCTTCGCGCTGCACGCGCTGACCGGCATTTCCGGACGTGCTGATCGTGCAGGGCGAGTGCTGTCCTGTTTCCTGATTGCCATCGTTCCGGTCCTGGCGGCAGCCATTTTGCCGGGCCTCATCTCCGGTGCGCTGTGGCGCATCCCGGGAGACCTGGGCCTGTCACTGGCTGGGCTGCTCATCGCGTTGGGCGTCGCGTCGGTGTCCTCGGCCCGCTACACCTATTCGGTGCCGCTGCCGGGTGATAACCCGATGAAGACCCCTCCGGGCAATGGCATGCGCATTGCGCTGACCCAGCTGGGAATCATGCTTGCCATGGGCCTCCTGCTGATTCCGGTGCTCATTCCCTACATCATCGGCTGGGTGAAGCAGTCGCAGTCCTTCGGCTTCATCACCTTGGGCGCGGGCCTGGTCGTGGGTATCGGACTGATGCTCGGTGGCATTGCCCTCGGTGGCAAATGGTACGAAAAGCGCACTCCTGAGCTGATGCAGTCGGTCATCCTCAATAAGTAGGCGCAGAAGCCGAATTGCTGCCTTCGGCCGTCTAGCGGGAAGCTGTTTTCCGCTAGGCGGCCTTTTGCCTGTCTTGGGTGCAAGGAGGTTCACAGGATATTGATCGGGTCGCGCCCAATTGTCGCAATATCGACTTCCAAGGGCGCCGCAACGCATCGCAAGACCACTGAAAAAAGGTTGTTGACTTGCATAGAGGAGGAATTTGATGGGGCGGCCTAGTGCAGCGCGGCAAAGTCAATGTGGACAAGCTCCCATGCTTGCCACGCGGACAGCAGTGGCAATCCGTATTAGACTTGGAGGCATGGTGGAACAGTCTGAAGAAACCCGCGGTGGCACTGCCACGATTGAACGTACCGAGACAACCCAGAGTGTCGAGGCCGGAGATCATGAGCGTTTTGCTCACTACGTGCAGAAGGAAAAGATCATGGAGTCGGCAATGACCGGCGACCCAGTGATCGCTCTGTGCGGCAAGGTCTGGACGCCAGGCCGAGATCCGCAGAAGTTCCCGGTATGCCCCGAGTGCAAGGAAGTCTACGACTCCATGATGGGGTAGTGCTGCGAATGAACTAGCACTACTTCACACAATGCACGCGGCCGGGAAAAGGTAAATGACCGAGACACTTTTTGATTTTGGCGACAAGCTTCCACTCGAAGACAAGCTGCCGGTAGCGTACCCGGAACGTGCGGCTTGGGGAACTGGGCCGAAGCTGCGTGCCTGGCAGGCCGAGGCCTTGGCTCTGTATTTCGACACGGAGCCCAAGGACTTCATGGCCGTGGCGACCCCTGGCGCGGGTAAGACCACCTTCGCGCTGCGCCTGGCTAAAGTGCTGATCGACTCGGGCAAGATCAACCGCATGATCGTTGTCGCGCCCACCGACCACCTGAAAAAGCAGTGGGCGGATGCGGCGGCGCGTGTGGGCATCGCACTGGACCCGAACTACAAGAACTCCGACGGCCGGCACGGCTCGCACTACATGGGCGTGGTGGTGACCTATGCCCAGGTCTCGCTGAAGCCCGCGGTGCACCGCGCGAAAACCGAAGATGCCCGCACCCTGGTGATCATGGATGAGGTCCACCACGCCGGCGATGCCCTGTCCTGGGGCGATGGCATTCGTGAAGCATTCGAACCGGCCACCCGGCGGCTTGCCCTGACCGGTACCCCGTTCCGTTCCGATGCGGCCCCGATTCCTTTCGTGCAGTATGTGGACGAGGGCGATGGCATTCGCCGTTCCAAGGCGGACTACACCTACGGCTACGGCAGCGCCCTGGCTGACCACGTGGTCCGTCCGGTGCTGTTCATGGCCTATTCGGGCAATATGCGCTGGCGTACTTCCGGCGGCGAGGAGATGGAAGCAAACCTCGGCGGAGGCTTCACCAAGGATGTCACCGCCCATGCCTGGCGCACCGCGCTGGATCCGCACGGCGACTGGATCCCGTCGGTGCTGCAGGCCGCTGACCGGCGGCTCTCGGAGGTCCGCCGCACCGTGAAGGACGCCGGCGGCCTGATCATCGCCACCGACCACGAGGACGCGCGCGGCTACGCGGCCCAGCTCGAAGCAATCTGCGGCGAGAAGGTCACCACGATTCTTTCCGATGACCCCAAGGCATCGCAGAAGATCGATGATTTCTCCGAATCCGACGCGCGCTGGATGGTTGCGGTGCGCATGGTGTCCGAAGGCGTGGACGTTCCGCGTCTGTGCGTGGGCGTTTATGCGACGTCCACCTCCACTCCGTTGTTCTTCGCCCAGGCGGTCGGCCGCTTCGTGCGTAGCCGCAAGCGCGGCGAGGTAGCTTCGGTCTTCCTGCCCTCGGTGCCGATCCTGATGGCCTTGGCCAACGAGATGGAAGTCGAACGCGACCACGCCTTGGACCGTGAAGGTTCTAAGGACGAGGACGGGCTGGACGATTCTCTGCTGGAAGCGGCGAACAAGGAAGACAAGGCCAGCGACGATCTGACGCGCAACAAGTTCGAGGCGCTGAACTCGCAGGCCTCCTTTGACCGCGTGCTCTTCGACGGCGGCGAATTCGGTACCGGTGCCGACATCGGCAGTGAAGAAGAACTCGGCTTCCTGGGCATCCCTGGCCTGCTGGATACCGAACAGGTTTCCGAGCTGCTGCGCAAGCAGCAGAACAAGCAGATTTCCAAGGGCGGCACCAAGCCCGAGCCGGTCTCCGACCACCGCCGCATGATGGAACTGCGCACCAAGCTGTCGAAGAATGTCTCGGCATGGGCTGCCCGCACCGGCACCCCGCACGGGCAGATCCACAACAAGCTGCGCAGCGTCTGCGGTGGACCTGCGGTGCCTCAGGCTACAGCTGATCAGCTGCAGGCGCGTATCGACAAGCTGCAGGACTGGTTCGTCGGACGAAAGTAGCGCTGGCGGCGTTAGCGGCGTAAGGACACTTAGTTGGATTTAGATTCAACAGGAGATTGTTCAATTCTCCAAGACCACATATCAGTTCTCGTCGCTTCGCTAGCGATATTGTGTTCTCACGTCTTCTCGTCGTGCGGGGAGACTGATTCCGGGAGTAATTAGTCTCCCTGGTCAATACGTCTTATTCGTCGTTAGAACTCAAAATTGTATATATTGGACAGTATCAAACAACGGTCAAGCTGAATTGAGCCCCGCATGTATTGGGAAATATCGAACTTCAAGGGTTTGGCTAAGGCCAACATTGATTTGAAACCAGGCTCTACAACTCTTATTACAGGCGTTAATAGTAGTGGGAAGTCATCGCTGATTCAGTCGCTGCTGATGACAGCGCAAAGCCTGTATCGAACTGGACCAGTCGTTCTCAACGGATCATTGACACGTCTCGGTAAACCTTCGGAGCTCGTACGTGCAGATTCTCCTGGTAAGACTATGAGCCTAAAAATTGACCTTAACACCGATTTTTATGATTCTGAAGTTGAGTCCCCTGAGCAGGCCTTCGCGGAAATTCAACTAAGTTCAGACCAAAATCAGAGCAATCTTCAGGTCACGCGCATCATACTCACTGAACTATATGAAGATATAAGGCGACGGGACATTTTATTTGATTCTGCACATATAAAAAAGCAGACTCTCATTCGCTTAAAATCAATACTCCCTGATTTAGATGACTTTACGGCGCTACATCTAAAACAGGACTCCGAAACAGATGAAAAATCAAAACCAGCGGTATACCTAGTGCTTCAAGGCCTTATTGCTAAAAATATTGTAGTGCTGAGTAACGAGAAGACGATTTCATCGCGTTATTCGCGAGGCTTCCGCGATACGTTTGAAAACGATGCTTCTCAGGCATCTCACGAAGCGAGTCTGGCCCTATTGGATTCGCGGTACACATATGTGCGTGAAACAATCGATCTTTTAGAACAGTCTTTCCAAGAAGGCACTCCAGACGCCAAAAGATTGTTATCTTTGATGACGGAAGATTCCGAAATCCCCCATTTATTGATGGATCAGTTACTCAGGGGAAGCGGCGAAAATATTCCCGAGATCCTGAAGCAGACTATGGCTCAACGAGCCAAGAGGCCATATGTTGTTCTAGAGTTTCCGAGCCGATTTTCACGGAGAAAACGAGGTTTTTCTCCGACTGGAATTGTAGAAAAGTATTATACAGAGCTACTATCTACCGAATATTCTCTCATAGACGGAATGAGGGGATATCTGATGGAACTTGGAAAGAATCTCAATTACATTGGTCCATTGCGAGACGAACCTCGCGTGCTTTGGTCTCATTGGAATGAATTATCCCGAGGTCTGCCAGTCGGAGCTAAAGGCGAATATAGTGCGGCCGTGTTGAATAGGTTTGCGAACCGAAAAGTCACATATCGACAAACGCTTGATTCTTCCGTTAGAGAAGAACCCTTAAAAGACGCGATTAATTATTGGCTGAACAAGCTGGAAATCAGTGATGGAGCGACATCGAAATCACAAGGAAAACTCGGTGTAGGAATCGAAGTCGAAATTGACGGAGAGGGACGTGACCTGACATCGGTTGGAGTCGGAGTTAGTCAAGCACTTCCAATAATCATCGGGCTCCTCATGGCACCAAGGAGTGGAATTTTTATTGTTGAGCAGCCGGAATTGCATTTGCATCCTAATGCGCAAGCGTTATTGGCAGACTTCTTAATCACTTCCCGGCCGGATGTATCTGTGCTTGTGGAAACACATAGTGAAGCTATGATTACTCGGATTAGACGCAGGGTTGCAGAAGAGTCCCTATCCCCGGACGAGGTTGATATCGTCTTCATTGAATCTACTATTGCAGGCGGGGTCGGTAGGTCTCTCAGGGTTGGCTCGTACGGAGACTTATCTGAGTGGCCTAATGATTTCTTATCCGCTACCCAGGATGATATTCGCGCTATCATGAAGTCTAACTCTTCACGAATCAGAAAAAGTAAGTCGGAAAAGGTTAAATAATTGAGCACGCCAATTATTACTTTGCTCGACCCTGAATATTTGATCCCTAGTGCAGATAATCTCGGTTCAGTTGAATTTTGGAGTCGTTTATTTGAAATCGAAGCCAATTGTGACGCGAAAGTAGAATCCCAGTTGTATGCAGACTTTTGCGATCTGACTGAAACGCTGCAGGAGCAATACTTAGCGAATGATTTTCCGATGCAGGATTTCTGGACAATGATGGTAAGCCTATCCAGTCAACTCTTTGAAGTGGATATGAACGACTCGCTGGGGTGCGCAATTTCAGAGGTCGTGGAGTATTCGCCGCTGATGGGGGATCCATCCAACGTCGATCATATTCGCCGTTTGATTCACTCGACACAAGGTGATGAATACATTGCTCTCCTGTCTGATGCTGCATTTTGGAAAACTGAAAAGGATGTATTACGCTGCGAACACGGCTGTTCCGAGTCAACAAGTGTTTATTTAACAAATCTGAATGAGTTTAGTTCGAACTCTCCAGAGTCATTTATTTGGCGGAGAATAATTCTTGAAAATCCTGAAATGCTGTTTGATTATTACACTGAAGCATTTCCTGATCTAATGTTTTCAAAAAATATTTTCAATAATATTTCTGAAATTCCCGGAGATAAGCGAGAAATTGAATCAATGATTCTTGGTCATTTGGAAGTTCTTAATGACCATGTGGTGCGCATTTGGGAAGAGTCTGTAGACACTAAAGCTCGTGAAATAGCCTTGAATGGGCATGCGGTTGTGGCCTCCAGAGAGTCGCCGAGGACGCATAAAGATAAAGATGCCATGCGAGAGCGTAAAATCAAGATTTCTGATGTGGAATATGTGTGTGAATGGCATACCAAGTTATTCGCCACCGCAGGACGGATCTATTTTTACGTGGATAGTGGAAACGCGAGGGTTGTCGTAGGCAAAATTGTCCGCCATCTTAAATGAGAACAGGATCTCTCGAGATAATTTTCAATCAATATCGACAGGCCGACTCCTAGATGCTTTGTGCGTCCGTGTCTGCTTCAGATGTTCATCCAATGAAGAGTATCGTCACTCCAGCGGCGCGCAGCACTTCATGCACATCTGGCAGATTCTCCGGGGAGACTGCTGCGGTCAGCGGAGAAATGATGGTCGTGGTAAACCCTGCTTCAGCTGCATCGAAGGCGGTGGCCTTCACGCAATGATCGGCGGCGAGACCCACGACATCGACTGAGGTAACGCCCTTGGCCTTTAGCCAGGGGCCCAGCAGTTCTCCGCTTTCATCCGCCTTGTCAGCCATGGGATCCAGCACCCTGGCTTCGAAGCCCGAGTAGGCTGCGGCGAAGCGCCCCTTGGCGAAGTGCGCATCCACTGGCACCTCGGCAAGCTGCGGATGCAGCGCGGCGCCGGGTGTTCCAGCGACACAGTGCACCGGCCAGGAATCAATGAAGTCCGGGGTATCCGAGAAATGATCGCCTGGCTCGATGTGCCAGTCCTGGGTGGTGACGATTGCCGAGTAGGATTCTCGTCGTTCGGCAATGTCTGCGGCAATGGCCGTTGCGACGGCGTTGCCGCCGGTCACGGCCAGGGCTCCGCCTTCGCAGAAGTCGGGTTGGACATCAATGATCAACAGGGCTCTGCTCATCGCTGCCTCCTGGCTGGGGGAAATGTAGAGATTGGAAAACTGCGGACCGCAGGATCCTTGAATCTGGATCCTACGTCCCGCAGCTGGGATTTTCGTGTGTTCGACTAGTCCTGGATCATGACGGTTGGGATGACCGGTTCGCCACGCTGCATCTTGCGTGCCACGCCTGGCAGTTCCTGGACCGATGCGAAGTGGCGCTCGGTGGCGAGCTTGACGCCAGCTGCACCCACGTACGCCTGATCGATCTCGCCATGGCGCACCAACGGGACCACCAGATCCCGCTCGGGGCCGCCGGTGGTGTACTCGGAAGTGGAGACGATTTCAGCGACAGCGCGGTTGCGTTCATTGAGCTGGCGCACCGCGTACTTGCGCCCGCCCACGCTGGCCTTGTTCGCCGCGGCCTTGGCGACCGGAATCCATTGCCCCGAATCGTCTTGGCGGGCAACCAGCTTGTAAACCATCGACGCGGTCGGATGGCCGGAGCCGGTGACCAATGCCGTGCCGACGCCATAGGCGTCAACCGGGGCGCTGGCCAGGGCGGCGATCGCGTACTCGTCGAGGTCCGAGGTCACGGTGATCTTGGTGTTCCAGTTGCCCAGGTCATCAAGCAGCTCGCGAACCCAGCCTGCCTGCTGCACCAGGTCGCCCGAGTCCAGCCGGACTCCGCCTAGTTCCGGACCCGCAACTTCAACCGCGGTGCGTACGCCCTTCTCCACGTCGTAGGTATCCACCAGCAAGATGGTGTCCTTGCCCAGCGAGGCAACCTGCGCTTCGAAGGCGGCGCGCTCGGTGTCGTGAAGCAGGGTGAACGAGTGGGCCGAAGTGCCAACGGTCTTCAAGCCATAGCGGGCACCGGCTTCCAAATTGGACGTTGAAGTGAATCCGGCAATCATGGCGGCCCGCGCGGCAGCCACTGCTGATTCCTCATGGGTGCGGCGCGAGCCCATCTCGATGCATGGGCGTTCGCCGGCCGAGGCGATCATTCGCGATGCCGCCGAAGCGATGGCCGAATCATGGTTCATGACCGAGAGCAGGAAAGTCTCGATAACGCAGGCTTCAGCGAAAGTCGACTCCACGGTCAGCAGCGGCGAATTCGGGAAGTACAACTCGCCCTCGGCGTAGCCGGAGATGCTGCCGGTGAAGCGGAAGTTCTCCAGGTACTTGATGGTTTCCGCGTTGACTACCTTGTTGTCGCTGAGGAAACGCAGCTGTTCGTCATCGAAGCGGAAGTTTGCCAACCCTTCGAGCACGCGACCAGTACCTGCGACCACGCCATAGCGCCGGCCCTCGGGCAAGCGGCGAGCAAATGCCTCGAAGACAGACGGGCGGTGAGCTGCACCGGATCCCAGCGCTGCTTGGAGCATGGTCAGCTCATAGTGGTCGGTGAAGAGACTGGTGCGCATGTGACGCTCCTGATGATCGGAAAAGGCCTTATACGGTGCTGCTTGGGAAAGCAGACCGGTTTTACTGTATAACGGCTCACGCTCAAGGTGATATTTGCCGTGTCCGGTGTTGCGTTCAGCTTCCAAGCGTAAAATGGAAGCCATGACCGCAATGCCCGATGTACTTTCCGAATTTGAAACCCTGGTATCCCAAGACAAGCCCTGGCGCTTGGTCGTGTGGAATGATCCAGTGAACTTGATGAGCTACGTATCCTACGTGTTCCGTTCCTACTTTGGTTTCAGCGCGGAAAAAGCCGAGAAGCTCATGCTGCAGGTGCACCATGACGGCTTCTGCACGGTGCGCAGCGGCAGCCGCGAAGCTATCGAATCCGATGTGCAGGCAATGCACGGATTCGGCCTGAACGCAACGATGACCCAGGGAGCCTGAACGTGGCGAAGGCCTTCAAGAACGGTTCCAAGGGCATTACCGGAACACTGCACTCCGCAGAACGAAAACTGATCCGCGAACTCTTCGGCGATGTCATTGGAATGCTCGAGGAGCGTGCGCAGCTGCACCAGTTGCCCGAAGATATTGATCCGCTCTACGCCCTGACCGGCATGCGGCCCGAGGCCATGGACCTGCCGCCGGTTTCCGATCCAGCGCTGGCCAGGCTGCTGCCGGATGCCAGCGATGACGCAGTGGCCGCCGCGGAGCATCGCCGGCTGACCGAAGCCGACCTGATCGCGCAAAAGGTTGGCCGCCTGCGTGAGGCCCAGATGCTGCTGGACACCGAAAAGCTGGTCTTGGACAAGGACACCGCGACGCGTTTTGCCCAAGCGCTGAACGACGTGCGCCTGGTGCTCGCAGAGCGCCTGGAAATCCGCAGTGAAGAGGATTCGGCCCGGGTCGCAGAGGTGCTCGATGCATCCGAGGTGAACACCCCGGAAGAATACATGTCCTTGGTGTACAACCTGATTTCATGGGTACTCGATACCCTGATGGCTGCACTGATGGATGCGGAGTTCTAATCCATGAATTCCTACTTTGCT
Organism: Arthrobacter sp. JUb115; assembly: GCF_004365035.1. Taxonomy (NCBI): domain Bacteria; kingdom Bacillati; phylum Actinomycetota; class Actinomycetes; order Micrococcales; family Micrococcaceae; genus Arthrobacter; species Arthrobacter sp. JUb115. The sequence continues at coordinate 30,850 of NZ_SOBS01000008.1, read as the reverse complement.
ACCGGGCAGGTCTCGGCCCCGGAGGCCAATACCCCCATCGGCATTTTCGACTCGGGCGTTGGCGGGCTGACCGTGGCCCGCGCGATCATTGACCAGCTGCCGGGCGAATCGCTGATCTACGTGGGGGACACCGCCAACTCTCCCTATGGCCCGCTGCCCATTGCCCAGGTTCGGGCCAATGCGCTGGGGGTGATGGATGAGCTGGTCGATGGTGGCGTGAAGCTGCTGGTGATTGCCTGCAATTCGGCCTCTGCCGCAGTGCTGCGCGATGCTCGCGAGCGCTATACCGCGCGCTATGGCATCCCGGTCGTCGAGGTCATCCAGCCGGCGGTGCGCCGTGCGGTAGCCGGCACGAAGAATGGCAAGATCGGCATCATCGGCACTCAGGCGACTGTTGGTTCACGCGCCTACGAGGACGCCTTTGCGGCCGCGCCGAACTTGCAGGTCTCCACCGTGGCCTGCCCGCGCTTCGTGGAGTTCGTGGAGTCCGGCATTACCGCCGGTGCCGAGCTGCTGGAGATCGCGCAGGAATACTTGGCGCCGCTGCAGGCCGCCGAGGTAGACACCCTGGTTCTGGGATGCACGCACTATCCGTTGCTGACCGGCGTGATCTCCTATGTCATGGGCGATTCGGTCAGCTTGGTTTCGAGTGCCGAGGAAACGGCAAAGGACGTTTTCCGCGCGTTGACCCGCCATGCACTGGTGCGCAACGACGGCGCCGCGGCGCGTCATGAGTTCCTAGCCACAGGCAACGCTGATAGCTTTGGTGTACTGGCTCGCCGATTCCTCGGACCCGAGGTGCTGCAGGTGCGCCACGTGGACCATGTAGCCGCCCACTATCCGACCGGAGCTATTTCGCGGATTACCCCGCAGATGATTGCCGCGTCGAAAGCGAGTAACGAATGAAGCTGACCATCATTGGATGCACCGGGTCATTCCCAGGGCCGGGATCGCCCGCTTCCTGCTACCTGGTGTCGGCCTTTGATGGCACGCGCGACTGGAAGATCCTGCTGGATCTGGGTTCCGGTGCATTGGGCGTGCTTCAGCGTTACACCGATCTAAAAGACATTGACGGGATCATGATTTCCCATCTGCATCCTGATCACTGCATGGACCTTTGCGGTTTGCATGTGGCGATTCGCTGGGATCCGACGGGCTGGGGCCGGGACCGGATGCTGGTGCACGGTCCGGAAGATACCGCCGAACGCATCGAAACGGCCTACTCCCTGCCCGATGGCGACACCATGGCCAAGGACTACGACTTCCAGGTCTGGAAATCCTTGCAGCCGGTGAACATCGGTCCCTTCACCATCACGCCCTACCCGGTGCGCCACCCGATCAAGGAAGCCTATGCGCTGCGCGTGGAAGCGCACGAGCCGGGCCCCGACGGCGAGCTGCTAACCAGCGTGCTGACCTATTCCGGAGACACCGACAGCTGCGATGGCCTGGTTGAGGCCGCCCGCGGCGCGGACATGTTCCTGTGCGAAGCGGCCTTCGAAGAGGGCCGCGATGACCATATCGACGGCGTGCACCTGACAGGCAAGCGTGCTGGCGAAATGGCGACCGCGGCCGGTGCCGAGCGCATGCTGCTGACGCACATTCCGGTCTGGACCGACATCAACAAGGTGGTCGAGGAAGCCAAGGAAACCTACGACGGCGGGATCGCTGTTGCGGTTTCCGGGGTGACTTACGGCGTGTACTCCGGCAGCCTGAAGGAAGACAAGGACCCGGCCCTGTTCAAGGGGGAGCGCGGTACCGACTACCTGAAGACCCGTACCGGCACCATGCCGACCATCAAGTACGAGAAGACCCGAAAGTTCCCCTTGCTCAAACGCAAGAAGTAGGCACGCGGAACCGGGAAAAGCACTGGCGGACAGGAAGGAATATCCTCTCCGCCGGTGCTTTTCGCGTTCCCGGAAGAAGCCTAGCCGGCGCCGTGCTTAGCGCCCCATGGCTTGTCGTATTTGCTGGCCAGTCGGGTCAGGGCCAATGCGGCGACCAGCAGTCCCACGTCGCGCAGGGCGACATCGAGGAAGACGCCCATCGAGACCAGATTGACGATGATGCCCAGCAGCCACAGTGACAGCACATAGCTCGCGTAGCGCGGCTTGATGATCATCGATGCGGCGGCAACCAGTTCCACCACGCCAACGAAATGCATGGCGGTTTGCGCGGAGAACGGCACGATGGCAATGATCCACGGGGCCAGGTATTCCGGCCAGTAGGCCATCACATTCGCGAACTTGTCCAGTCCCATCAGCAGGGGCAGGACGACAAATCCAATGCGCAGGATCCAGAATGCGCTCAACGACGGGTCGGTGTTGACTCGTGCAGCTGTTGTTGCCCGTATGTGCGAGACCGGATGCTTCTCGCTCCATGAGGCGCTCATGGCGATCACCCTCCAAAGGTTTGAACGTATACCCAGAATTCGCCTCTCGGGCCTATTTGTCAAGATCCATTGTTGATAGAATTCTGGCATGTCGACAAAACTGAGCTTGCAACAAGATGCGGTCCTCAAATCGCTCAACGATCCGGTTCGGCGGCGACTGTTCGAATTCATTTCGCAAAGCCCGCAACCGGCGGGACGCGACGCGGCATCCAAGGCCGCAGGAATCAGCCGGACCCTGGCCGCCTACCATCTGGACCGGCTGGCAAGCGCAGGATTGCTGGCGGTGACTTTCGCACGGCCGGAGGGCAAAAACGGACCGGGGGCCGGGCGCACCGCGAAACTTTACGCGCTCGCCCAAGAAGAAGTCGCCGTGAGCTTGCCAGCGCGCAATTACCGCCTCTTGGGCAGCTTGCTGGCCAACGCGGCCAGTGCCGATGCCTCGGGGGTCGTGCTCCAGGCGCTGCGTCAGGCGGCACGAGGCGAGGGGCAGAATCTTGGGCAGGCCGGTGACGGGCTCGTGCCGCTGCTGGACGAGCTGGGCTATGCGCCTGAAGCAGACGAGCGAGGAGAGATCTCCATGGGGAACTGCCCCTTCCATCTGGTCGCGCAGCAGCAGACCGAACTGGTCTGCTCCATGAACTATGAACTGGTTTCAGGCGTCTTGGAGGGGTGCCAGTTGGATTGCAGCCGGGCCGAGCTGAGCCCGCGTCCCGGGCGATGCTGCGTTGTGGTGCATCCGCAGTAGCTGCCAAGGATGCGCCACGAGGTGCATTTCACCGTAACTCGCGGGTTCACCCGTGCAGATCGCGCGGTGCGCGTGGTTAGGATGGAAGCATGACTTTACGCGCTGACGGCCGAGGAGCCGCGCAACTTCGAGACATTACCATCACCCGTGGCTGGTCCGATCAGGCCGAAGGCTCGGCGCTGATCGAATTCGGCAACACCCGCGTGCTGTGCACCGCGTCCTTCACCGAGGGCGTGCCGCGCTGGCTCAAGGGCGAGGGCACCGGCTGGGTCACCGCTGAATACGCGATGCTCCCACGTGCTACCAACACCCGCAACTCCCGCGAATCGGTCAGGGGCAAGCTCTCGGGCCGCACCCATGAGATTTCCCGCCTGATCGGCCGCTCGCTGCGTGCCGTCGTGGACACCAAGGCCCTGGGCGAAAACACCATCGTGCTGGACTGCGACGTCCTGCAGGCCGATGGCGGCACCCGCACTGCGGCGATCACCGGCGCCTACGTGGCACTGGCAGAAGCAATTTCCTGGGCCCGTTCGCAGGGCATCGTGAAGGCCAACGCCAAGGTGCTCACCGACTCGGTCGCCGCGATCTCGGTGGGCATCATCGATGGCACCCCGATGCTGGACCTGCCCTACGAGGAAGATGTTCGCGCCGAGACCGACATGAACGTCGTGGTCACCGGATCCGGCGACTTCGTCGAGGTCCAGGGCACCGCCGAAGGGGTTCCATTCAAGCGCGAGGAGCTGGATGCCCTGCTGGACTTGGCCCTTGGCGGTACCAACGAGCTGGCCGAGATCCAGCGTGAAACCCTGAGCAGCACAAAATGAGCAAGCCGGTACTGGTGCTTGCCTCGCGCAACCAGGGCAAGCTGCGCGAATTGCGCGAATTGCTGCGCGGGCAGGTGCCGGGCTTGGATGTTGACAGCCAGGTCATCGACGCCGCCACCGCTGGGGCTGCCGATCCGGTTGAAGACCAGGTCACCTTCCAGGGCAATGCGCTGAAAAAGGCCCGCGAGATCTCGGCATCCACCGGCCTGGTGGCGCTGGCCGATGATTCCGGCTTGAGCGTGGATGTGCTCGGGGGAGCACCGGGAATCTTCTCGGCCCGCTGGTCCGGGGTGCACGGCAATGACGAAGCGAATATCGATCTGCTGCTCGGCCAGCTCGGCGATATTGCAGCCGAGCACCGCGCAGCGCAGTTCGTCTGCGCCGCGGCACTGGCTACCCCAGAGGGTGCCGAGCACGTGGAACTGGGCAAGGTCGAGGGCGTGCTGCGCACCGAGCGTGCCGGCGAGCATGGTTTCGGCTATGATCCGATCTTCGAACCTGCCGGCGCCGGCAAGTCCATGGCCCAGCACACTCCGGAGGAAAAGAACGCGATCTCGCACCGGGCTCGCGCCTTCGCCGCATTGCTGCCCAGCATCATCGACGAGGTCGCCAAGGCCTTGGCCAAGTAGCCTCCAAATCCCGGATAGAACAAGAACGCCAGCAAATCCTGAAACGGATTTGCTGGCGTTCTTGCGCTAGTGCGGGAAGTTCTCGCCGAATCGTGCCAGGGCCAGGTAAGGCCGCTCGTCGAACTCGGTCACCAGGTATTGGGTTTCGCATGCGCGGCACTGCCACTGTGCGGGAGGCCCCACAGGCATCATGCAGCCAGCGGTGACGTACTCGTCGTCATCGGGCATGAAGCTTGGCATTCCCCAGATGATCTTCAGCGGATTGCGTTCCCCGCATTCCGGGCAGGCAGGCTTCGCGAACTTCCGAAGCTGTTCCAGAGTTGGCTGATGGGCCATGTCGTGGCAGCAGCGGCAAAGCAGCACCACCTCATCGGCATGGTCCTGGATCTCCCAACGCAGGCCGTTGTGATGGCTCTGCGGCAGATGGACCTCGGGCCTGGCAGAAATATCCCGATCGCAGATTTCGCAAGCAAGCGGTTCGTACGGTGAAGCCTTCTGGAGGATGGCCACAACGCCCAGCACCTCATTGGCCTTCGCGGGCTGCGAGGGAGTGCAAGGGCCGGCGGTGACGAATATCGGGCGGGGGCGTTCGAGCAGATCCCCGATGCTGCCCAGAAGCTTCTGGGCAAGGGAATCTGCCAAATACTGCGAGCGTCCTGGAAGTTCTGCGCCGATCATGGACTCGAGCTCAGCCACGGAGATCGGGTCGGTGAAGGTCGCCAAATTGGTGAAGGTGAGCCGCTCCGCCTCATCCGCTTCGGTGATTTCAAGGCTGGCAATCAACGCTGGAGTGCCCTCCAATGCCGTCAGGACGAGATCGCCTGCCCGCAGGGGTTCCTCCAAATTCCAGCGGAATGCCTCGTTCTCCTGCCCCAGAGCCGCCGCGGAAGCCAGTGCATTTGCCTGGCGGCACCAATATACCAGCTGGCCCTTCGTGCCGGTGAGCAGTGCGCGATTCAATGCCGCTTGGTTCGGGCGGCGCAAGGGGTAGTCCAGGATATTGCGGCCGGGACGCTGCATGGTGCCAGCGCGCGAGTCCTGGATTCTGGCGATCAGCTCGCGCCGGGTAGCGCGGGCCATTTCTTCACCGGTGGATTCGGGGAAAAGCACCTTGTACAGCCCGAGCAGGATCTGGCGATCCAATGCTCCGAGAAGCGGATCCGGAGCCTCAAGGCGATTGAAAAGTTCTTGCATGGTCCCTCCCATAAAGGCCTGCAATCCGTGGATTGCGGTCATTGCCAAGCGTGCGATCACTATTTTCCCGGACCAGATACTGCAAATTATTCGAAGCCATTGCCAGCCCTTCCCGGTTTCGGGTTGCGCCATGCGTTGTCTCGGTCTGCAGCTCCATTTCCGTGCTCACCACGGTGAACGCACCATCTCCAGTGCCCGTTCCAGGCCGCCCCGTCGACAGTTCCCAGCATAGATAGCAAGGCGGACAGTTTGGGGTACCGGTTATTCCGTGGACATTTTGCCGCCCCGCTATTGCACAGAACCGAACTAGGTTCTATGGTTAGTTACATGAGTAACTAACCCACTAACTAACCTAGTGGAAATGAGCACGGAGAGGAGCCAGCATGATTGATGATTCAAAACCGATCTTCTTGCAGATTGCTGAGCTGATTGAGAACGACATCATCTCTGGTGTTCTTGCAGAAGAAGCGCAAGTTCCATCAACCAATGAATTCGCAGCGTTTTACCGGATCAATCCGGCCACAGCCGCCAAGGGAATCAACCGGCTCGTGGAAGACGGACTGCTCTACAAGAAGCGGGGGATCGGCATGTTCGTCACCGAAGGTGCACCGCGGCGGCTGCGAGAACAGCGCCGCGAGAAATTCCAACAGCAATTCATCACCCCATTGACCGCAGAAGCCTCCAAGCTGGGCATTGGCCTGGATGAGCTGGTCGCCATGATCAAGACCGGTTCGGATTCTTGAAACATCTCTACTAAGCAGGGAGGAACGACATGCCACGAACGACAGCAATCGCCACACGCGAGCTGAGCAAGACCTACAAGGACGTGCGAGCGCTCGACAACGTCAGCCTGGAACTGGAACCCGACCGGATCTACGGGCTGCTTGGACGAAACGGGGCCGGCAAGACCACGCTCATGTCCATCCTGACCGGGCAGAACTATGCGGACCAAGGCACCGCCGAAATCTTCGGCCACGCCCCGTTCGAGCATGATCCGACGCTCTCGCGCATCTGCTTCATCCGCGAATCCCAGAAGTATCCCGATGACTTCAAGGTCCATCAGGCCTTCAAGTCCGCAGCCCTGTTCTTCGAGAACTGGGATGAGGAACTGGCCCAGGATCTCGTCGAGGCGTTCGCGCTGCCGACCAGGCGCAGGATCAAGAAGCTCTCCCGCGGACAGCTGTCCGCGGTGGGCGTGATCATCGGCATGGCCTCGCGGGCGGACATCACGTTCTTCGATGAACCCTACCTCGGCCTGGACGCGGTAGCGCGGCAGATCTTCTATGACCGCCTCGTCGAAGACTTCGCGGAATATCCACGCACCATCGTGCTCTCCAGCCACCTGATCGATGAAGTCGCCAATCTGCTCGAACACGTCATCGTGATCGACAAGGGGCGAATCGTCATCGATTCGGATGCCGAAGAACTGCGCGGCACTGCGGTGACGGTGACTGGCGAGGACGCCAAGGTCCAGGAATTCATCGGCTCCGCGCAGGTAATCCATCGCGATGCACTCGGTGCCCTGGCCAGCGTCACCATCAAAGCCAAGCTGGATTCGGACCAGCGCGAACAAGCGAAGCTCATGGGCCTGGACCTGAGTCCGGTTTCGCTGCAGCAACTGGTAGTCCGCAGCGCCTTGAGCAGCACCACCGAAACAGGGGTCGACGAACGGACGGAGGCAAGAAAATGAATCGCATCATCAAAGTCGCCCGCATGCAACTGATCAACAAAGCCACCTTCATTGGAATCCCGCTGATGATCCTGGGCGCATCGTTCCTCTTCACACTGGCCATCTGGTGGCTGGTCCGGCGCAACGGCAGCGACGAAGGGCTGTACAGCGGCGGCGCCCAAGCGCCGATGTGGTACTTCCTGGCCCTGGGTATCCAGGCGCTGACGTTGACCTTCCCGTTCTCCATGGCCATGAGCATTTCCCGGCGTACCTTCTATCTGGGCACCGTGGCACTGTTCTCGGTCTGCGCACTGGTTCTGTCGGTGTTCTACTACCTGATTGGATTGCTGGAAGTCGCCACCGGTGGATGGGGCATGGGCGGCCAGTTCTTCGCCCTGCAATGGATTGCGGATAACAACTGGCTGGTCCAGATCCTGTTCTACTTCGTGCTGATGGTGCTGCTGTTCATGGTCGGCTTCCTGATAGCGACCATCTACATGAGGTGGCGCACCACGGGCATGGTGGCTTTCTTCACCTTGCTGGGTGTGGTGGTGCTGGGAATCATCGCCCTGTTCACCTTCGGCAATTACTGGGACCAGTTCTGGAGCTGGGCCTTGACCTGGACCGCCGCGGGAATCACGCTGTGGGGCGGCCTGGTTGCCCTGCTGATGGCAGGCGGATCCTACCTCACCTTGCGCAAGGCAACCGCCTAGCTCGGGTCGGAAATGCAGGGCATATGGGCACCGGTTCCCTTCCCCTTGGGGAAGCGGACCGGTGCCTGCTTTTGCAAGAAGGCACCCAGCGGCCCGGGACCGCGATTTGCTATTCTTCAATGACTGGCGGTGAAGGCGCTGGGTCGCCGGTGCCGCGGCGGCAGGGAAGCAACCCAGGAGAGAAATCATGAGCACCTCGCCGACCGGAATTCGAACCGCAGACGGAGCGCTGGAATTGCGCCGCGAGTTCACCCAATCCCCGAGCAGGATCTGGCGCTATCTGGCTGACTCCCAGTGCTTGGCGCTCTGGTATGGCCCATGGCACGGGGACCCGGAGCGCGGCGCGGTGGACGTAGTGATGCTGCTCGAGGACGGTTCACCCACCGAACGAGTCGAAATCCTGCGTTGCGATCCGCGTATGCACCACCTGCAGGTGCAACTTGGAACAGGCCCCTCGGCCTGGCAGCTGGAGTTCGCGGTGCAGTCCTGCGGCGAGGGCAGTTCCCTGGTCTTCCGGATGCCGGGACTCGACCCGCAGCTCGCCGGCTCCGTCGGGCCGGGCTGGGACTACTACCTGGACCGCCTGGCAGCCGTGGTGAACGGAGCCGACGCCGCCAGCGTGGACTTCGAGGCCGATTACTATCCGGCGCTCAGCGAGCATTACGAGGAGCTGTTCGGGCACTGAGTTCCCTGCTTGCGGGGTTCGACTCGCTCAATGCAGCCGGCTGCCAATTGTGAGATGCCCTGCCTTGCGCCCAAGCCAGGCAGGCCGCCGACAACTTGATCGATGCAGGTCAACATCGGGTTGCAGCGAATTATTGGCACGCTATCGCCCGGCGGTCACCGCGCGGTGCACGGTGCGAGGATGTCACGCATGCCGGTGCCAGCGATTAAGCGAGTAAGCTATTGGGCGTGGCATTGGACTTCACAGCAGTAGATTTCGAGACAGCAAACGGTTTTATCGGCTCCGCCTGTTCGGTGGGCCTGGTCAAGGTACGCTCCGGGCAAATCGTCGAAACCGAACAGTGGCTCATGCAGCCGCCGGCAGGTTTCGACCACTTCGACCCGCGCAACGTCTCGATCCACCACATCACCCCCGACATGGTGAGCGCCGCGCCACGGGTGACCGACAGGATTCCGGAACTGCTGGAATTCATCGGATCCGACGTGCTGGTGGCCCACAATTCTTCTTTCGATTCCGGAGTGATCCGCGCGGCGTGCGAAGCCGGCGAACTGCCGGTACCGGAAATTGCGCACCTGTGCACCGTCAAGCTCTCCCGCAAGGCCTACGATCTGCCCAGCTACTCGCTGCCGTTCGTTGCCGAAGAAGCGGGCCACCCTATCGAAAACCACCACGAGGCCCTGGCTGACGCTGTGGCCTGTGCCTGGGCAATGATCGATATCGCCGGGCGCAGCGGACGGCAGTCCGTGTTGGAGACGGCAGACCACTATGGCGTCCGGCTGAGCCTGACCCAGCCGTGGCAGCCGGGCCACGAACTGTCCCGCGCCACCCGCGACGCCCAAGGCTGGCTGGCTGCTGGCAACCCGTTGCCGCCGCAGGATTCCTTCAACAACTGGCCGCAGGAAGGGCCGAACCCGAAGCCCAGCGACAACGCGGATCCCAGCCATCCGCTGTTCGGCCAGATCATGGTGTTCACCGGCAACCTGTCCATGCCGCGCCCCAAGGCCAAGGAACTGGCCGCCGAACACGGCGCGCAGACCGCCTCGCGGGTCACCCGAGCCACCACGGCGCTGGTCGTCGGAGACGGCTTCGTCCCGGAGGATCTGGCCAACGGGCGGCTGACCAACAAGGCCAAGCACGTACTCCGGCTGCGCGAAAAGGGCCAGCGGGTCAGCATCATCTCCGAAGGCGAGTTCATGCAGATGGTTGGCGGGTTCGGGCTGACCGCCTAGCAAACCGCAGAAGCCCGGCCGGCACAGATCGAATCTGTGCCGGCCGGGCTTCTGCCATTTTTCTCTGGGCGCGGTTCCTAGACCAGCAGCGCCATCCAGCGGTCATGCAGCTCGGAGATGATGTCATCCAGTGCGCTCGCGGGGCGCTCGCCGACGGCTTCGGTGCCGTAGATGGCAGCCAGCAGCGCTACAGCGTAGGCGTCGACCTCGGGATCCCGGCTGGCTTCTTCTTCGGCGGTTGCCGCCGGGGCGGCCTCGATGTCCGAGTCCCCGTCCTGCTCGGCGGCATGCTCGCCGAAGTACGCCGCGTAGGCCTCTTCGGGGGACAGCGAGATGTTCTCGGCGATCCTGGTGGCCACCTCGCGCAGCGCATCGGCCGACGGGCCCTGCAGGCCAACGAGCAGCTCGGCCCATTCGCCGGCGGCGGCCTCGGAGCGTTCCATCGCCGAACGGATGATCTTCGCCGCGGCAATGGCGGTCTTGGCCGCCTGGTCGTCGTGGGTCAGGAAGGCGGCCGAACGGGCCAGCGTCTCGGTGGTGCCCATAGGGACCCGGGCCAGCAGCGCGGCAATCGCGGCACGCGGCAGCACGCCGGTGGAGTCGGCGCCAGCCCCGGTGGGACGCCCTGGCTGTCCCATGTCGGGGCTGTCCAGGCCGGCGAGGTTCTGCGGATCGCCGTCCAGGATCTTCTCGAAGATCTCGACGTTGGCGAATTCCTTGTCGATCCAGCGGCCCAGCGGTTGCGGGGCGCGTTCCGGGAAGGAGCCGGCGATCTTGCTGTAGCCGCGCAGGGCCGCAAGCCACATGCAGGCCGCTTCGTCGCTGGCGACACCGTCGTTGGCCCATTCCAGCGCTTCCAGCAGGCCGTCGGCCAGGTAGAGCGGGAGGATTTCGGTGGCCCCGGGGTCAATTTCGTCACGGGCGTGGGTTGCGCCATCGGCTAGGCCGAGGAGGATCGCAAACACCTTGTCTGAGTAGTTCTCTGGCAGGAGTGCAGTTTCACCGGTTTCATTCACATCACCATTCTAATGTCCAAGTTGTCCGCGGCATTGCATAAGGTTGGACACATGCGATTGCTTCACACCTCGGACTGGCATTTGGGACGGACCTTCCACGGGGCCTCCCTGATCGAAGCGCAGCGTGCAGTGCTGCAGGAAATCATCGATATCACGATTAATCAGCAGGTTGATGCGGTGCTGATTTCCGGTGACATCTACGATCGCGCGCTGCCGCATGTGGATGCCGTCCAGTTGTGCAACTGGGTGCTGCGCGAGCTGCGCGCCACCGGGGCCGCCGTCGTGGTCACCAGCGGCAACCACGACTCGGCCTCCCGTCTGGGCTTCGGCGCAGAGCTATTGGACAGCGCAGGGGTGCACATCATCGCCGACCTCCAGCGCATGCTGCTGCCGGTCATCCACGAGGCAGGCGATCACCGGGTAGCCATCTACGGCATCCCGTACCTGGAACCGCGCATGGTGATGGAACGCCTGGGCGTGGAAAAGGCCAGCCATGAAGCGGTGGTCCGGGCAGCCATAGCGCAGATCGAAGAAGATCTTGCGCAACTGCGGGCAGGGGACAAGCCGGTAGTTTCCATCGCGATGGCCCACCTGTTTGCCGCCGGCGGCTATGGCAGCGACTCGGAACGGGAACTGAGCACCGGCAACCTCGACGTGGTTCCGGCAGAGCTCTTCGAGCGCTTCGACTACTCGGCGCTGGGGCACCTGCATGGACGGCAGAAGGTCAAGGAGCACGTTCGCTATTCGGGCTCTCCGCTGGCGTACTCCTTCTCCGAGGCAACGCAGCGCAAGGGCGTGTGGCTGATCGACACCAACGCCCGGGGCATAGAGTCCGTGCAGGAAATCCTGCTTCCGGTGCCGAAGAAATTGGCCATCCTCAAGGGCAAGCTCGCTGAGCTCCTGGCGGATCCGGAACTGGAATCCGCCGTCGATGCATGGTGCCAGGTCACGCTGACCGACAGCGAGCGCCCCGCCGACGCGATGGCAACGATTCGAACCCGTTTCCCCGACACCGTGGTGCTGAACTTCGCCCCCGATCACGCCGGCGGGGATGCCAAGACTGCGAGCTATGCCGAGCGCATGGCCAAGGCCGCCAGCACCGAACAAGTGGTGGGGGACTTCATGGAACATGTCCGCGAACGCGCGGCCGATGAACTGGAACGGGAAGTCATCGGCGCCGTCATCCAAGCCACCCGAGAGGCACAGGCCAGCCAGTGAGAATCCACAAACTCCAGATCCAGGCGTTCGGGCCCTTCGCAGGCACCGAAGAGATCGACTTCGATGAACTGGCCGAAGGCGGGCTGTTCCTGCTCGATGGCCCCACCGGTGCCGGCAAGTCCAGCATCCTGGATGCGATCTGCTACGCCCTGTACGGCGCGCTGCCCGGAAGCCGTGCCGGCAGCCGGCAGATCCGTTCGGACCATGCCCCGGCCGGTTTGGCTCCGGAAGTCGTCTGCGAGCTGACCATCGGCGACCGGCGCTTCGAGGTCACCCGTTCGCCGGCCTGGATGCGCCCGTCCAAGCGCGGCAAGAACAAGACCACCGAGCAGAAGGCCGCCAGCTTCCTGCGCGAGTTCACCGGTTCGAGCTGGAAGGAACTGTCCACCCGCAACGACGAGGTGGGCCACGTCCTGGGCAGCCTGCTGGGTCTGGACCGCGAGCAGTTCACCAAGGTAGTCATGCTGCCGCAGGGCGGCTTTGCGGACTTCCTGCGGGCCAAGGCCAAGGACCGCGAAGATCTCCTGGCGAATCTCTTCGATACCAGCGGCTATGCGCGGATCGAGGATGAATTCGCCGCCCGGCTGGCCGAAGAGCGCAAGAAAACCGAGAGCCTGGAAGCACGCCTGAGCGCCAGTGAAGAGGCCATCCATTCCGCTGCCCGGGCGTTCCTCGCAGGCCGCGAAGCCATTGATGAGTCCGCCGACGCCGACGCCGACGCCGACGCCGACGCCGACGGCGAAGGCGCTGGACAGGCCGCGGCGGGGGACCTGAGCAGTGCCGAGCAGTTCGCCGGCTATCACCGCCGGATCGCGGCGGTTCACCGGGACTCGGCCCTCGAAGCGGCCAAACTGCGCACCGAGATGACCCGCACCCGCGAGCAGGCGCAGGCGCTGGAGGAACGCCGCCGGATCTTCGCGCGCCTGGCCGAGCTGCGCGGCATGCAGGCTTGCTACGCCCAGAACCATGAAGCGGCAGCAGCGGCTGCCGCACGCTTGGACAGCGATGCCAAGGCGGGCGCGGTGCGTGCCTACCAGGCCCAGCTCCAGGAAGCATCCGTCGCCCAGGAGCAGGCCAAGGGCACCTGGCTGGACAGCAAGCTGTGGCTTGAAACCGAACAGGGACTGGACCCCAGTGCCGACGCTGCCGGTCTGGAGCAGCTGCGCCTGCCGGCGCAGCAAGCGGCCGAAGAACTAGCGGTGGCCAAGGCGGGCCTGGACGATGAAAAGCGCCGCGACGTCCTGGCCGGCCAGGCACGCAAGGCCGCCGAACTGGCCGCTGCGCAGGAAGAGACCCGTGCCCAGGCCGAAGCCGAAGTTGCCTTGCTCAAGGCCGAACGTGCTGCGCTGGAAGCCGCGGACCTCGATCAGGTAGCCGCCGGCGGCAAGGTCCAGCAGGCCAAGGAACACGTGAAGGGGCTGGAGACCAGGATCCAGCATGCCACCGAGCGCGACGCCCTGGAGAAGCAGGCGCTGGCCGCACGGGAGAAGTCCAGTGCACAAGAGCTGGAGGTTGTAGGCGTAGCCAATACCTTGCTTGACCTGCGTACCGAACAGCTGGCCCAGAGCGCTTTGCGATTGGCTGCCGCGCTGGAAGACGGGCAACCGTGCCTGGTCTGCGGTGCGCAAGAGCATCCCGCCCCGGCCCGGGCGGATGCCGATGCGCCGCTGATCGACGATGAGCAGATCCAAGCGCTGGAAGCCGCGGTGGCTGCGGCAAGAGCTGCCGGGCAACGGGCCGCGCAGGCGCGCGACACCCTGGTGGCCAAGTTCCAGGCCGCGCAGGAAGCCGCGGGCGACGCCTCGGTCGCGGACCTGCGGACGGAGCTTGCCACGGCGCAGGCCGGGCTGGAACGGGAGCAGAAGCAGCAAGGAGAAATCGCTGCCCGCGTGGCAAAGCTGGACGCGGTGCGCCAGCGTACCGAGCAGCAGAACGCGCGGGCATCCCAGGCGGTGCTCGAGCACGCCACAGCGAAGCAGCGTGCGCAGTCCCTGCAAACCCAGCTGGCAGAACTCGATGCCAAGCTGGAGCAGCTGCGCCAAGGCCGGGAGAACCTGGCCGAACTTGTGGCGCAGCTGTCCGCCACGTCCCAGGGCTTGGCCAGCGCAGTGCAGCACCTGCGTCGTTTCCTTGAGGCTAGCGAGGCGCTGGAGAAGGCCGAGGCCACCTGGAATAGCCAGCGCACGGCCGCCGGTTTCGAGAATCCGGCTGCCTTCGAGGCCGCCTTGCTGGACAGCGCCGAACGCGAGCGCCTGCGCCAGCTGCAGCGTGCCGATGCCGATCTGGCCAGTGCCATTGCCACGCTTGAAGCGTCGCAGGACTGCCGCAAGGCCCAGGAATTATCCGCGCAGGGCCTGGAAGGGCCAAGCGAAGAAGGGATTGCCGAAGCGAAGCTGCGCTCTTCCCTCGCCGAAGAATGCTTCGAAGCGGCGCGGGAACAAGAAGTGCTGGCGCAGACCCAGCTCGCTCGCCACGAGCAAGCAGCCACTGATCTTGAACGCCAGCGGACCGAGGCAGGCCCGGTCATCGAGGACTACCGCCGGCTGCGCGGATTGGCTGAAGTGATTCGTGGCGGGGGAGAGAACCTCTACAAGATGACGCTGAGCACCTATGTGCTCGCGGCCCGGCTGGAGGAAGTGGCCATCGCCGCAACGCAGCGCCTGGGCATGATGTCCGGCGGCCGCTACTCGCTGCACCATGATGATTCCAAGCAGGGCAATTCGAAGTCCGGGTTGGGGTTGCAGGTGCTCGATTCGTGGACCGGGAAGCGCCGGGAAACCCAGACGCTCTCCGGAGGCGAGACCTTCATGGCCTCGCTGGCCCTGGCACTGGGCCTGGCGGATGTCATTTCGCACCATTCCGGGGCCGTGGACATGCAGACGCTCTTCGTCGATGAAGGCTTCGGTTCGCTGGATGCCGAGACGCTGGAAGAAGTCATGCAGGCGCTGGAAAACTTGCGTGCCGGGGGACGGACCATCGGCTTGGTCTCCCACGTGGCAGAAATGAAGCAGCGCATCACCAATCGGATTTCGGTCAGCAAGACCCAACACGGTTCCACCATTGAACGCGACGGCACTGTGATCTTGGCTGGATAGATTGGACTTGCCCCAAGGCAGTAGCTATCTTGAAAGTAGTGCCATCAGGCATGCCTGGGAAATTTTGTGCGTCGGGGGGTGTGGGACGACGCACGCTTCGTCATGGAGTTTTGTTGACTCAGCCTACTTTGTCGAAGGAAAACAGTGAGGAATCCGAGAAGATGTCCGGATACTCCGCGTTAGTTCCTTTGGTAGGAGCACCCTTCCTGCCGCTTACTTTCCTTGCACGCCTCCCGCTGGCGATGCTCACCATCGGGTCCATGACCCTGGTAACTGCTACCACCGGCTCATATGCCATGGGCGGCTTGGCCGCGGCCATGGTTGGCCTGGGGTCCGCCATTGGCGGTCCGAGCATCGGCTATCTGGCTGACCGGGTGGGCCAGCGTCCGGTATTGACCACTGTCGCGGTCATCCACACCATCCTGCTGGTTGCCCTGACGCTTTTTGCCGACTCGGGACCGGATATGTCCGCGGCCTTGCTCTCGATCATGTGCCTGGCCACCGGTGCTACCGGCCCGCAGGTCGGCCCGATGTCCCGCGTCCGCTGGATTGCGATCACCCGCCAGCAGAAGAAGAACCACAAGGTCCTTTCGGCGGCACTGAGCCTGGAGTCCATGTTCGATGAACTGGGCTTCGTCTTCGGCCCGGTTGCCGTGGGCCTGCTGGCATCCCTGGTGGATCCGGTGCTGCCGCTCTACCTTGCCGCCCTGCTGACCCTGGTGCTGGTGCCGGTGTTCGCCTCGCACCGTACCGGCAATGCGGTGAAGCCGGCGAGAACCGCCGAGCACACTCCCAAGGTCTCGATCAGCGGCGCGCAGGTTGCCGCGATCGGCGCCCTGGTCCTGGGCATGATGGCGCTGGGCACGGTCTTCGGTTCCTCGGCGGCCGGTACCCTGGCCTTTGCCGGGGCGCAGGGCGATTCCAACTCCGGCGGCCTGCTCTATGGCGCCATGGGCTTCTCCAGCGCGATTGCCGCGATCTCCGTGGCCGCTTGGCCGCAGGCCTTCAAGCAGATCAACCGCTGGATCCTGTGCGGTGCGGCGCTGACCGTGCTCAGCTTCGGGCTGCACGTGGCCGGCAATGTCCCGCTGATGCTCGTTGCCCTGTTCATCGCAGGATTTGCGGTAGGGCCGGTGATCGTCACGGTCATGACCCTGGGCGGCGAAGTCGCTCCGCCGCAGCGACTGTCCACCGTAATGACCATGCTCTCTGCCGGCATTGTTGTGGGAACCGCGATCGGAAACGGCTTGGCCGGCGTCTTCGCCGAGACCCTGGGCTACCTCGGCGCCTTCTGGGTCTCCACCGGTGGCGCGCTGGTGATCTTCCTGGCCGCTGTGGCGATGAAGATCGTTGTCGCGAAGTCCCCGTCGCTGGCCCGCGTCCGCTAGGGCAAGAACTCTGCGCATCTTGCGGCCGGCCAGCAAAGCTGGATAAGAAGCATCCCGTTGCACCTCGCCCAGCAGGCGAAGGGCAACGGGATTCTTCTTTCCCCGCCGGGAATTGCTAGTGCGCGAGCTTTTCGCTGATGCGCGCCGCTGCGTGCTTGAGTTCCTCGATCATGCGCTCGTACCCGCCGACCGTGCTGGCGGCGAAGACGACGGCCAAGGCCGCCGGGGTTTGCCCGGAATGCTGGATCGGAACGGCAATGGAGGTCACGCCCTGGATGACTTCGTTCTCGCTGGTGGCATAGCCGTCAACCCGGGCCGCGACGGCAGCTTCGCGGTACTCGATGCCCGTGTCCAGGGCATCCCACTCCGCCTTGGCATAGCGCGACTGGATCGCGATGCCGGCAGCTCCCACATCCATGCCGTGCACCGAGCCCGGGCGGTGGACGATCGCGCGCTGGGAGTTCAACGGGGAGACCGACTGCAACGTGGTGCACAGGTCGTGTTCCCAGACGGCTACGAAAGCAGTCATCGACAGCTCGTTGGCCAGCGCGGTTAGTTCCGGGGTGGCGGCCGCCTGCAGGTCGCGCTGGACCGAGCGGGCGAGCACGGCCAAGCCGGAAGCGGAACGGATGTGCCCGGCCTCGTCGCGGTTGAGCAGGTGATGCTGCTCCAGGGTGCGGATGATGCGGTAGGCAATGGAGCGGTGGACTTCCAGTTTCGCGGCGATTTCCGCGATGGAAAGGTTGACCGGGGAATTGGCGACGATTTCAAGGACGCGGATTCCACGCGAAAGCGTCTGGGAGGTAGGCATTGCTCTTCAATCTGGCGTGCGGCGCTGCTGGAACGTCGTCGAGGGCCTTCGTAGTGAACCGGGGGACATAGCGGTCGGTGATCTATATCCGATTTTAGTCGTTCTCTATTAGAACACCGAATTCCCAGCCCGTTTCGGGAGAGGGTGCCTGGCTGGAGCTGGTCACCATTTGGATAGATCTTGTGATCTGCTTCACTCTGCGCTTATGATGGTGTCCGACATAAACCGTCCGAACGGTCGGTATACAACTCGCAAAAGGTCTTCACATGTCATCGACTGTCTCTCGCACCCAGGAGGAGCGCCGGGTTCTTGCCGGAACCCTCGTGGGCACCACCATTGAGTGGTACGACTTCTTCATCTTCGCCCAGCTCACCGCGACGCTGCTGACCCCGCTGTTCCTCGAGCCCCTGGGGCAGTCGAATCCGGGTGTCGCGCAGATCCTATCCTTCGCAATGATTGGCATCTCCTTCTTCTTCCGTCCCCTGGGCGCAGTGGTTGCCGGCCACCTGGGCGACCGCTACGGACGCAAGCGCATCCTGGTGCTCACCCTGATCCTCATGGGCGTTGCCACCGCTGCCATCGGCCTGCTGCCAACCTACGCGTCCATTGGCGTGGCCGCGCCAATCCTGTTGGTGCTCCTGCGCGTGGTCCAGGGCTTCTCGGCCGGTGGCGAATGGGGCGGTGCAGCCTTAATGGCGGTAGAGCACGCACCGAAGAATCGCCGCGGCTACTTCGGCGCCTACCCGCAGATCGGCGTGCCCATCGGCATGATCCTGGCTACCGGCCTGCTCTACATCCTGCGCGTTGCCATGAGCCCGGAAGAATTCGCCGCATGGGGCTGGCGCATCCCGTTCCTGCTCTCCATTGCACTGATCTTCGTGGGCTACATGATCCGCCGTGCGGTTGAGGAATCCCCGGTCTTCAAGCAGCTCGCCCAGCGCAAGGCTTCCGAGCACACCCCGCTGCGCGAGCTGATGACCAGCCATTCCAAGCAGGTCCTGCAGGCAGCGCTGATCTTCATCTCGAACAACGCCGCCGGCTACCTGGTGATCGCGTTCTTCATTTCCTACACCACCAAGGTCCTCGAGATGCCGGTGGCACCGATCCTCCTGGCTACCACCGTCGGTTCGGTGGGCTGGCTGATCTTCACCCTGGTCGGCGGCTGGCTCTCGGACAAGATCGGGCGCCGCAATACCTTCGTGATCGGCTACGCGCTGGTGTTCATCTGGATGATCCCGATGTTCCTGATGGTCGACACCGGAAACATTGTGCTGTACACCATTGCGATCTTCGTGCTGACCGTTGGCCTGGGCTTGTCCTACGGCCCGCAGTCGGCGATGTACGCGGAGATGTTCCCGGCGCAGATCCGCTACTCGGGCATTTCCATTGGCTACGCCATTGGCGCCATTCTGGGCGGCGCCTTCGCGGCCACCGTGGCGCAGATCCTGCTGGAGGCCACAGGCTCTTCGATCTCGATCGCCATCTACATCATGGTGCTGACCATCATTTCCGTGGCAGCGGTGCTCTGGGTGGGCGAGACCCGTGGACGCAACCTGCACGTGGAAGAAATCGAGGGCGAACAGGCTGACTCGCGCGTGGCGCACTAGTTCCGCGGCAGCACAATGCCCGCGCAGGCAAGGGATCAAGCGATCCTGGGCCTGCGCGGGCATTTGCGCGTCTGGCGACCGGTGGTTTGGCGATCAGTGGGCAGATGCGGCGGGCAGCTTGCTGCACCGCCGATTTCCGGCCGCCGCCATCGATTGCGCCTAGGCCGCCGGCATGCGGGGACCGAATGCTTGGCCGGCTACTGGGCGGGGCGGGTGGTGGAGGAGCGCACGATCAGCCGATGGCCCAACTCGTGGGCTTGCGCCGGTTCCTGGCCGCGGATAGCACGCAGCAGCATGGCGACCGCCAGCTGCCCCTGCTCATGCGGACGCTGCTCGACGGTGGTCAAGCCGAAGAGCTCGGCCAGGTCGTGATTGTCCACGCCGATGACCGACAGGTCATGGGGCAGCTGCAAACCGAGATCGCGGGCGGCCAGGATCGCGCCAATGGCCATTTCATCACTGGCTGCGAACACTGCCGTCGGACGGGATGCCGGGTTGCCCAGCAGCTGCTTGGCCACCGCGTAGCCCTGGGCCATGGAGAAGTCCGCGCTGGCGAACAGCGACTCATCCAGTTCAAGTCCAGCCTCGGCCAGCGCCCGCTCGTAGCCGGTGCGGCGGTGGGTGGGCACCATGAAATCCACATCGGTTTCCGCGTTGCCGCCGATGAAGCCAATGCGTTCATGGCCCAGGGAGATGAGGTGCCCGGTCGCGAGGGCAGAAATCGCTTCGTCATTCACGTGCAGGGTCGGCACGCCGGGAAGCGGGCCTCCCACGCCAACCAGGGGCTTGTCCATGGCCAGCAGCGCCTGGACCTCGTCCCCAGCCAACTCGACGTTGACCGCGATCACCGCATCCACGCGCTGGCGCAACAGGAAATCGGAGAAGATCTTCTCGCGCTGGGTGCGGTCCTTGGTCAGCTGATAGAGGGTGGTGTCATAGCCCTCGTCCATCAAGCGGCTGGAAATGCCTTCCAGCACGCAGGCATAGAACCAGTGGTTGATCACCGGAACGAGCACGCCGATGTTGCGGGTGCGTCCCGAGGCCAACCCGGACGCGGAAGAAGAGACCACATAGCCCAGCTCGGCGGCGGCGCGCTGCACAGCCTCCTGCGCGGACGCGGAGACAGAACCCCGGCCAGATAATGCGCGCGAGACGGTGGCAATGGATACGCCAGCGGCTTGTGCGACGTCTTTGATCCCGGCCACTTCTCTTCCTTCCTTCATGGGCACAGCCGTGGCTAGGGGAAATCCCTTCCCCTGGCCACGGCTCCTGCCCAACATTACCCGGTGCGGCTGCAGCCGGTCAGCAGATTGCCGGCTACGGCAACTGGAACCAGAGCGTGGTTTCGCCCGGAATCATTCCCGGTTCCGCCGAAATCTCCCTCTGGCTGCGCACCAGTTCGGTGGCGCCCTGCGCACCGGCAGGCAAAGGCTGTGCAGTTGCAGCGTAGTTGGCCACGACCAGCACAGGGCCGTTGGCGAAAGCCAGAACATCATCCGCAGTGCCTTCGACCCAATCCAGGGTGCCGGTGCCCAGTGCGTGATCCTGGCGCAGCTGCAACAGGCGGCGGTACAGGTTCAGCGTGGAAGGCTGGTCATCGGCCTGCGCATCGCGGGCATAGGAATCCCATCCTGCCGGCTGCGGCAGCCAGCTTTCACCGGTCGCGCTGAAGCCGAAAGCGGGCTTGCCGCTTTCCCAGGGCAAGGGCACCCGGCAGCCGTCACGCCCATAGCGCTCGCCATTGGTGCGCAACCAGGTAGGATCCTGGCGCGCCTCATCTGGCAGTTCAACGGCTTCTGGCAGGCCCAGCTCTTCGCCCTGGTAGATGTAGGCGCCACCTGGCAGGGCCAGCATCAACGCGCTGGAAGCACGAGCGCGACGCAATCCCACGGCAGCCTCCGGCAGGTTCGGGGTGTTCGGGCCGATGCCCTCGCCCTGCGGGTTCTCATCGGTCAGCGCCAAGCGGGTCGCATGACGTACCACGTCATGGTTGGAGAGCACCCAGGTGCTCGGGGCACCGACCTTGCCGAACTCCTCCAGGGACTGGTCGATGGTTTCGCGGATCTGCTGGGCATCGAAGTCGCAAGAGAGATAAGGGAAGTTGAAAGCCTGGTGCATCTCGTCCTCGCGCACCCACTTGGCCATCAGCGACAAGGGGTTGACCCATGCCTCGGCGCACAGCACGCGCTCGCCGTCGTACTCGTCCATGACCTTGCGCCAGTCGCGGTAGATTTCATGCACGCCATCCTGGCCCCACCACGGAGCCAGTTCGTCGGTGCCGCCCATGGAAGCTCCGGATGGGTCCGGGGTGAAGTCCGGCAAGCCCTCGGCCTTGATCAGCCCGTGGGCCACGTCAACGCGGAAGCCGTCGGTGCCCCGGTCCAGCCAGAAGCGCAGGACGTCGCGGAACATCGCGCGCACTTCCTCGTTGTGCCAATTGAAGTCCGGCTGCGAGGAGTCGAAGATATGCAGGTAGGACTGGCCGGCGCTGCCATCAGGATTCCTGGTTTCGGTCCACATCGGGCCGCCGAAGACCGAATCCCAATTATTCGGGCGCCCGGTTGCCGGGGTGTCCTTGAAGATGAAGCGGTCGCGTTCGGGGGAGCCGGGCGCCGCCTTGAGCGCTTCCTGGAACCACGGGTGCTGGTCCGAGCAGTGGTTCGGAACCAAATCGATGATGACGCGCAGGCCCAATGCGTGGGCCTTGGCGACCATCGCGTCGTAGTCCTCCAGGGTTCCAAACAGCGGATCCACATCGCAGTAGTCCGATACGTCGTATCCGGCGTCCTTCTGCGGGGAAGTGAAGAATGGCGACAGCCAAATCGCGTCGACCGAAAGCTGAGCGATGCTTTCCAGGCGTTGGGTAATGCCGCGCAGATCGCCCATCCCATCGCCATTGGAATCGGCGAAGGAGCGCGGGTAGATCTGGTAGATCACCGAGGAGCGCCACCACTGCGAGTCTTCGGATTGCACAAGGGAATCAGCTGCTGAACGAATTGAAGTCATGACGGTAACGATAAATGATTCACCACAGTTTGTAAACGCTTGCAATTATGCTTCAAAGCCCTCGTTCCATGGCGAGGTCTGAATTCGCGCCTCGGCCGATAAAAACTGATTTTATCGGCGTTGTTGTCAATTTTCATGATCTGTGCCACGCTGTAAACGCTTACAATCAATGTGTTACTCGCACCACTAAAGACCCGACCGGCAGGCCCAGCGGAAATCGCGGCCGACCCGGTCCCTGATGACACAGTTGTCACGAAAGGACATCCCATGAAGGTGAATAAGCACCCTTGGCTTCTCGGCGGAGCACTGACGGCCATTGCCGCACTCTCGCTCACCGCCTGCGGCGGGTCTGGCACCAGCGAGCCAGCAGCTTCCTCCAGCCCCGCAACGGCGCAATCCTCCCCGGCAGCAGCCTCCGGCGGCAAGCTGACCGTATGGGTGGATGCCAACCGCGAACCAGTGCTGAAGGAGGCCGCGGCGGACTTCGAGAAGCAGTCCGGGGTCAAGGTGGACCTGGTGATCAAGGACTTCTCCAAGATCCAGGAAGACTTCCTGCGCCAGGTTCCTACCGGCAAGGGGCCGGATATCACCATCGGCGCCCACGACTGGCTGGGCAACCTGGTCAACAACGGCGTCGTGCAGCCAGTTGAGCTGGGCGACAAGGCCGGCGAATTCCAGGACGTGGCCGTCAACGCAATGAGCTACGAGGGCAACACCTACGGTGTTCCCTATGCCACCGAGAACCTGGCCCTGCTGCGCAATGCGGATCTGGTCAAGGAAGCTCCGACGAGCTTCGATGACATGATTGCCGCCGGCGAGAAGGCCGGCACCGAATTCCCGTTCCTGGTGCAGGTCTCTGATGTCGGCGATCCATTCCACGCCTACCCGTTCCAGACCTCCTTCGGCGCACCGGTGTTCGGCACCGATGATACGGGCGCCTATGACCCGGCAGATCTGCAGATCGGCAACGAGGGCGGCATCGAATTCGCCAAGTGGCTGGCTGAAGAGGGCGAAGAAGGCAACCTGAAGACCAGCCTCGACGGGGACATCGCCAAGGAGAAGTTCGTCTCCGGCGACTCGCCATTCTTCCTGACCGGTCCATGGAACGTGGAAGCAGTGGAAGAAGCTGAGATCAACCTGGAAATCGACCCGATTCCATCGGCCGGTGGCGAACAAGCCCAGCCATTCGTAGCCGTGCAGGGCTTCTTCGTTTCCGCGAAGACCGAGAACCTGCTGGCCGCTACCGAATTCCTGACCAACTACATCGGCACCGAAGAAGTCCAGACCGAACTGTACGAGGTAGGCAACCGTCCGCCGGCAAACAAGGCGGCTTTCGAAGCGGCCAAGTCCGATGAAACCATCGCTGCCTTCGGCGAGGTCGGCGCCAACGGCGTGCCGATGCCGAACATCCCGGAAATGGCTGCCGTATGGGAGTTCTGGGGCGTAGCCGAGGCCGAGATCATCACCGGCAAGGCCGATCCAGCCAAGCGCTGGAAGCAGATGACCTCGGATATCGAAAAGGCCATCTCAAAGTAGGAACGCCTGCCACCAGGCACAACGATGAGCGCTGGGGCCGGGAGGAACTTCTCCGGGCTCCAGCGCCTGCAATGCACCAGCGCTAACTGCACTTGATCGACAGGGACATCTGGAAGATGACAAAGACCGCCCGCCAAGGGCCGCAACCCGGCACCGAGGAGACGAAGCCCAAGCTGTCACTGGCAGCCAGGCACTTCGCCAACGCCACCAGCACCTCCACTGGCGCCATGCTCGCCAAGATCATCCTGGTGGCGATCGTCGATGCGACCGCACTCTTCGCGGTCTTCACCGCACTGGGGCGCGAAGCCTGGGCGATCGCCGCGGTGATCGCGGCCATTGCCGTGCTGATCAACGTGGTCTACTTCAAGCGCGGATGGCTGCCGGCAAAGTACCTGCTGCCGGGCACCATCTTCCTGCTGATCTTCCAGGTCTTCGTGATCGGCTACACCGGGTACATCGCCTTCACCAACTACGGTTCGGGGCACAACTCGGATAAGGATGACGCGATCAGCGCGCTGCTGCAATCCAACCAGAACCGCGTCGAGGGATCAGCCGGCTACCCGGTCTCCATCCTCGAGGGGCAAGACGGGCTGGCGATGCTCATTGACCGCGATGGCCAGCAGCTGCTCGGCGATGCGGATGATCCTTTCGCCCCGGTAGACCCCGCTGGCCTGGGGGACTACTCCGAACTGGCTTTCGCCGATTTGCTGGGCCGCCAGCAGGAAGTCACCTCGCTGGCCGTTCCATTCACCGAGAACCCGGCTGATGGCACCTTGCGCACCAGTGATGGCCGCACCGCCTACCAGTACACTTCCTCCATCAAGCATGATGAAGCCGCGGACACCATGACCGATCAGAAGACCGGCGTGGTGTACCGGGACACCGGCGTGGGCGCGTATACCGCGCAGGACGGCTCGCAGCTGATGCCCGGCTGGTCCATTAACGTGGGCTTCGAGAACTTCACCCGTGCCGTTACCGACTCGTCGATCCGCAATGCACTGTTCTCTGTCACCGTGTGGACCTTCGCCTTCGCCTTCCTGTCGGTGGCGACCACCTTCTTCCTCGGGCTGTTCCTGGCGATTGTCTTCAACGACATGCGCATGAAGGGGCGGAAGGTCTACCGCGTCATCTCGATCCTGCCTTACGCATTCCCTGCGTTCCTGGGCGGGCTGGTCTGGGCGGGCATGCTCAACCGCGACTTCGGGTTCGTCAACCAGGTGCTCCTGGGCGGAGCGCAGATCCCTTGGCTGACCGACCCGTGGCTGGCGAAGTTCTCCGTGCTCTGGGTGAATCTGTGGCTCGGGTTCCCGTACATGTTCCTGGTCTGCACCGGGGCGCTGCAGTCCATTCCGAATGAACTCTCCGAAGCGGCCACCATCGACGGGGCGAAGCCGTTCCAGATCTTCCGGTTGATCAAGCTGCCGCTGCTGCTGGTCTCGGTGGCTCCGCTGCTGATCAGCTCCTTCGCCTTCAACTTCAACAACTTCAACGTGATCTACATGCTCACCGAAGGCGGGCCGCGCATGCAGGATGCAGGACTGAACGTGGGATCCACCGACATCCTGATCTCCATGGTCTACAAGGTGGCCTTCGTTGGCTCCCAGCGCGACTACGGCTTGGCCAGCGCCTTCTCCATCATCATCTTCGTCATCGTCGCGATCATCTCGATTATCAGTTTCAAGCAGACCAAGGCACTGGAGGAGCTGAACTAATGAGCACCGAAATCACCGGCAGGCCGGTAGCCCGCGCACCCAAGGGGCGCGCCGGGCGCCAGGGCCTGGGCAAATGGTTCGCCTCCACCGGGTGGCGCCACCTGATCGGCGTGGCCCTGTGCATCTATGCGGCTTTCCCGCTGCTCTACGTGCTCTCGGCCTCGCTGAACCCCAACGGAACCCTGCTGTCTTCCAATGGATTGTTCACCACCATCGGCTTCAACAGCTATGTGGAGCTGTTCCAGAATCAGCAGCGTCCCTTCGGCGCCTGGTTCATCAACACCTTGGTGATCGGACTGACCACGGCGGCCGCTTCGGTGTTCCTCGGAGCATTGGCTGCCTACAGCTTCTCGCGGATGCGCTTCACCGGCCGCCGCGTGGGCCTGGTCAGCTTGCTGATCGTACAGATCTTCCCGCAGCTGCTGGCCGTGGTGGCGATCTTCATCCTGCTCACCTCGCTAGGAGATGTTTTCCCGGTATTGGGCATCGACAACCAGATCGCGTTGATCATGGTGTACCTGGGCGGGGCACTGGGTGTGAACACCTATCTGATGTACGGCTTCTTCAACACCATTCCGGTGGAAATCGACGAAGCGGCGAAGATCGATGGTGCTGGCCATGCCCGCATCTTCTTCACCATGATCCTGCGCCTGGTGGCACCGATCCTGGCCGTCGTGGGCCTGCTGTCCTTCATTTCCAGCACCTCGGACTTCGTGATCGCTTCGGTCATCCTGGTCTCCCCGGAGAACCAGACGCTGGCTGTGGGTCTGTACTCCTACGTCTCGGAGGAGTTCACCTCCAACTGGTCGGTCTTCGCTGCCGGTGCGGTACTGGCAGCGATCCCGGTGATGGCATTGTTCCTGTTCTTGCAGAAGTACATTGTCGGCGGCCTGACCGCCGGCGCAGGCAAGTAGCCCGCAGCAGCTGACCGGCTTCGGGCAGATGGGGCAACGCCACTGGCGTTGCCCCATTTTGCCTGCGTCGGCCCAGGGGCCGGAGCACGTAGAGTAAAAGGCATGAAGCCCTACTTGCCGCGCGCCGCCCGCAACTACCTGGAGCAACTTCGCCGTGCGCTGGATTTCTTGTCTTTGCAAGAACGCAACGAAGTCATTGAAACCACCAAGCAGGAAATTCTCCGCCTGCCTGGCGGCGGACGCCGCAAGAGCGACTTGGTCCGCTTGCTCGGCGAGCCTGCCTCGCGTGCGCTCAAATTCGAACGCCATGAGCCCGAAGCCCTGGAAGTGGGCAGCGGCAAGTACTTCCTGACGCGTATTCTGGCGTGGCCAATTTTCGCTCTCGCACTGCTGACCCTGATGGTGGTGCTTTTCGCCCCGCCGCAAGCCGCCTTGGCCAACGAACAGAGCTTCGGCTTTGTTGCCGGGGGAGTTGGCGGGCTGCTGGGGCAACTCGAATTGCTGATCGGATCCCAGCTGATTTGGCTGGCGTTCATTCCGGTCATCCTCAGCCTGGTTCCGTTGTGGCTGCCCAATAGTGCCGGCACTACCATCCACATCCTCGGGGCTGTGATCATGACCGTTATCTGCGCGGCCGGTGGCGGACAGCTCTCGCTCTTTTTCATTCCGGTGACCGTGCTGCTCTGGGCACAGGTTTTCACCCCGCTGCTGATGATGCGCGGTTCCATGGCAAGCCCCGGGCCCGGCTGGCTGGTGTGCGCGGCGGTGCTGCTGATCCTGGTCCTGGGGTATGCCAGCTACCAAGGCCTGGCCGGCTTCAGCGCTGCGCCATGGCTGATCGTGGCTCCGGCCGCGCTGCTGGCCGTGCTGGCGATGCTGCTGCCCTTCCGCTGGAAGCTGGCTCATATTGCGCTGGTCGCAGCCGGCCTGCTGGTGATGGCCGCTGGATTCGTCGCTGCGCTGCCAGGAACCTACGGGGCGGTCCTGGCCTGGCCGTGGCTTGCTGGCGGCATGAGCTTCGCCGTAGGACATCTTGCGCTAGCTGCTGGCATGTGGCACGAGCGAGCCAGGAAATTGCTGGCCCTGTTTTAGGAGTTTCAATACTTGTAGGCGCTTAACGGGAATTTACAGAGAAAATGCGTATATCCTCGTGACATGGCCGAGAATAAGGAAAATTCCTCTCCTGAACCGACAAAACGTGGTCGCGGGCGCCCGCGCAAGGACTCTGAGTTCCAGTCCCTGAGCAAAGAGCAGCTGGCCCAGAAGGCCTTGGAAATCGCCGGTGCCGAGGGCTACGACGCGCTGACCATGCACCGTCTTGCGGCCGAATTCAATGTCACCCCGCGGGCGTTGTACAACTACGTGGCGGATCGCCAAGAAGTCATCAACCTGGCGGTAGGGCGCTTCATTTCGATCAATCCGCTGATCGAGTTCGATTGCAACGACTGGAAGCTCGGGGTGACCGAAGCATACAACGCAACGCGCCGGGCCTACCGGGCCTACCCCCGGGCTTCGCAATTGACGCTCGACGAAAAGCTCAAGGTGGAGCCCGGCCCGTTCCGCAATGAATTGATGGAACGGATCCTCGCCTTCTTCGTGGATATCGGGCTGACGCTCAAGCAGGCAGTGGCCATGGTCCGCGCCCTGGAACGGGATGTCCTGGGTTTCGTGATGCATGTGGATTACTACTATGACCGCCGCTCGAAGGACAGCCCGGACTACGTGAGCTCGCTGGTGCCGGTCCAATTGCTTGACGCCTACCCGGAAGTTCCGACACCGCTGGCACGCCAAGCGCTCGAGCTGCCGCAGCAGGACAGCGATGACCTTTTCGGGGAAGTCGTCGAGTTGCGGTTGCTGGCTATTGCGCAGATGCTCGAGCTCAACCGGGCCGCCGAAGACCACAAAGAATGAAATAAGCATTTCGACAGGGAATATTAGCCAGCTGGCCAACGCTGTAGGTTGAAGGACCGCAGGATTGTGCGGCCTGGAATTCGTTTGAAAGTTGACCCATGTCCCAGAGCAAGCCGCATCCGGTACCAGTTGCTGAAGAACTCTCGGCCGGAGCGCGATGGCGATTGCTGGGCGTGCTGCTGGCAGCGATGTTCATGTCGCTGGTTTCGGTCAGCATCGTCAACGTGGTTCTTCCTGCCATCGGTTCCACCCTGCACGCCACCGAGGCGGACCTGCAGTGGGTATTGGCAGGATATGCGCTGACCTTCGGCGTGGTGCTGGTCGCTGCCGGACGCGCCGGCGACCTGCTGGGCCGCGGCGTGATGTTCGTGGCAGGTTTGGCAATCTTCACAGCCGCCAGCATCCTCGCAGGGCTGGCCGCGGATCCACTGATATTGAACATTGCCCGCTTCATCATGGGCATTGGCTCGGGCCTGCTCAACCCCCAAGTGATGGGCATGATCCAGCAGCACTTCCGTGGCGCGGCCCGCGGCCGGGCCTACGGGCTGCTGGGCACCGCCGTCGGCTTCTCGGTAGCTATTGGGCCGGTGCTGGGCGGATTGCTGATCAACTGGTTTGGCGAAGACGCCGGCTGGCGTGCCACCTTCTTGATCAACGTCCCGGTCGGCGTGCTGGCCATCGTCCTGGCGCTGCTGTGGCTGCCCAAGCCGCTGTTCAACAAGCCAGCGGGCAAGGTGGATCTGGACCCCGTTGGCGGCCTCCTGCTGGCGGTTGGCATTTTCGCCCTGCTCCTGCCATTCGTCCAGGGCCGCGAAACCCCATGGCTCTGGTCGCTGCTGGCCTTGGCAGTGCTGGTCATGGTGCTCTGGGTCTGGTGGGAGAAGAAGTACAAGAAGCTCGGGCGCGAACCAATGGTGGAATTGGCCCTGTTCAAGATCCGCAGCTTCACCAACGGCACGCTCATCGCTGGCCTGTACTTCATGGGTGTTTCCAGCGTCTGGGTGCTGGTGGCCATTTACGTCCAGCAATCCCAGGGCTTCAGTGCCCTGCAGGCAGGGCTGATCTGCCTTCCCGCGGCTCTGCTCTCCGCCTTCAGCTCCGACATCGCCGGACGCTATGTCATGACCGTGGGGCGGAAAATGGTCATTGGCGGCATTCTCAGCGCCCTGTTCGGCCTGCTGGCCACCATTGCCGTGGTGGTCCTGGAGGATCGCGGGCTGCTGAGCATCTGGTGGATGCTGCTTTCGCTGGCCTTCATCGGCGTAGCCCAGGGCTTCATCATTTCGCCTAACCAGGCTCTGACCCTCATGGAAGTTCCCGTGGCCAACTCCGGCAGCGCCGGCGGCTTGATGCAGACTTCCCAGCGCGTGGGCACTGCGGTGGGCATTGCGGTGATTACCGCTGTCTTCTACGGCATGAACCACGTAGCCGGGTACTCGATCGCCATGGCGCTCTCATTCGCTGCCATTTCACTCTTGGTCCTGGCCACCTTGCTGGTCGGTATCCTCGATCTGCGCCATAGCCATGCTGCCCGCAGCAAGCCAGTTGCCGAAGAAGTCGTTCCCGTCAGCACCGGCGTGCAGCGTACTGTGACGGGGGCAATCGAGGTTGCCGGGCCGAAGGAGCCTACCCAGCCAGTAGACTCCCAGCCGTAATCCGGTGCTGGCCAGCGGGTGGGCCGAAGACCTAGGCTGGGGGATATGAAGCGATTCTTCCTGCGCACCGCGGCACTGTCTTTGGCTTTCGGCGTTGCCGCCTGCGGGGCGACCCCGGGCGAGCCGGGCGCCAGCCAGCCAACTGAAAGCGAGACCAGCGTGGAACGGCAAGATCCGGTCGGCCTTTGGGGGACCAAGGAGCAGGGCCAGCCGTGGCTGGAACTGTCCGAGGACGGCAAAGTCACCGGCAGCGATGGCTGCAACCGCCTCGCCGGTACCTGGAATGCATCCGAAGACCTGGAATTCGCCGCGCTGGCTTCGACCAAGATGTTCTGCGAAGGCGTGGATGACTGGCTCTCGCGCGCTGCCTCCGCCAAGCTGGAGGACGGCGAAAAGATGCTTGTTCTTGACGCAGACGGGAAAGAGCTAGGAACCCTTGCCTTTGGTGGCAAGGGATCCTAGCTCTTTGCTGCTTCAGCCGGAACTATGCGCTGACGCGGTAACCGGAGATCATCGGGCACTCGAATGGATCCCGGGCCGATAGCCCGACCTTGTTCAGGTAGGTGATCACCTGTGCGTAGGATTCGCGGACACTGGCCACGGTGTACGGCACCTGGTGCTCGTCGCAGTACTGGCGCACGATGCGCGAGACGCCGGCCAGGTTGGCGCGCGGCATGGACGGGAACAGGTGGTGCTCCACCTGGTAGTTCAATCCGCCGTAGACGTGGGAGAGCACGCGGTTTCCCCAGCTGGACTTGGCCATGACATTGCGTCCGGTCAGAACCTGGCGGGAGAAGAAGTCGATGCGGGCGTCCTGGGGAACCATCGGCATGCCCTTGTGGTTCGGGGCGAAGGAGGCACCCATGTAGACGCCGAAGACTGCCAGCTGCACGCCGAGGAAGGC